>NZ_JBITMC010000006.1:0-320287 GCF_044465805.1 Micromonospora sp. NPDC049497 | reverse complement strand
GGTGCGCTGGTATCGGGTTGCGCCCCCCCCGGGGGGTTTGAGCGCGGGGCCCCCCCGTGGCCACGGGGGGCCAGGGGGGGCCCCCCCCGTATGGGGGGGGGGGGGGGGGGGGGGCCCCCCCCCCCCCGCACCGGGTGTCACAGACCGAGCAGGCGCAGCGGCACGGCGTCCGCCATGGCCTGGTTGCCGGCGTCGTTCGGGTGGATGTGGTCCCCCGAGTCGTACGCGGGCAGCAGCCGGCTGGGCTGCGCCGGGTCGCGCAGCACCGCGTCGAAGTCGAGCAGCCCGTCGAACTCGGCGGCGCCCTCGCCGCGCAGCCAGGCGTTCACCGCCTGCCGGGTGGCGTCCTTCTCCGGCGTCCACACGCCGGGCTTGCCGTGCCCCTCGTACGGGGTGAGCGTGGCGACCAGGCTGCGCAGGCCACGCGCCTGGACCTGCTGGTTGACCTGCCGCAGCGAGGCGATGATCGCGTCGGCGGAGTCGTTCGACATCCAGATGTCGTTGATCCCCAGGTGGGTGACCACGGTACGGGCGTCGGTCTGGGAGAACACGTCCTCGTCGAGCCGCGCCAGGGCGTTCGGGCCGAGTTCGTGGTAGCCGGGGAAGTCGCCCGCGCCGGGCTCCGGGCCCTCGTGGTTCAGGCGGTTGCCGGCCAGGCTGGCGTTCAGCACACCCGGGGTGCGTACGTCCGGGCGGGCGTCGATGAGCCGGTCGGCGAGCAGGTCCGGCCAGCGCTTGTTGGCGTTGACGGTGCTGCCGTTGCCGTCGGCGATGGAGTCGCCGAAGACCACCACCGAGCCGGGGCTGTGCCGACGCTGCACGTCGATCCCGGACAGGAAGAACCAGCAGCAGTTGGGACGGATGGTGAATCCGGCGCCGTCGGCGGCGGAGGTCAGGTCCGTGGCGCCGATGAAGTTGGTCTGCCGGGACTGGCCGTGGAAGGTCACCGGGCCCGTCGGCGTCGGGAAGTGCACGGTGAGCACCAGGTCGGACTGGTCGGCGACGGGGAAGTCCAGCGGGTCGCTGAGCAGTTCCGCGCCCCGGTTCATGGTGGCCGAGGCGGCGCCGCCGAAGCTCAGCTCGCGCAGCGTCGCCGGATCGATGTCGGACAGGTCGTCGGCGGTCGCGGTGTTCGGCCGGGCGATCGTCGCGCGGCCCACCCGGACCGCCTGCTCGCCGTACATGTTGCTGAGCCGCACCCGCAGCACCGGGCCGCCGACCGTGGTGTGGACGACCATCCGGACGCTCTGGTTGTTCAGGCCGGTGTTGGTCAGGCCGGTCGCGTTGCCCCGGGTGACCGCCGTCGCCCAGGTCGCCGCCCAGGTTGTCCGGTCACGCCGGTCGGCGTCGGAAGGGCCGGCGCTCGCCACCACGGCCGGGGTGCCCGTTACCAGCAGGATCGCCGCGGTGGCGACGACGTGCCATCTCTTCGGGGTCGACATTGAACCTCCATCGTGGGCAGCCCAGGGTCCCGTCCGCTGACGGCACTCACCTGGGCGATGGACCGGAAACTAATCGCCGCCGATGACGGGCGTCAATCGACCTGATCGACGTGATCAAATGTCCTCCGGGTCGGCGTGGGCACCGTTCGGCCCTGTGCCGCGTCGGCCCCTCCTGCCTACGCTCGCAGTCGGCGGCACGGTCGCCGGGGACACCGGGACCTGCCGTGCCGGTCCCCGGAGCCGCCCGGAGGCCGCTGTCGCCGATGGGGGGAGCCGCGCCGATGACCGACCGACCCGTACGCCGGACGAGCTACGTGCACCGGGCGTTGGAGCTGTTCGCGGAGTTCGGCGACCGGGACGCCCTGGTCGGTGGGGGACGCCGGTTCAGCTACGCCGACGTCCGCGCCGAGGTGCGCGGGCTGGCCGCCATGCTGAGCCGGCACGGCGTACGGCCGGGCGACGGGGTGCTGGTCGTGCTCGGCAACCCGGTGGAGGCGTCGCTCGTGCAGCTCGCCCTGCACATGCTGGGCTGCCGGACGATGTGGGTCGCCCCGGTCACCTCCCGGCGGGAGGTCGACGAGTTCGTCCGGCTCGCCCGCCCCGACGCCCTGCTCTACGACGCGCGGGACCCCGCGAGCGTGGGTCCGGACCTGGCCGCCGGCCTGCCCGGCGTACCGGTGTTCTGCCTCGGGGCGGGCGGGGCCGGCCCCGACCTGACCGGGTGGGCCGCCGAGCAGGACGCCGAGGCCGCCGACATCGACCCGTCGGTCGGGGCGCCGGCCCCGGAGTCGTTCCTGCAGACCTCCGGCACCACCGGCACCCCGAAGCTGGTGCACCACCGGGAGAGCTTCTACACCCAGGTCCTCGCGCTGGCCGCGGGCTTCCGCGCCGCCGGGTACCCGCTGCTGCGGCACCTGTCGTACTCGCCGATGTGGCTGGCCAGCGGCCAGATCACCACCCTGTTCAACCTGTTCACCGGCGGCGTGCTGTTCCCCCGCGACGGCTGGGACCCGGAGACGTTCATCCGCGCCGTCGACGCCGAGGGGATCACCTCCACGTTCGTCACCCCGCCGATGCTCTACGAGGTGCTCGACCACCCGGCGCTGGACGGCGCGGACTTCTCCGCGATGTTCATGTTCAACGTGGGCGCCGGGCCCGCCGCGCCGGCCCGGCTGCGCCAGGCGATCGCGCGCTTCGGCCCGGTGCTGCGCATCGTGTACGGGCTGAGCGAGGCCGTCGTGATCACCGCCCTGCCGGGGCTGACCGAGGACCCGGAGCACCCGGAGCGGCTGCGCTCCTGCGGGAAGCCGTACGGCGACGTGCGCGTCGAGATCCGCGCCGAGGACGGCACGGTGCTGCCACCGGGCGTGGACGGCGAGGTGTGGGTGCACACCGGCCTGCGCTTCGCCGGCTACCACGGCCAGCCGGAGCTGACCGCCGAGACGCTGGTCGACGGCTGGGTGCGGACCCGCGACATCGGGCACACCGACTCCGACGGCTACCTCTACCTGGTCGACCGCCTCTCCGACCGCATCCTCACCCGGCAGCGGAGCTGGCCGATCTACTCCCGCCCCGTCGAGGACGTGCTGGCCGGGCACCCGCAGGTCCGCGCCGCCGCCGTGATCGGCGTACCCGACGAGGTGGCCGGCGAACTGCCGTACGCCTATGTGGTGCCGGCCCCCGGCGCGACGGTGACCGGCGCGGAGCTGATCGACCTGGTGACCACCACCCTGAGCGACACCTGGGCCCCCGGCGGCGTGGAGTTCGTCGACCGGCTGCCGCTGAACCGCTCGAACAAGGTGGACAAGCGGGCGCTGCGCGCGCGGTACGCGGCCGACCACCCGTCGGCCGTCGAGCATCCGGCGGCCTCGATCGGCAGCCGGGCGTGACGCCCCGCCGCCAACTGGTCGCCCTGGTCGGCGCCGACCTCCTGTCCAACCTGGGCAGCCGGATCTCGGTGGTGGCCATCCCGTGGCTGGTGCTGGAGACCACCGGCAGCCCGGTGAAGATGGGCGTGGTGGCCGCCGCCGAGACGCTGCCCTACCTGCTGTCCAGCGCCCTGGGCACCCCCCTGGCCGACCGGATCGGGCTGCGTCGCACCTCGATCGCGGCGGACGTGGGCAGCGCCGGGCTCATGGTGGCGGTGGCGCTCACGCCGTGGCTGGGCTTCGGGGCCCTGGTGGCGCTGGTCGCCGTGGTGGGGGCGCTGCGCGGCGTCGGCGACCGGGTCAAGCACGTGCTGTTCCGGCCGGTGGCGCAGGCGGCGGACGTACCGCTGCTCCGGCTCACCTCGGTCTACGACGGGCTGGGCCGGGTGGTCACCCTCGTCGGCGCCGGCCTGGGCGGCCTGCTCATCTGGTGGTTCGGCGTGACCTGGGCGATCCTCATCGACGCGGCCACCTTCGCGGTGTGCGCCGCGCTGATCGGGCTGCTGGTCCGGTCCCCGGCGGCGACCGGCGGCGCTCCCGCCCAGCCGCAGGGGTACCTGCGGGCGCTCGGCGACGGCTTCCGGTACCTCGGCCGGGACCGGCCGCTGCTGACGATGCTGCTGGTCATCGCCGCGCTGAACATGGTGGTGAACGCCAGCATCGCCGTCTACATCCCCCTCTGGGTGGCCGACGTGCTGGGCACCCCCGCCGGGCTGGGCCTGGTGCTCGGGGCGTTCTCCGCCGGGGCGCTGCTGGGCAACGTGCTCTTCACCGTGTACGGGGCGCGGCTGCGCCGCGACCTGACCTTCGCGATCGGCGCGGCGGTCAGCGGCGCGCCCCGACTGCTGGTGCTGGCGCTCAGCGAGGACCTGCCGCTGGTGCTCGTCGTGACGTTCCTGTCCGGCATCGGCATCGCGGTGGTGAACCCACTGCTCGGCGTGGCGCTGTACGAGCGGGTGCCGGCGGATCTGCAGACCCGGGTCATCGGCCTGTCCGGCTCCCTGGCCTTCGCCGGGCTCCCGGCCGGCGCGCTGCTCGGCGGCTGGACCGTCACCGCCCTCGGCCTGGTCCCCGCCCTCCTGGCAGCAGCCGTCTTCGCCCTGCTGGTGACCGCGATCCCCCTCCTGACCGCCCTCCGCCCCCACCCCACCCCCACCCCGACCCCCTCCCCCACCCCCACCCCGACCCCCTCCCCCAGCCCACCGGGTTGATCAAGGGGTTCGCGTCAGAAATCGTCTCTCGGCTGACGCAAACTCCTTGATCAACCCGGCGGGTCGGGGCTGGGCACTGTGGAAGGCCCTCATCACGTACGACGATCCGGCCCCGGTCACGCGAGCCCTGGCGCGGCGCGCACTGGACGCGCTGCTCGACGAGGGGACCCCGGGACCCACCGGGTCGGCGTAGGGTCGGGTCGTGGCCACCTGGGACGACGTGCGGCGGATCGCGCTGAGCCTGCCGGAGACGACCGAGAAGCCCTCGTACGACGGACTGCCCGCCTGGAAGGTCCGGGACAAGGGTTTCGTCTGGGAACGACCGCTGCGCCGCGCCGACCTCGAAGCCCTCGGTGACACCGCGCCCGACGGGCCGATCCTCGGGGCGCAGGTGCCCGACCTCGGCGCCCGGGAGGCGCTGCTCGCCGACGATCCGACCGTCTACTTCACCACGCCGCACTTCGACGGCTACCCGGCCGTCCTGGTCCGGCTGGAACGCATCGACGTGGACGAGCTGACCGAGTTGATCACCGAGGGCTGGTACGCCCGCGCGCCGAAGCGCCTTGCCGCCGCCCACCGCGCCGGGCTCCCGGCTGGCTAGCCTCGACTGCGTGGCACACACGCGAACCCCGTTGACGGGGCTGGTCTTCGACATGGACGGCACACTGATCGAGTCGCACGCCGCCGTGCCGGCGGCGTACCGGGCGACGGTCCTCGCCGGGGGCGGTCGCGAGCACACCGACGAGGAGATCATCGCCGGCTACTCGCTCGGCGCGCCCGTGGACCTGCTCTCCGCGCTGCTGGGCCGCCGGGCCACCGAGGAGGACATGGCCCGCTACCACCAGGAACTGGCCGCCGCGGCCGACCGCGTGACCGTCTACCCGGGGGTGGCGGACCTGCTCGCGGAGGCCGCCCGCCGGGTGCCGGTCGGCCTGTTCACCGGGGCCAGCGCGGAGGCCGCCCGGATCCTGCTCGGGCGGACCGGCCTGGCGGAGCACGTCGCGGTGATCGTCGGCGGCGACGAGGTGGACCGGCCGAAGCCGGATCCCGAGGGCGTCCTGCTGGCCTGCCGGCGACTCGACGTCGCGCCCGGGCAGATCGCCTACGTCGGCGACTCGCCCCTGGACCTGGGCGCGGCCCGCGGTGCCGGTGCCCTGTCCGTGGCGGCGGGCTGGGGGCACATGTACGACCCGTCGGCACCCGCCGACCTGGCCGTCGCCGAGCCCGGGGACCTGCTCTCCCTCCTGGACTGACCCTGCGTTCACACCCGCCGGCCGGGCCGCACCCGTCCCGGGGTGTCGTCCACGGTGGGGGCCGTGCGCCGCGCCGCCCCGCACCGGGGACAGCGGATCGCCCGCCCGGCCGCCGTGGCCGGCACGCGCAGCCGCTGGCCGCAGGCACAGCCGAACACGACCGCCCCGGCGTCCCGCAGGTGCTCCGCCCGCGACCGGCGCGGCCACCGCGCCTGGCACCGGGCACACCACTTCGGCGGATAGCTCTGGTAGAAGCCCAGCCCGAGCGCCCCGAGGATCATCATCGCCGCGGGCACCACGGGGCCGGTCAGCGCGAGCAGTCCCCGGGGCAGGCCGGCGATCCCGTCCGTCGCGACGGACACCGCCAGGCCGAGCACCGCGAACGGAAGGCCCAGCAGCGTGAAGGTGAACCCCATCGCGAAGGCGAAGATGCTCAGCAGGAAGACGACCCACACCCCGGGAGGCGCCCAGCGCCGCACCCCGTACTCGCCGCAGCGGGGGCAGTTCGGGGAGGCGCGGTGCGGCACGGACCGCAGCAACCGGGGCGCGAGCCATGTCACCAGGGGTACGAGGACGGCTTCGAGCAGCTTCGGGGCGAGCGCCTGGAGGAACGCGTTCAGCACGACGACCCGTCCCGCCTCTCCGCGCACCGGCCGGGACGGCCGCGTGCTCCTCGGCGCATCGTCGGCCCCGCGGCCGGTCGCCGTCGCCCGCCGCGCCGCGCGACCCGGGCGGGCGTCGTCAAGCCGACAGGGCCACCCGGACCGCTTCCTCGGGCGTGGCCACGGACACCGGGCCGGCCAGGGGCACGCCGTCGGCGCCCACGACCCGCCAGCCGCCGAGCACCACCACCGGTACGCCGCCGCGCCGCATCGCCAGCGCCACCTCGCTCAGCGTCCCCCAGGAGCCGCCGACGGCGATCACCGCGTCGGCGCTCCACACCAGGACCGCGTTGCGCGCCTGCCCGAGGTTGGTGGCGACCGTGACCGTCACGTCGGCGGCGGGGCCGGGGGCGGTGCCGTCGTCGGGGCGTACGCCGACGACGAGGCCGGCGCGGGAGCGAGCGCCGGCGGCGACCGCGGCCATCACCCCGCCCCCGCCTCCGCACAGGACCGTGGCGCCGCGCTCGGCGAGCAGCTCCCCGACCCGGCGGGCGTGGGCGATCTCGGTGTCCGTCGCGGTCGCCGGCCCGCACACCGCCACCTGCGTCACGCGGTCCATCATGCCGGAGCGGTGTTAACAAGGGCCCCCTGCTCTACGCCAGGCGTTAACAGGGGGCCCTTCCTTACTGCTCAGGAGACGGCGACGCCGTACCGGCTGAGGGCGGCGGGATCGACGGCCGGTCGATCGATGGGCACATATTTTCACTGGCCAAGGCAGAGGTAAAGAGGTGGGGCTCAATATGCCGTCCCGATCGGACGATCGACGCGCCGCCGGGTGTCCGCTAGCGTGCCGGCATGCCGTCGACGTCGACCGAAGCGACCGATCCGTGGTGCCTGCGCCCCGGGGAGAGCGCGGCGCTGCTGCGCGACCACCCGTGGCGGCGATTCGTGGTGCTGGGTGACAGCGTGGCCGAGGGGCTGTGCGAGCCGGTGCCGGGCTACCCGGACGTGCAGTGGGCCGACCGGATCGCCGCCGAGCTCCGGGCCGTACGCCCCGAGCTGGCGTACCTGAACCTCGGGCTGCGCGGGTTGCGGGCGCACGAGGTCCGCGCCACCCAGCTGGCCCCGGCACTGGAGTTCCGGCCGGACCTCGCACTGGTGGTGTGCGGCGGCAACGACGCGTTCCGCCCGGCGTACGACCCGGCCGCGGTCGACGCCGAGCTGACCGCCATGGTCGAGGCGCTGCAGGCGGCCGGCGCCGACGTGATCACGGTCGGCATGTTCGACGTCTCGCACAGCCCCGCCGTGCCGGAGAAGGTCCGAGCCGGCCTCGGCGAACGCATGCGCCGCCTGGCCGCGCACACCCGCGCCCTGGCCGACCGGCTCAACACCCTCCACGTCCACCTGACCGACCATCCGCAAACGGCCGACCCGTCCATCTACAGCAGCGACGGCCGCCACGGCAGCGCCCGCAGCGACGCCATCGCGACAGCGGAAACCCTCCGCCGCCTCTCCACCCACCTCACCCACACCGTCACGGGTCGGCGGGCGGCACCGGCGACTGGGAGCCCTGGCCGACAGGTGACCTGACATCATGGCCGCATGAACAACCGCCGGCACGTCGCGGTGCTGCTGGCGATCGTGTCGAGCCTGCTGTCGGTCATGCTCGCGCTGGTGGTGAACATCGCGACCGGTGGGCGGCTGCCCGGGTCCGTCGCGCCGTACGAGTGGCTGGCCTGGCCCCTGCTCGGGCTGATGACGGTGGCGACCGCGGGCCTGGCGGTCTGGCAGCACCACCTCAACCAGGATGCCTCGCAGCCCTCTCCGCCACCGCCTCCGGCCAGGGAGGCACCGGCACCGAGCGAGCTTCCCGCCGCAGCACCGCTCGTCGGTCGTGAGGACGATCTGTCCGCCCTCGACGAGCTGGTGACCGCTCGTGCGCCGGTGGTGGTCGTGTCGGCGGCACCCGGCACCGGGAAGTCCGCCCTCGCCCTGACCTACGCCCACCGCGTGCGGGCACGCTTCCCCGACGGCCAGCTGTTCGTGCCCCTCGGCGGCGGAGGCGCCCGATCGGTGACCGCACAGGCGGCCCTGGTCGGCATGCTCGACGCCCTGGGACACTCCGGCGAGGAACGACGCGGCACCGTGGAGCAGTTGTCCGCCCGCTTCCGCTCGGCCACCGCGGACCGGCGGATCCTCGTCCTGCTGGACGACGCCGCCGACGCGGCGCAGGTCCGCCCGTTGCTACCGGGCGGAACGGCCTGCCTGGCCCTCGTCACCAGTCGTCGGCTCATCGCTGATCTGCCCGGCGCCGCCGTGCTGACCCTCGGGCCCCTGACGGCGGCGGAGGCGCTCCGGCTGATGGCCGCATCCGCCGGGGAGAGCAGGATCGCCTCAGACCCATCGGGCGCACAACGGCTCGTCAACGCCTGCGCGGGGTTGCCCCTCGCCGTGCGCATCGTCGCGGCCCGGATCCGAACCCGGCCCGAGTGGACACTCACCGCTTTCGCCGACCGGTTGGAGGACGAGAGCCGGCGGCTGGAGGAACTGCGGTTGGGCGACCGGGCCGTGCGATCCACGTTCCAGGCGACGTACGACGAGCTGACCGACCTCGACCGGCTGGTGTTCCGCCGCGCGGGCGCCCATCCGGGAGACATGTTCGTCCTCGAATCGGCCGCGCGACGGTGCGGGCTCGATTCGCCGGTGGTCCGGGAAACCCTGGACAGGCTGGTCGACGTCTTCCTGGTCGACGCCCCGACGCCGCAGCGCTACCGGCTACACGACCTGCTCCGGCTGTTCGCCGCGGAGATGCTGCAGCACCATGAGACGCCCGGCGACCGGGTCGCCTGTCTGGCGCGTCACCTCGACTGGCTACGCGAGCGGGCGAGTTCCAGGGCCGACCTGTCCGGGGAACGCGACAACATCCTCGGCGTGCTGCGGACCGCCGTGGCCGACGGTCTCGCCGAGCCCGCGTGGGCGCTCGTGGAGGCGGTCCATCCGCTGCTGACGGCTGCCGACGACCACATCTACCGGTTGCCGCTCTGGCACGCGGCCGAGCGCATCGCGGTGGCCCTGGGCGACGATCTGCGGCGGGCCCGCGCCCTGCGTTGGGTGTCGCACTCGTACGGGTTGGCCGGACAGGTCGCGCTGGAGTTGCGGACGGCGGAGCAGGCCTTCGCCCTGGCCGAGGAGTGCGGAGAGGAATGGGAACTGGCCCAGACGGCCCGCCGCCTGGGCGAGGCCCTGCGCGCCAGTGGTCGCCCTGCCGATGCCGAGGACAGGTTGGAGTACGCACTCTCGCTCTTTGAGCGGTTGGGTGAGACGAGGGAGGAGATCGAGGTACGGATCGCCCTCGGCATCCTGCACAACACGCTCGGCCGGCCCGAGGCGAGCCTCGACGTTCTGACCAGGGCCGCCGACCTCCTGCCGGCGACGGAGGAGGCGAACCACGCCTGGGTGCTGCTCGGTCTCGGCGTGGCCCACAAGCTCTCGGGCCGGCCCGTGGAGGCCGCGGAGCTGACGGCTCGGGCGTTCGATCTCGCCGAGCAGCTGGACGACGACTACCTGCGCGGGTACGCACGGCAGGAGCGGGGCTGGCTGGCGGCCGGCGAGGGACGACACGGCGACGCCGAGGGCGACTTCCGGGAGATGCTCGACGTCTTCCAGCGGATCCGGCACGGCACCGGAGTGGCCTCGGCGTATCGCGCCCTCGGCGTCGTCCTGGCCGCCCAGCGCCGCCGGGACGAGGCGGCCGACGCCGTCGCGGCGGCGTCCGCCGAGGACGAGCGGTTGGGACACCGACCCGACCCCCAGGCCACGCCCCGCCCTTCGCCCCGTTGATCAAGAGGTTCGCGTCATCGACCCCGGTATGTCGTGACGCAAACCCCTTGATCAACGGCAGAAGGCGGGGGGGGTGGGGGTGGGTGGGGTGGGTTAGTCGACTACCAGGAGGCCGGAGAGGAGGACGCCGCGGGCCAGGTTCAGGACCGCGTCGCAGCCGGGGAAGCCGGTGCGGATGCAGGCCCCGGCCGGTTCGCGGCCGAACAGGTACGGCGCGATGCTGTACGGGACGTCCGCCGACACCGTCTCGCCGGTCTCGATGTGCACGAAGTCCAGCGGGACGTCGTCGGCCCGCACGTACTGCTGGAGGATGAAACCGCCCCGCTCGGCCGCCCGGCGCACCCCGTCGCGCCACGTGTCGGCGTCGCACTCCCGGCCGATCAGCACGTCCACCCCGGCCGAGCCGTCCGCCGGCTTCGACACCAGGTCACGCTGGTCGGCGACGGCCCGGTCGAGCAGGTCCGGGGTGAGCGTCCAGGTGCGCGGCACGTACCGGTGCACGAGGTCCCGGTCGACCGCGGGCAGGTCGTCGGCGTCGTCCCAGAGCCACGCGAAGGCCGCCTTGTTGGCGATCAGCCACGCGGCGGCGGAGACCCACATCGGCACGGTGCCGGCGGCGAGGGCGGTCTCCAGGGCGTCCACCCCCGCGCTCGGGGTGACCCGGTTCGGCACGAACAGCCGGAACACCCCGTCGACCGGGGCGCCGCGCGCGACCAGGTGGGACCGGTCGTCCACCGTCAACTGGGAGACCGGGGCGATGACCAGGTCCAGGCCGAACGCGGTGGCCCGCTCGACCACCGGCGCCAGCACCCGGATGAACCGCTCCGGGTCGTCCAGTCCCGGGTACTCGGCGTCGAAGTCGAGCAGCATCGCGACCCGCGCCCCCTCCGCCAGGCTCAGCCCGGAGCGGATCGCCGCGAACCGGCGATCCACCGCGGACGGCGCCGCCTCCAGGCGGATCCGGTCGGTGAGGCCGCGCCGCCGGTAGACCTCGACGAACCGCCGTACGGTGGTGTCCGCGTCGAACGCGCCACCGAGGCTCGAGTCGATGTTGTACTCCACGACGCGGGGCAGCCCGTCGGAGAGCAGGACATCCGGGCGGAACGCCTCCAGCAGGGCCTCGGTCAGCGGCTCGTCGTCGTCCAGCAGCCGGGTCTCCCCGTCCGGCACACCCAGCAGCCGCCGCAGCTCCCCCGCCGTGCCGGCTCGCCGCCGGCACGCCTCGAAGATCAGCTGCGCCAGCCGGTCGCAGACGGCGTTGAGCACGCCGAGCGAGGTCTCGTCCATCACCGGCGGCCGGGCCAGCCGCCACTGCTTGTTGTACGTGGCCCGCCCGTCGAAGATCTCCTGCCAGGACTGCGCCCCGGCGGTCACCATGTCGGCGCGGACGTCGGCGGGCAGGTCCAGCCAGGCCCGTGCGGCCGACGGCCAGCGGTAGTCGACGTCGAGCATGTCTCACCCGTCCTTCATCACGTGTTGGATCGCGGATCGCAGCTGCTCGCGGCCCGGCTGCACGGCCCGGTCCAGCGCCGGGGCGAAGGGCAGCACCGCCCCGTCCGGGCGGGTCACCCGGCGCGGCGGCGCGACCAGGCGCACCCGCTCCACCACGGTGGCGATGACCTCCCCGGCGATGCCGCAGGACCGGTTGGAGTCGTCGACCACCACGAGCCGCCCGGTGCGCGACACCGACTCCAGCAGGCCGTCGGTGTCGAACGGGTACAGCGTGCGCGGGTCGAACACCTCCACCGACACCTGGTCGGCGAGGTCGTCGGCGACGGCCAGGGCGTCGTGCACGAGGTGGCCGACGGCCACCACGGTCACGTCGTCGCCGAAACGGTGCACCCGACCCCGGCCCAGCGGCACCGGGGCCAGCCCGGCGAGGTCGACGTCGGCGCGGAGCTCCATCGCCCCGGCCGGCGCGAACACCACCACCGGGTCGTCGCAGCGCACCGCCGACACCAGCAGGCCGTACGCGTCGGCCGGGGTGGCCGGCACGACGGTGGTCACCCCGACGTGGGCGAAGAGGCTGTACGGGTGGTCGGAGTGCTGCCCCGCCCACCCGGTACGGGAACCGGAGCCGGGCACCAGGTAGGTCACCGGCACCGCGCACTGCCCGCCGGTCATCAGCGGGAACTTGTGCGCGTGGTTGACGATCTGCTCGAACACCAGGAACAGCAGCGACGGTATCTGGAACTCGATCACCGGCCGCATCCCGGCCAGCGCCGCCCCGGTGGCGAAGCTGGTGAACGCCTGCTCCGAGAGCGGGGTGTCGAGCACCCGGTCGGGCCCGAACCGCTTGAGCAGCCCGGCGGTGACGTTGGACGCGGCGACCCGGATGTCCTCGCCGAGCAGGAACACATCCGGGTCCCGGGCCAGCTCGTCGGCGAGCGCCCGGGTCAGCGCCCGGCGGTACGACAGCTTCGGCATCTAGCCACCTCCCCGGGCGGTCAGCCCGCTGGCGTACAGGTACGCCAGCGCGTCGGCCGGGTCCGGCTCGGCGCTGGCCAGGGCGAACTCGACCGCCGCGTCGAGGGTGGCCTCGACCTCGGCGTCCACCGCCGCCCGGTCGGCGTCGGCCAGCCGCGCCCCGGCGATCTCCACCGGGTCCCGGGAGCGGCCCCGGGCCACCTCGTCCGGGGGGCGGTAGTCCAGGCGTACGGCGTGTTCGAAGGTGTGGTGCGCGTCGAAGCGGTAGGTGCGGGCCTCGACCAGCTCCGGGCCGCCGCCGGCGCGCATCCGCGCGACGGCGGCGGCCGCGACGGCGCGTACCTCCTCGGGGTCCTGGCCGTCCACGACGGACGCCGGCATGCCGAACGCCTCGGCGCGGCCGGTGATGGTGCCGGCCACCGCGCCGTCGACCGGCATGGTGGTGGCGTAGCCGTTGTTCTCGCAGACGAACAGCACCGGCACCCGCCACAGCGCGGCCAGGTTGAACGCCTCCAGCAGCATCCCCTCGTTGACCGCGCCGTCGCCGAAGAAGCTCACCCCGACGACGTCGCCGCCACGACGGCGGGCCGCCCACACCGCCCCCGTCATGATCGCCCCGGACGCGCCGACGATCGCGTTGGCGCCCAGCACGCCGACGGCGAAGTCGGCGGCGTGCATCGACCCGCCCCGGCCCCGGTTCAGCCCGGTCTCCCGGCCGCACAGCTCGGCGAGCATCCGGGCCGGGTCGGCGCCCTTGGCGAGCACGTGACCGTGCCCGCGATGGGTGCCGGCCACCACGTCGTCGGCGCGCAACGCGGCGCACACGCCGGCGGCGATCCCCTCCTGACCGAGGTACGGGTGGATGCCGCCGACGATGTGCCCGGAGCGGACCAGGCCGATCGCGCGCTCCTCGAAGCGGCGGATCAGCCGGACCGTCCGGTAGAGCCGGACCGGGTCGGACCCGGTCACCCTCGGCCCTTGATGGCGGCCAGGATGTCGTCCCAGAGCTTCGCCCGGGCGGCGAGCGCCGTGTTGACGGTGTCGGCGCACTCCTGCCACTTGACGTCGTCGTCGCCGCACAGGTCGGCGAGCATCTGCATCGCCATCGGGGTGTGCTGCTCGCCGTCGACCTCGATGTGCCGCTCCAGGTAGTCGACGAACGTGTGCAGCCGCTGGCTGCGCTCGTTGACCGCGACCACCTGGGTGAACATGTCGGGGATGAGGTCCTCCCGGCCGAACGCGAACGCGGCGGCCTGGCAGTGCACCGGAGTGGTCTCGATGATCTGCCAGGTGGTCGCGGCGAACGTCGCCGACGGGCGGGGTACGCCGGCCTCGGCCAGCGACGCGGTGACCGGACGGCCGGCCCGCAGCAGGTCGACCAGCGTGTCCACGGCGGCGGTGCCCGCGCCGGCCTCCCGCATGCCCTGCACGTACAGCTCGAAGTGGCTGATGTAGCCGTCGCCCAGCTCGTCGCTCTCCTCGACCATGACGATGTCGTTGATGAGGCGGCGGCTGCCGGTCGGGCCGGTGGGGATCCACGGCACGGTGACGCAGGTGAGCTGCCGCTGCAACGACTTCAGCAGGGACATGAAGTCCCACACCGCGAAGACGTGGTGCTCCATGAAGGTGACCAGCGCCTCGTGGGTGTCGAGGTTGGCGTAGAGCGGGTGCCGCACCACCACGTCGCGGCGGTCGGTCACCGCCTTCTCCAGGCGCTCGATCCCCGGGTGGGTCCTACCCCAGTCGTACCGTGACATGTCAGCCTCCCTGCTGGGCGCGGTGGCGCCAGATGACCGGGCAGTATTCGGGGTCCGCGTAGTCCGGCCGCCCGTCGTGGGTGCGGCGGACCAGCACGTCGTGGTTGTACGCGGCGACGGTGCCGTCGGAGAGTTGATACTCCCGCCAGGCGTTGGCGCCGTCCTGCAGGTGCAGCGAGATCGCCTGGCGGGGTCGGCCGCTGACGTTCGCGCCACTGCCGTGGTAGGTGCGGCAGTGGTGGAAGCTCATGTGTCCCTTGGGGATCACCATCGGCACCTTGCGGATCGTCGCGCCGTTGTGGGCGGCGTTCTCGGCCAGCATCTCCTCAAGCTGGTCGCGGTCCCGCTCGGCGAAGTGCCGCACCACGGTGTCGTCCGCGCCGATCTCCTTCCAGCGGTGCGAGCCGTCGACCATCGTGATGGTGCCCATCTCCTCGCCGCAGTCGTGGAAGGGGATGAAGGCGGTGAGCATGTCCTCCGACGACGACGACGCCCAGTAGTGCTTGTCGAAGTGCCAGGGCACGATGTTCGACGGTTCACCGTCGATCGGCGGCTTGAGGATCAGGGTGGACTGGAAGATCCGGATCTCGCTGGCCCGTGCCAGCCGTGCGGCGACCGCCCCGATCAGCGGCTTGCGCAGGATCGCGGCGAGGCCGTCGTGCTCGTGGTGGACGTAGTCGTTGTGCCGCTGCACCGGCCCCTTCGACGGCTCCCAGTAGGCGAGTTTCGGCGGGCGTACCGGCAGGCGGTGGTCCCGCTCCCCGGCGTAGTAGCGGTCCGCGGCGGCGGCGAGGGCGTCCACCTCGTCGTCGGTCAGCAGCTTCTTCGACAGGTACCAGCCGTGCTCGGCGTAGAACGCCACCTCCTCGTCGGTGGGCAGCAGCGCCTCCTCCTCGGCGGTCAAGGTCGGCGAAAACTCCGTCGTGGTCATGCCCCCACCCCCTGCGGTACGACCGCCGCGGCGGCCAGTTCCCGTTCCTTGGCCTCGTAGAGCGCCTTGATGTTGCCGCTGCCGAAGGTCCGCGCCCCGCGCCGCTCGATCAGCTCCAGGAACAGCGTCCGGCGCACGTGCATGGACTCGGTGAAGATCTGGAACAGCTGCCCACCGTGGTCCCGGTCGACGAGGACGCCGAGGTCCCGGAGCCGGTCCAGCGGCGCGTCGACCCGACCGACCCGCGCCTCCAGGGCGTCGTAGTAGCTGCCCGGGGTGCCCGGGAAGCGCACCCCACGCCGGGCCAGCGTCTCCACGGCGGTCACGATGTCGTCGGTGCGCAGCCCGAGGTGCTGCACCCCGGCACCCGCGTGCTGGTCGAGGAACGCGTCGATCTGCCCCGCCCGGCCGGTCGTGTCCGGCTCCAGCAGCACCAGGGTCACCCGCTCCGACGGGCTCTGCACGACCGTCGAGTTCATCGCCTGCCCGTCGACCTCGATGCGTTCGGTGAAGATCTCGGAGAAGCCGAACACCTCCCGGTACTGCCGGACCGTGGTCTCCAGGTGCCCCGGCGGCACGCAGACCGCCAGGTGGTCGATCTCGGCGAGCAGCTTGTCGGCGTCACCGTCGACGGGGACCGCCTCGATCACGCCGGGCAGGAAGTCGCGACGGTCACCGCGCCGCTGCACCAGCCGGTGCACCACGTCGCCGAAGCCCCCCACCTCGGCGGTGACCACCTCGGTGTCCGCACCGGTGACGGTGGTCGGGGGCGTCACGGCGGTCGCGCCCCGGTCCAGCAGCTCGGCGTACGCCCCGGCGGCGTCGTCCACCTCCAGGGCCACCACGGCGATGCCGTCGCCGTGCCGCTGCACGTACCGTGCCGCCGGATGGTCGGCGGTGAGCCCGGAGGTCAGCACCATCCGGATGTCGGCCTGCCCCAGCAGCAGCGACCGCTGCCCGGCCAGCCCGGTCTCCGGGCCCCCCTGGCCGAGCAGGCCGAAGCCGACCGCACGGCAGAAGTAGAAGGCGGCCTGCCGGGCGTCCCCCACGTAGAGTTCGATGTGGTCTATCCCACGGATGTCCATGTCCCAGCCCTTTCCACGGTTCCGCCCGTGGTCGTCGTTGCCGGTGGTGTCGTCACCCGCGGGTCCCCGCGGTCCGCGCGAGCAGCAGGCTCACGTTCTGGCCGCCGAACCCGAAGGAGTTGGTCAGCGCGTACTCCGCCTCGGTGGCCCGGGGCTCGGCGCGGATGTGGTCCGCCGGACACGCCGGGTCCGGGTCGTCCAGGTTGTACGTCGGCGGCAGCAGCCCCCGGCCGAGCGCCAGCGCGGTGGCCGCCGTCTCCAGCACACCGGACGCGCCGAGCAGGTGGCCGGTCAGCGCCTTGGTCGAGCTGACCGGGACCCCGCCGACGCCGAAGACCTCCGCGAGGGCGGTCGTCTCGGCGATGTCGCCGAGCTTCGTGCCGGTGCCGTGCGCGTTGACGTAGCCGACCCGGGCGGCGGGCACGCCGCCGCCGGCCAGCGCGCGCCGCATGCACTCGGCCGCGCCGGCGCCGTCCGGGCGCGGGGCCGTCGGGTGGTACGCGTCGGTGGTCACCCCGTAGCCGGCGACCTCGGCGTACCCGGTGGCGCCCCGGGCCGCCGCGTGTTCGGCGCGCTCCAGGACCAGCAGGGCCGCGCCCTCGGCGAGGACGAACCCGTTGCGCCGGCGGTCGAACGGCCGGCTGGCCGCCGTGGGGTCGTCCCACCCCCGGGCGAGGGCCCGCGCGTTGCCGAAGGTGTCGGCGAAGGTCGGGAACAGCGGCGCCTCGCTGGCCCCGCAGAGCACCACGTCGGCCTCCCCGGCGCGGATCAGCCGCACCCCGTCGGCGACCGCCTGGGCGCCGGAGGCGCAGGCCGTGCCGACCGACGAGCTGTAACCGCGGATGCCGTACCGGATGGCGATCCGCGCCGAGGGCATGTTCGGCAGGATCCCGGTGAGCAGGTACGGGCTGACCGCCGCCCGGCCCCGCTCGGCCCGGGCCAGCACCTGCTTCTCCAGCGTGGCCATGCCACCGACGCCGCCCACGATGACCGCGACACGGTCCGGGGCGACGTCCCGGCCCACCTCGATGCCGGCGTCGGCGAGCGCCTCGGCGGCGGTGAGCAGGGCGAGGACGACGATCCGGTCGAGCACCTTGGCCTCCGGGCCGGAGGCGACGGTGCGCGCGTCGACGTCCGGCAGCACCCCGGCGACCTCCAGGCTCCCGGCGGCCGGATGGTCCTCCGGCGGCCGGGTCAGCCCGGACTTGCCGGCGCACAGCGCGTCGAACGTGGCGTCGACACCCCGCCCGGCCGGGGTGAACAACCCCATTCCGGTGATCACGGCGGTCATGAGGACGCCTCGCTGAGGTAGCGCTCCCGGAGCACGACCTTGCGGACCTTGCCGGTGACGGTGACCGGGATGTCGTCGGAGCGGACCGGCACCACCCGGCGCAGCGTCGCCCCCACGTCCGCACCGAGCGCGGCGCGCACCCGCTCGGTGCGGTCCTCGGTCCCGTCCGCACCGGCGGCCAGCTCCAGCAGCACGTCGGTGACCACCGCGTCGCCCTCGCGCACGATGACCACCGTGCAGTCGGTGACGTCCGGGCAGGAGGCGAGGATCCGCTCCTCCGACAGCGCCGTGTAGAACCGCTTCCCGCCGCCGGCGTCGACCGCGTCGACCGCCCGGTCCACGTGGCAGTACCGGCCCTCCTCGTCGGCGTACACCAGGTCGCCGGTGAGGTACCAGCCACGCTGGCGGAACCGGTACGTGGTCACCGAGTCGTTCCAGTAGCCCCGGAACAGCGACGGCGAGTCGATGCCGAGCCAGCCCACCTCGCCGGCCCGCACCGGGTCGCCGTGCGCGTCGAGGACGGCGACCTTCGTGAACCGGTAGGGACGACCGATGCAGCGGCCGTACCGGTCGGTGTCGCGGGTGTGGGTGACGTGGAACATCGAGTGCCCCATCTCGCTGGAGCCGAGCCCGTCGATGAAGACCGACCCGGGCACGCGGGTGACGCCGTCGCGGGTCATGACGTCCCGGGAGCCGACCGCCACCAGCCGCCGGATGTGCGGCTCGTGCGAGCTGTCCCCGGTGTTGAACCACAGCCGCACCGAGTCCAGGTCGTACGCCGACAGGTCGAACCGGGCCAGCTCCGCCCAGGTGACCGAGAAGCCGAACACCCCGTCGGGCCGCCACCGCTGGATCGCGTCCAGCACCCGCTCGCCGCCCTGGTCGGAGAGGAGGAACATCTCCGCGGAGTTGCCGAGGGCCTGGTTGACCATCAGCACGGTGGCGGTGTGCGGGGCGGGCAGCGCGTTGAGGATCCGGCGGGTGCCCTGCGCCTGCGGCATGGACAGCAGGTGCCGGGTCGCGGCGAACAGGCTGGCGTGCGAGTGCAGCACCGCCTTCGGCACACCGGTGGTGCCGGACGTGTGGGTGATGACGATCGGGTCGTCCGGGTGGTGCCGGTAGTGCGCGGGCGCGGCGGCCGGGTCCCCGGTGCCCGCCTCGGCGGGCGTGCCGATCACCGGCACACCGAGGTCGTGCCCGGCGAGCAGCGCGACGTGGGCGTCGTCGGCGAGCACACCGACGCCGCGCAGGCGGCGGACGTACTCGGCGGCGATTTCCGGCCGCAGCCTGCCGTTCATCAGCGCTGGGATCGCGCCGAGCCGGGTCAGCGCGAGGTAGCTCAGCACCATGTCGGCCGCCGCCGTCGCCCACACCGCGACCGGGTCGCGTGGCTGCACCCCGCGTTCGTGCAGCCACGCGGCCCGGGCGGCCACCCGCTCGTCCAGCTGTCCCAGCGTGAGCGGGTGCTCGGCGGGGTGCCCGTCGACGACGGTGTCGAAGGTGAGTCCCGGCCCGTCCGGGTCGGCGCCGTGCGCCAGCACCCGGGTCAGGACGTTGCCCGCGCCGATCAGCTCGTCGGCGGCGAGTGCGCCGCGCAGTCCCCTGGTCCTCATGGTGTGTCTCCTCCCCCCAGCAGCACCGCGACGGCCCGGACCCGGTCGGGGTCCTCCGCACCGCCGTCGTCGGGTGCGTGTGCGATCAGGACCAGCAACGCCGTGTCGGCGTCGCCGTCGTACAGCAGCAGGTCGGCCTCGGCGAACCCGTCGCGTCGCGGGTCACCGGTCGGTGCGAGGCAGACCACCGGCCCGCCCAGTCCCCAGCGCGCGGCCACGTGCCCGAGCACGCTGTTCGGCACCGACTGGAAGAAGAACAGCGGCCCCGGTCGCCCACCGTCGGCCACCGTGGCCCGCACGTGCGCCGCGCTGGCCCGGTCACCGTCGGCGCTGACCAGCACGACCGCGGTACGCGCGCCGTCCGGTGCGGGCCGCTGCCCGTACGCCCTCGTCAGGCACCGCTCGGCAACCGCCGCGACCAGCGGGCTGAAGTCCGAGTGCACGAACCCGGGCACCGGCGGCGGTGCGCCGTCGCCGGGCTCGGGCCACGTCGCCTCGGCCAGCACCCGCAACGTGGCGGTCATGCCGCACCCACCAGCAGGGCGGTGTTGGCGCCGCCGAAGGCGGCGTTGAGGGTGAGCGCGTGCCGGGTCGCGGCGGGCCGGGGCGCGTCGAGGATGACGTCCACCGGGCAGTCCGGGTCCGGGCCGACCCAGCCGGCGTTCACCGGAAGCTTCCCGTCCCGCAGCGCCAGCACGGTCACCACCAGTTCGAGCAGGCCGGACGCCTCCAGGGCGTGGCCGTGCAGCGCCTTGGTGGAGCTGACCGGCGGGGTCGCCGCGCCGAACACCGCGCGCAGCGCCGCCGCCTCGGACACGTCGCTTCCGCCGGTGCCGGTGGCGTTGGCGTTGACGTACCCGATCGCCTCCGGCGCCAGCCCGGCCCGGTCCAGCGCGGCGCGGGCCGCGCGGGCCAGGCCGCGCCCGGTCGGCTCGGGCTGGCAGGGGTGGAAGGCGTCGCCGGCCCGGCCCCAGCCGAGCAGGTCGGCCAGCGGACGGCGGGCCCGGTCGGCCCGTTCCAGGATCACCGCCGCCACCCCGTCGCCGAGCAGCAGGCCGGTGCGACCGGCACTGAACGGGCGGACCGCGCCGTCGGTGGCCAGGGCCCGGCCGGTGTCGAAGAGGGCGTACTGGTCGGGCTCGACGAGGTACCCGGCGGCGATTACCGCCCGGTCCAGGTCGCCGCGGCCCACCAGCGCCGCAGCGTCGGCGACCGCGCTGGTCGCCGAGACGCAGGCGGTGGTGTACGCGCGGGTCCCGCCGCCCAGCCCGCACCGCTGCGCCAGACCGGTGGCCAGCTCCGGCACGCCCACGCCGCCGTGCACCGCCAGCAGCAGGGCCGTGCCGGCCCGCCGGGCGGCGTCCAGACCGGCGTCGGCGCAGGCGGCGTCGACGGCCTCGGCGAGTTCGGCGGCCAGGTCGCCGACGTCGGGCAGGGTGGCGGCGGCGTCGACCCGGCGGGGGCCGGTGTCGAAGCGGCCCACCGGCCCGAAGGCCGGCGTCCCGGCGAGCACGCCCGCCAACTGCGCCCCGGCACCCCGGCCGAGGGCACTCGTCGCGTGGACACCGGTGAGCTGGACGCGCCCCCGCTCAGCCATCTGCGGGATCGGTCAGGGAGGTCCGGAAGACCGCCAGGGCGTCGTCGACGGTCCGGACACCGGCGAGCTGGTCGTCGGTGAGGTCGAGCCGCCGGTCGTAACGCTGCTCGACCAGGTGCACCAGCCAGGCCAGCTCCATCGAGCCGATCCGGTCGGGCACCGTGGCGGCAGGTTGCGCGCTCAGCTCGGCGAGCATGGTCACCAGGTCAGCTCGCCCCAGGTCGGGCTGACCGGCCATCAGGAGCGGTCGCTCGTCGCCCCGGCGACCCGGTCGGCGACCATCGTGGTGAACTCGCCGACCGTCATCAGGGCCAGCTTCTCGGACTCGTCCTCGGCGAAGGTGAGCCCGTACCGGTCCTCGACCCGGACCGAGAGGTCGGCCAGTGCGAGGGATTCCAGGTCCACCCCGGACGGACCGAGGGTGGTGTCGTCGTCGATGTCCTCCACGTCGTAGTTCATGTCGGCGAGCTGCTCGATGACGAAGGCGCGGACCTCGGCTCTCATGGTTAACCTCTTTCCGTGAGCCAACTACCGGTGCCCGGTCGGGACACCGTGTACGTGTGCGTCGGTCGGTACGCCGGCGGTCGGCCGGCCCCGTCCGGGCCGCTGCTGCGGCGGTTGGGTGTCGCCCTGCTCGGCGCCCCGGCGGATCGGTTGGTGGTGGAGCACCGGCCCGGTGGGAGCCCCGTCGTCCGGGTCGGCGGACCGTCCGACGGCGACCCGTCCACCGGGCCGGTCGTCCTGCCGGTCAGCGTCAGCCGCACGGACGGGTTCGTGGTGGCGGCCGCGCGACCGGGCGGACCGGTCGGCGTCGACGTGGAGCGCCTGCGCCCGCTGCCCGCGCCGGCCCTGGCCGCGCGCTGGTACGCCGCGGACGAGGCGGCCTGGCTCGCCGGCCGGCCGGAGGACGCCCGGGTGGAGGACTTCCTGCGGCTGTGGACCGCGAAGGAGGCCGTCGGCAAGGCGCTCGGCGTGGGGCTGCGCGACGGTGGGCTGCGCCGGCGCGTACCGGTCCCCCGCGGCGCGGGGCCGCTGCTGCGGGTGGTGCCGGCCCGACCGGACGTACGGGTCGGGCATCCCCGGGTGCCGGGGGCGCTGGTGCTCGCGGTGGCGGTGGTCGGTGCGGAGGACGGGGTCGACGTCGTCGTCGAGGCGGTGCAGGGGACCGGTCACCGGGTGGCCGCCGTCCGCAGCGCGTCGACCGAGCGGACCAGCTTCCCGGTGGTGGTGCGGGGCAGCTGATCGAGCAGGTGCAGGGTGCGGGGGCGCTTGTAGCCGGCCAGCCGCTCGGCGAGCAGCTTGTCCAGCATCTCCTCGGACAGCGGCCCGTCCGGCTGCACGTACGCGGTGATCCCGCCGTCCCAGACCACGACGGCGGTGGCGACCCCGGGCAGGTCGGCGACGGTCGTCTCCACCTCGGTCAGGTCGACCTTCATGCCGCCCACCGACACCTGGGAGTCGAGCCGGCCGCGCACGGTGACCAGGCCGCTGGCCTCGTCGACGGTGCCGGCGTCGCGGGTGTGCAGCCAGCCGTCGGACCACCGGGTCGGGTCGGTGAGCCCCACGTACGGCGACGCCGGGCAGCTGACCCGCAGTTCACCGGCGACCTCGCGCACCTCGATGCCGGGCGCGGGCGCGATCGACGGGCGGTGCCGCCCGTGCAGGTCGGTGCCGATGACGCCGACCTCGGTCATTCCGTACATGTTGCCCAGCGGTACGCCGAACCGGTCGGTGAAGGCGCGGGCCACGGCGGCCGGGACCAGTTCCCCGCCGGTGGTCATGCGCTTGAACTGCGGCAGCGGGCCGGCCGCGCGGGTGGCGGTGACGAGTCCGATGTGGAACGGCACGCCGAGCACGGTCGCCGGCGTGTGGGCGGCGGCGATGGCCGCCAGCACGGCGTCGCCGCTGAGCCGCTCCGGCGGGACCAGTTCCACCCCGGCGTGCAGGCCGTAGAGCAGGCCACCGACCAGGCCGAGCACGTGCACCATCGAGGGCAGCAGGACGATCCGCTCGCCGGGCAGGGCCACCCCGTCGATGCGGGTGTAGCGGTGCACCTCGGCGACCAGATCGGCCGCCGTCCGGCCGATCACCTTGGACGGGCCGGTCGAGCCGGAGCTGAGCTGGATCACCGCGTGTCCGCTGACGGCGGGACGGTCGGCGTACGGGGTGACGCCCTCGGTCACGTCGACGAAGACCCGCAGGGCGCCGCCCCCGGTGCGGACCGGGGCGACGACCACCTGCGGGGTGAGACGTTCCAGGGCGCGGTCCACCTCGTGGTCGGTGAGCCGGTGGTCGAGCAGGATCGCCTGCGCCCCGGTGCGCCACGTCGCGAGCAGGTTCACCACGTACGCCAGCGAGGGCGGCATGCGCAGCGCCGCGGCCCCGCCGGAGCGTAGTCCGGCGGCGGTCAGGCGCTCCTGCGCGGCACTCACCAGCCGGCGGAGGGTCGCCCGGTCCACCGGCTCGGGCAAACTGAGACAAACATCGGTCGAACGTCCGATGAACAACACTTCGTCAACCCACCCCGGGTCTGTCGCCTTAGGATCTTCGGTCGACGAGTGCGTCACCACTACCGTTCACCGCCCAGCATGAATGAGGGCGAATCCGCCCATAAGAAGCTTCTTTCGGGGTGCTGCGGGGAACCCTACGACAGCCGTCAGATCCATTGCTAGATGCAAATGGCTAGATCAGAAAGGGCGGCCGGCCGGATTGTCGCGGCTCGATCCGGCGGGCAGGATCAGGCGCGTACGCCGGCTTCGCGACACCGCCGGATGCCCCCTCGTGCGTCCGGCGCGGCCCGGATGCCGACCGTCGCCGCCGGCCGGACCGTTCGGGCGAGCCGCACAATCGGTCAGCACGACCGCACGGGCCGTTAGGAGGATGGCCAACCGCATCCGTCTGCGAGCGGCGACTCGGGTGCCGGCTCGCGCCCGTCGGCGCCCGTCCACGATGCGGCGCGGGGGGACGGTGCCGACGGCGACGTCCCGGGCTCGTCATGGTCCCGGGGCCCGTCATGGTCCCCCGGTACGTCATGGTCCGGAGTCCGTCGTGTCCCGGGGTCCGTCGTGGCACTGTCGACCTGATCCACCAACGACATCATCGGTGCCCGGCAGGCCCGAGGAGGATGGGCCGACGGTCCGTGGGCAGACGGCAGCGGGACCGGGCAGGGTCGGACGGGGCCGATCGCGTCGCCCGACGGTCGGCACCTCGTCGGGGACCGCCTGATCCATCCTCGACATCAGCTCGACAGCGCCCGACACCACCAAGCGGGGCGGGCAGGCTCGCGCCGGATCAGGCGGAGGCCAGCGCGGGGGTCTGCGCGTGGATGTGGAAGCGCAGCGACCGGGCGTCGGTGAAGCACTCCCGCATCGGCCGGACCAGGTCCCGGTGCTCCGGGCTCCGTTCCCACGCCTCGAAGTCCGCCAGGCGCGCCCACTCGCTGGTGATCAGCCACTGCTCGGGATCGGTCGCCGAGCGGCAGACCTGGTCGACCAGGTGTCCCGGCACGCCGTCGGCGACCAGGTGCCGCACCGCCTCGTACGCGGCCAGGAACGCCTCCGTCCGCTCCTCGGGGACCCGCACCAGGAAGACCACCCGTGCCCGCTGCTCGCTCATGCCCCCACTCCCCTCGTCGGCGCCGCCCCGCGCAGGACCAGCGCGCTGTTGAAACCGTCGAACCCGCGGGCGCAGACCAGCGCCACCCTGCTGCGCGGACGCCGGTGCCCGCGCAGGAAGTCCAGCTCGCACCCGTCGGCCACCGTGTCCGGACCGGCGGAGGCGGGCAGCGTGTCGTGCGCGAAGGCCAGCAGCGCGGTCGCCACGTCCAGCGCCGACCCGCCCTGGTGGGCCCGCCCGGTCAACGGCTTCTGGGTGGTCACCGGTGGCGGCCGGTCGCCGAACACGGCGCGCAGCGCCTCGGCCTCGCTCCGGTCGTACCGGGGCACGCCGAGCGCGTCGGGCAGCACCACGTCGACCGTGTCCGCCGCGACGGTGGCCCGCTCCAGGGCCAGCCGCATGGCGCGGGCGTACTGCCCGGGGTCGCCGGCGGTGTCCGGTCCGCTGTGGACGGCGTCGTGGGTCGAGCCCCACCCGGTCACCTCGCCGTAGACGCGGGCCCCCCGGCCCAGCGCGTGGGTCAGCTCCTCGACCACGAAGACCGCGCCGCCCTCGGCCGGCAGGTAGCCGCTGGCGGCCGCGTCGAACGGCCGGTACGCCCGCTCCGGCTCCGCGACGTCGCTGAGCAGCCCGGAGCGGAGCTGACAGGCCAGGGCGTACGGGCTCAGCGGGCACTCGGTCGCCCCGGCGATCACCACGGCGGTGCCCCGGCGGACCGCCCGGGCGGCGTGGGCGAGGCTGTCCAACCCGCCGGCCGCCTCGGCGACCAGCACCCCGCACGGCCCCTTGAACTGGTGGTGGATGGAGAGCTGGCCGACGCTGGCGGCGTAGAACCAGGCGATCGACTGGTACGCCCCGACGGTGCGCGACGGCCCGCCCCAGAGCCGCTGCAGTTCCCGCTGCCCGAACAGGTTGCCGCCGGACGAACTGGCCAGGGCGACCGCGTAGCCGTACGGGTCGGGAGCACGCTCGGGCAGGCCGGCGTCGGCGAGGGCGAGCCGGGTGGCGGCGAACCCGAGATGCGTCCACCGGTCGGTCTGCACGAGCCGGCGGTTGTCGGCGTACGCGGCGGCGTCGAAGCCGGGCACCTCCCCGCCGTACCGGGTGGGGTAGCCGGACGGGTCGAAGAGCGTGAGCGGGCCGGTGCGGCGGGTGCCGGCGAGCACGGTGCGCCAGTGGGCGTCGGCGCCGACGCCGCTCGGCGCGACCACCCCGATCCCCGTGACGACGGCCCGGGCGGTCACGCCGCCACCGCCGGAGACAGCCGGCGGAACACCATGGCCGACTGGAACCCGCCGAAACCGCTGCCGACCGACAGCGCCACGTCCACCGGCAGCTCGCGGGCCTCGTTCGGCACGTAGTCCAGGTCGCATTCGGGGTCGCGGGTGGTCCAGTTGGCGGTCGGCGGAACCACGCCGAACTCGATCGCCAGGGCGCAGGCGGCCATCTCGATCGAGCCGATGGCGCCGAGCGAGTGCCCGACCATCGACTTGATCGAACTGATCGGGACCCGGTACGCCGCCTGACCCAGGGCCCGCTTGAACGCGGCGGTTTCGTGCCGGTCGTTCTGCCGGGTGCCGGAGCCGTGCGCGCTGATGTAGGAGACCTGCTCGGGGGCGATCCGGCCCTGCTTGAGCGCGGCGGTGACCGCCAGCCCCATCTCCAGGCCGTCGGGCCGCAGCCCGGTCATGTGGTAGCCGTTGCTGCGGCTGGCGTACCCGGCGACCTCGCAGTAGACGTGGGCGCCCCGCCGCCGGGCGTGCCCGGCCTCCTCCAGCACCAGCACCGCCGCCCCCTCGGCGAGCACGAAGCCGCGCCGGTCGGCGTCGAAGGGCCGGGAGGCGTGCGCCGGGTCGTCGTTGTCCGGGCTGGTCGCCTTGATGGCGTCGAAGGAGGCGACGGTCACCGGTGAGATCGGCGAGTCGGCGGCGCCGGCGAGCACGACATCGGCCTCGCCGTCGGCGATGAGCTGGTGGGCGTACCCGATGGCGTCGATGCCGGAGGTGCAGCCGGTGGAGACGACCTGTGCCGGGCCGTGCAGACCGTGCCGGCAGGCCACGTCGGCGGCGAGGCTGCTGGGGATGAGCGCCTGGTAGAGGTACGGGCCGCCGCGTGCCGCGTCGACCAGCCAGTGCCGGCCGCTGTCGCTGACCGTCACGTACTCCTGTTCCAGGGCCATCGTGCCGCCGACGGCGGTGCCGAGGACCACCCCGGCGCGGTCGCGCTCGGCGTCGGTGAGGTCCAGGCCGGCGTCGGCGACCGCCTCGGCGGCGCAGGCCAGCGCGAACTGGACGTACCGGTCGGCGCGGCGGCACTCGGCGTCGGTGAGGCCGGCCGCGACCGGCGCGAAGTCGCACTCGGCGGCGATCTGGGAGCGGAACGGCGACGGGTCGAAGAAGGTGATCCGGCGGGTCGCGGTACGCCCCTCGGTGATCGCCTTCCAGAACCGGTCCCGACTGGCGCCGCCCGGGGCGACCACCCCGACGCCGGTCACCACCGTGCGGCGCGCACTCATGACCCGCCCCGCTGTTCGACCAGTTCGGTGTCGACGTGGCCCAGCTCGGGGCGGGGCGCCAGAGGGCCGAGCTGGAAGACCACCTCGGCCGGCACGTCGCCGGTGTTGCGCAGCCGGTGCCGGACGTTGACCGGCACGAACAGCGCCTCACCGGCGACCAGCGGCGTCGGCACGTCGTCGAGGTCGACGGTGATCGCGCCGCGCGACACGTACAGGAACTCCTCGCTGTACGGGTGGTAGTGCTCGGCGATGCGCTCCCCGGGGCGCAGCGCGGCGACGCCCATGAACCCGGAGGTGCTGCCGACGGTGCGGGGACCGAGCAGCACCCGCAGTTCGCCGCCGCGCCGGCGGTCCGGCGGCACGTCGACGGCGGCGACGAGCCGCCGCGCCGTCTGCTCACTCATCGCCGGCACCCCCGTCCCGGGCCAGCCGCTCGATCTTCTCCCTGATCACGGCGAGCTGGATCGCGCTGTTGGCGTTGATCCGGTCGGTCATGCCGGCGTTGTCCACCGGCGCCGTCGGTGTCATCGCGAAGTCCTGCACCCAGGTCATGCGGGTGCCGCCGGGTTCCTCGGTGTAGCGCCAGTGGATCCGCATGTACTCGAAGGGGCCGGTCTCCACGCGCCGGGCGTGGACCTCCCGGGCCACCGGGTCGGCGGTCCGCTCGCTGACCCAGCTCCAGGCGACACCGTTCTCGTCGGGGTGCATCGTCAGCCGGAACCGCACGGTGTCGCCGTCGCGGTGCAGGATCTCCGCGCGGGCGTACTCGGTGAACAGCTCCGGCCAGCCGGCGACGTCGTTGGTGACGTCCCAGACCAGCGGCAGCGGCGCGGCGATGAGGACGGTGTTCTCGGTGTGCCCCGGCGGATCGGCGCGGCGGGCGACCAGGTCGGCGACGTCGGCGATGCTCAGCTGACCGCTCTCCTCTCCGATGCGCACCTGCCACCGGTCGGCGACCACGGCGGACAGTTCGAGCAGGGCCAGGGAGTCCATGCCCAGTTCGTCCAGGGATGCGGCCGGCGCGCGGGCGGCGGCGTCGGGGTCGAGCCCGCAGTTCGCCACCAGGATGTCGGTGATCTCGGCGGTCAGCGGGCGGCCGTGGGTGACGGTCATCGGGTCCTCCTGTGCGGTGGGTCGGTCGGGTCGGCGAGCAGCCGGTCGACCAGGCCGGTCGAGTAGCGCCCCGTGCGGAAGCCGGCGTCGTCGAGCACCCGGCGGACGAAGGGGATGGTGGTGCGGATGCCGGGACCGGCGATGTCGAACTCCTCCAGGGCGCGTTCCAGGCGGTTGAGCGCCAACTCCCGGTCCGGCGCCCAGACGGCCACCTTCGCCAGCAGCGAGTCGTAGTGCGGCCCGACGAGGTAGCCGGGGCGGCCGTGGGTGTCGACACGGGTGAACGGCCCCCCGGGCGGGAGGAACCGCTCCAGCCGGCCGGGGGTGGGCGCGAAGTCGCGGTCCGGGTCCTCGACGTTGACCCGGCACTCGATCGCCACCCCGTGCGGGCGGATCTCCTCCTGCCGCCAGCGCAGCGGTACGCCGGCGGCGATGTGGAGCTGCTCGTGCACCAGGTCGATGCCGGTGATCATCTCGGTGACCGGGTGCTCGACCTGGATCCGGCAGTTGATCTCCAGGAAGTGGAACCGCTCGTCCGGGTCGACCAGGAACTCCACCGTGCCCGCGCCGGTGAAGCCGACCTCCAGCGCGCCGCGCAGCGCGCACTCGGCGATGCCCTCCAGGGTGCCGGCGGACAGGAAGGGGGCCGGCGCCTCCTCGACGAGCTTCTGGTGCCGGCGCTGCACCGAGCAGTCCCGGGTGCCCAGGTGCACGCCGTTGCCGTGCCCGTCGCACAGCACCTGCACCTCGACATGCCGGGCGCCGACCAGGTAGCGCTCGACGTACACCCGGTCGTCGCCGAAGGCGACCTGCGCGGCGGCCCGCGTCCGCGCGTACGCCCGGGGCAGTTCCGCCGGGGTGTGCACGACGGTCATCCCGCGGCCCCCGCCCCCGGCGGCGGCCTTGACGATCACCGGGTAACCGACCTCCGCGGCGACCTGCGCGGCCCGTTCGGCGGTGGGCACCGGCGCGACGCTGCCCGGGGGCAGCGGCAGCCCGGCCCGGCGCATCAGCTCCCGCGCGGAGGACTTGTCGGCGAGCGCGGACATCACCTCCGGGGGCGGCCCGACGAACGTCAGGCCGTTGTGGGCGCAGATCTCGGCGAAGTCGGCGTCCTCGGAGAGGAACCCGTACCCGGGGTGCACCGCCTCCGCGCCGACCAGGCGGGCCGCCTCGACGATCGCGGCGGCGTTGAGGTAGCTGCGCCGGCTCGCCGCCGGTCCGATGAGGACCGCCTGGTCGGCCAGCCGCACCGCGGCCGAGTCGGCGTCCGCCGTGGAGTAGACCACCGCGGTCTTCACACCCAGTTCGCGGCAGGCTCGCAGCACCCGCAGCGCGATCTCGCCCCGGTTGGCGATCAGTACCTTGGTGAACATCGAACTCCCGCCTCAGGCCGGGTCCAGCGCGAGCAGCGGCTGGTCGTACTCGACCGGCTGGCCGTCGTCGGCCAGCACCTCGACCACCCGGCCGGCCCGGTCGGCGGTGACCTCGTTCATGAGCTTCATCGCCTCGACGATCCCGACGACCTGACCGGGACGGATCACGTCGCCGACGGCGACGAAGGGCGCGGCCCCCGGCTCGGGCGCCCGGTAGAAGGTGCCGACGATGGGCGAGCGCACCGCGAGGCGGTGGACCGGCTCCGGCGCGACGGCGGGAGCGGGCGGCACGACGGGCGGCGGCGCGGGGTACGCCGAGCCGGGCGTGGCGGCGTCGTGCCACTCCACCTCCAGCACGCTGTCACCGGCGCGCAGGAGCACCCGGCGTACCGGCCCGGGCAGCTCGGCGACCACCTGCCGCGCATGCCGGCGCAACCCGGCCAGCACGGCGTCCGGCGGTTCTCCGGCGTCGCCGGCGGCGGGGACGCGCGGGGGGCGCGGGGGCACCGGCTGCCCGCCGCCGGACGGCGTCGCGCCGTTGCCCGCCGGCGCGGTGTCCGTACGGGCGCTCACCGGGCACCCGCCCGCGCCGCGCCGCGGGTGACGCCGAAGCGGCGGAAACGCTGTCGCCGTCGCCGTACCAGCGTCGGAGGCGGCACGTCGAGCAGGGGCAGCAGGTTGGCCAGGACGGCCTCGCGCAGCGCCCGCGCGGCCGCCGCCGGGTCGACGTGGGCGGCCGGCTCGGGCTCGGGTACGACCTCGTCGGCGATCCCCAGGCGGTGCAGGTCGTGGGCGGTCAGCCGCAGCGCGCGGGCCGCCTGCGGGGCCGCCGACCGGTCCGGCCAGAGGATCGCCGCGCAGCCCTCGGGGCTGATCACCGAGTAGACGGCGTGCCGGAGCATCAACACCCGGTCGGCCACCGCCAGGGCCAGCGCGCCGCCGCTGCCGCCCTCGCCGGTGACGACCGTGACGATCGGGGTGGGCAGCACGGTCAGGGCGAGGATGTTCTCCGCGATCGCCGCCGCCTGGCCCTGCTCCTCGGCGGCCACCCCGGGGTCGGCGCCCGGCGTGTCCACCAGGGTCACCACCGGCAGGCCGATGCGCGCGGCGAGGCGCATCAGCCGCAGCGCCTTGCGGTGCCCGGCGGGACTGGCCATGCCGAAGTTGCGCGCGACCAGCTCGGCGGTGGTGTGCCCCTTCTGGTGCCCGACCACCATCACCGGCCGGCCGTCGAGCCGGGCGAGGCCGCCGACCACCGCCGGGCAGTCCGCGCCGAGCCGGTCGCCGTGCAGCTCCACGAAGCCGTCGAAGGCGGTCTCCAGATAGTCCAGCGTGGTCGGTCGGCCCGGGTGGCGCGCCAGCCGTACCGTCTCCCAGGCGTCGCCCTCGCTCCCGGCCGCCGGCCGCTCGGCCAGCGGCGACGTCCGTGCGGCCGGCACGCGCGCCGGTCCCACGCCGCCGGCCGGCGGCGGCTCCTGCCGGGGTACGCCGGGACGCGCCCCCGGTCGACGGCCGGCACGGGCGGCGGCGAGCAGCGCCACCAGGCGGGCACGCAGGGCGTGCCGGGGCACCACCATGTCGACCTGGCCGTGCCGGAGCAGGAACTCCGCGGTCTGGAAGCCCTCCGGCAGGTCCCGGCCGGTGACCTGGCGGATCACCCGGGGACCGGCGAAGCCCATCCGCGCACCGCTCTCGGCGAGGACCACGTCGGTGTTGGTGGCGAAGGAGGCCGCCACCCCGCCGTACGTGGGGTCGGTGAGGACGCTGACGCTGAGCAGTCCCGCCTCGCGCAGCCCGGCGACCGCCTGGCTGACCGTCGCCATCTGCATCAGCGACAGGGCGCCCTCCTGCATCCGGGCGCCGCCGGAGGCGGTGACCAGCACCAGCGGGACGCCGTCGTCCAGCGCCCGCTCGGCGGTCCGCGTGACCAGCTCACCGACCGCGCACCCGAGGCTGCCGCCGAGGAACCGGAAGTCCATCACGGCCAGGGCGCAGGGGTGTCCGCCGATCCGGGCGGTGCCGCAGACCACCGCCTCCGACAGGCCGGTCGCGGCGCGCGCGGCGCTGAGCCGGTGCGGGTACGGCAGCACGTCGACGAACCCGATCGGGTCGGTCTCGGCCGGCCGGTCGGGCAGGGCGGTGAACGAGTCGGGGTCGACCATCTGGGCCAGGCGGGCGGGCGCGTCGAGCCGCGCGTGCGTGCCGCACTCCGGGCAGACGTCGAGATTGCGGCGCAGCCGCTTGCGGTAGAGCAGGCTGGCGCAGCCCGCGCAGCGGGCCCAGAGCTGCCCGTGGGGCGCGGTGGCGGTCACGGCCGTCGTCCGGTGGGCGTGGCGTCGAAGCGGTAGAAGCAGCGGGCCATCGCGTCGCGGGGTTCCCGCCAGGTCGGCAGGTACGGCGAGACGTACCGGCGCAGCGCGGCGCTGACCCGGTCGAACTCGGGGTGTTCCCGGGCCGCCGCCACCGCGCCCTCCCCCGGCAGCTCCGTCTCCAGCAGGTGCACGTAGAGGTCGTGCAGCCGGTACAGCGACCGGTGGCGCACACCGGCGAGGTGCGGCAGCTCGGTCGCATCGGACTCGGCGAAGATCTCCGCGACCCGCGCCTCGGCGGTCGGGTCGACCTTCGCGACGATCAACGAACGGTCCATGAATGGGCCTCCCCCCAGGCGTCGGGCGTTCCTCACGCCGGCGCCGACCGAGCCGGACGACTGCCGACACGATGCGGACGGCCGCGTCACGGCGGCGTCAACGACCGGGGCACGCGACCCAGCTTTGGTGACGCTGCGTTGACGCGGGCTGTGTATCCGCTGTGGACCGCCTTTGGACCTGCGCGTCCTTTACCAGTTCAGAAGGGTTTTCGCGGCTCAACCGGGGCCTGGAGCCGGGACACGCTCCGTTGACCGAGAGTCATCACGATTGATAATCTTCGTCGAGGTCAGCCCGGCGACCGCGGCGCGTGGCGCCGGGCCGCGGCTCAGCCTTCCGACAGTGCGGTCATGGGCAGCCGCGCCGGGGACACAGTCGAGGAGTCTCCGCCGAGCCTTCCGCAGGGGGTGCCGCGTGGCCGCCGAACCGCCCATGCCGACCACGGGGGCCTGCCCCCACACTCCGATCTCCCTGCACCTGCTGGGCGGTTTCCGCCTGCTGCACGGCGACGCCCCGGTGGTGGTGCCGCGCGGCCTGCAACGGGTGCTCGCGCTGATCGGGTTGCGTCCCGGCGCCACCCGCAGCCACCTGGCCGGGCTGCTGTGGCCGGAGGCGTCGGAGGAACGTGCGCTGTCCTCCCTGCGTACCGCCCTGTGGCGGCTGCGCCAGGACCCCTGCTGCCCGATCAGCACCGTCGGCGACACGGTCCGGCTGGGGCCCCTGGTCGGGGTCGACGTCGACGCGCTGGTCGGCACGGCCGCCCGGGTGCGCGACGGCGCCGACCCGTGCACCGCCGCCGCCCTGGAAGCCGGCCGCCACGACCTGCTGCCCGGCTGGTACGAGGACTGGGTGCTCGCCGAGCGCGAACGCCTGCGCCAGCTCCGGCTGCACATGCTGGAGGAACTGGCCGACCAGCACCTCACGGCGGGCCGGCACGGCGAGGCGCTGGAGGCGGCCCTGGAGGCGATGGCGGCGGAACCGCTGCGGGAGACGCCGCACCGTCTGGTGGTGCGCATCCACCTGGCCGAGGGCAACGCCTTCGAGGCGGTGCACGCCTTCTACGTCTACCGGGACCTGCTGCTGCGGGAACTACGGCTGGAACCGTCGGCCGCGATGACCGCGCTGCTCGACGACACCCTCGCGCCGATCCGGCACGCCAGCCGGGACGCCGACGACCAGCGCCGCACGCTCGCGCACCGCGCGCCGCCGCGCGCCCGCTGACCACCCGTCACGACCCGGACCGTGCGCGTGACGGTCATGTGACAGGCCGTCGGTCAGCGTGGACGGCACAGCACCGCGTGGTGTCCGACCTGGTCGAGGAAGGGCAACCGGCGAGAGGAGTCCCATGAGCCGTCTACTGATCGTCAGCAGGATCATCCCGGGGTCGGAGGGTCGCGTTGCGCAGATCTTCGCCGAGTCCGACGCCACCGAACTGCCCGCCCTGACCGGCGTCCGGCACCGCTCCCTGTACTGCCTGCACGACCTGTGCGTCCACCTGATGGAGACCGGGGACGTGGACCCCGACGCGCTGGCCGGCGCCCGGAACCACCCGCTGTACCTGCGGGTCAACGAGCGGCTCTCCGCGCACACCACGCCGTACCTGCCGACCTGGCGCTCGCCCCGGGACGCGATCGCCGGCTGCTTCTACCGCTGGGACGCCGCCGACGCGCCGACGCCGCACGTCGCCGGCTGACCACGGGAGATCGCCATGACCGATCGACCCCCGCACGTGATCATCATCGGCGCCGGCACCGGTGGCCTGTGCCTGGCGCACGGCCTGCGCCGGGCCGGCATACGCGTCTCGGTCCACGAGCGCTACCGCACCCGGGGCGAGGGCCTGCTCGGCTACCGGGTGGGCATCGGCCCGACCGGCAGCCGGGCGCTGCGGGAGTGCCTGCCGCCGGAGCTGTTCGACGTCTTCCTCGCCACCTGCGCCCGGTCGCCCCGCTACTTCAACGTGCTCACCCAGCGGATGCGCCGCACGGCGTCGTTCACCCTGCGGCCGGACACCGACCCGGTGAACACGGAACGCTCGGTGGCCCGCATGACACTGCGCCAGGTTCTGCTCACCGGCATGGAGGACGTGGTTCGCTTCGACCAGGAGTTCACCCGGTACGAGCAACGCGACGACGGCACCGTCACGGCGCACTTCGCCGACAGCACCACCGCCACCGGCGACCTGCTGGTGGCGGCCGACGGCACGCACTCGGCGGTACGCCGGCAGTACCTGCCGCACGCGGTCACCCGGGACGCCGGCACCATCAACATCGCCACCCGCATCCCGCTGACCGCACACACCCGCAAGCTGCTGCCGGAGCGGGTGGAGAAGGGCATCTCGCTGATCTTCGGCACCGGCGGGATGATGGGCGTCCTGCACGTCATGGAGTTTCCCTGGGACCGCGACGGCGCGCTCAAGCCCGGCGTGCACCCGGCCGACGCCGAGCTGCTCCAGCGGTGGCCCGGCCGCGCGCACGATCCGACCCGGGACAACATCAACCTCATCGTCTGGAGCACCGCCCGCCGCTTCCCGGCCGACGTCATGCAGCTGCGCGGCGACGAGCTGATCCAGCTCGCCCTGCGCCTGACCCGCACGTGGCACCCGAACCTCCGTGAGCTGCTCGCCCGCGCCGAGCCCGGCAGCGCCCTGCCGATCCGGGTGACCACCAGCGAGCCCGTCCCGCCCTGGAAGAGCAGCAGCGTCACACTGCTCGGCGACGCCATCCACACCATGACGCCCGGCCGCGGCGTCGGCGCGAACACCGCCCTGCGCGACGCGGCACTCCTCTGCCGCCAGCTCCGTCTCGCGGTCGCGGGCGACAAGACGCTCGTCGAGGCGGTGGCCGACTACGAGGCCGCCATGCTGCCGTACGGGTTCGCGCGGGTCGCCGACTCGCTCAACCGCAGCGGCACCAACGGTGACGACCGGATGTACAAGCCGGTGGTCGGGCGGCTCGCGCTGCTCGGCGCGCGGGGCTACTTCGGTGTCACCAGTCGGGTACCACGGCTGGCCCGCAAGTTCGTCGACGACTTCTACACCTACCGCGGTGAGGAGGACTGACGCGGTCGCACCGAACGCCGGCCGCACCATCCACCGTCGACCCCGACGCCCCGGCGCCGGGGTCGACGGCCGTACGGGCGGCGATCGGGGCCCGGGCACGACCGAGCGTCGCCCGACGAACACCCCGGGTAGAGCACGTCCCAGCTGCGAAGGTCCGGGTGGAGGCTGGCTGTCGCCCGGCTCGGGCGTGTGCGAAGCTGCGCCCGAGTTTTTTCGACATCTTCTCCGATCCGACCGATAGGGAGGTCCGCCGTGGCGTGGTCTTTCGGGCACTGGCTGATACTGATCGTGGCGCTCGCCGTGGGCGCGGTGGCCGGCTGGGCGCTGCGCGACCGCCGGGGTGCGGCCGCCGCCGCCGGGCACACCGAGCCCATCGTGGAGGGTGAGCGCGACCCGGTGGCCGCCGTGGTGACCACCCCGGCACCGACCGCCACCGTCGACGAGGCGCGTCCCGACGCGACCGTCGACCCGGCACCCACCGCCGTCGCCGACCACCCGGTGCCCGGCGACGCCCTAACCGAGGACCGCCCCACTCCCGCCGTGGACCGCCCGGCCCCCGCCGACGCAGCCGCCGGCGACGTCGACCCCGCCGACATGGTGCTGACCGGCGACCCGGTGCCGGCCCCCCGGGACGAGGTTCCGCCCGCCCCGCCGATCGACGACGCCGGCCGGGACACCGAGGTGGTGCTTCCGGTGGCCGCCCACCTGACCGGTCCCGTCGACACGACGCCGGCCGCCGCCGACGACACCGACGAGGTGACCACGCCGGTCGCGGCCGGCCCCACCACCGACACCTCGTCCGACGCGCTGCCGACGCCGGTCGCGACGGACGACGAGCCGTCGGTTCCGGCCGCGCCCGTGCCGGCGCCCCGGGCCGACGTGGCCACCCCGCCGGCGCGGCCGACGGCTGACGCCGGCGGCGCGGACGACTTCCGCCGCATCCAGGGCGTCGGCCCGAAGATCGCCGCGGCGCTGCAGGCGGCGGGCATCCACACCTACCGCCAGTTGGCCGACCTGGACGAGGCCGCGCTCCGCGAGGTGGTCCGGTCGGCCGGGCTGCGGTCCGCGCCGGGCCTGGCGACCTGGCCGCAGCAGGCGAAGGTGCTCGCGGGCGCGCCGGACACCGCCGCCGTGCTGCCCGGCGGCACGGACGCCTGATCCGGGCGCAGGGGTCCGGGCCGGGTGGCCCGGACCCCTCCCCGTGCGCGTCAAGCGCGTGAAGCGCGTTAAGAAGGGGCCCTTCCTCTACCGCAGGCGTTAACGGGGGGCCCTTCCTTACCGAGGGGCCGGGCGGAAAGCAGTACATAGCGGACACGGGACGGTTACCGTCGAGGCAGGGCCCGACGACGGCCCGCCGCGTCGATCACCATCCCGGTCCCGCAGGAGCAGCCCTTGTCCTTGTCCCCGCAGGGGTCCGGCCCGCGCCGGGGCCGGCCTCCCCTCCGGGACGAGGAGTCGCCCCGTCGGGTGACCCTGCTCGAACTCTTCTTCGACCTCGTCTACGTGGTGGCGCTCGCGCTGATCTCGCGCGGCATGGTCGTCGACCTGGACTGGCACAGCGCCGCCGAGGCGCTGGTCCTGCTCGCCGCGATCTGGTGGACCTGGGCGATCACCACCCTGGTCACCGACATGTACGACCCCGAACGCCCGGAGATCAAACTGCTGATCACCGCGGTCATGTTCGGGGCGCTGCTGATGACCACCGCCATCCCGGAGGCGTTCGGCGCACGCGGCCTCATCTTCGCCGGCACGTACGTCGCCATCCACCTGGGGCGCGGCCTGTTCCTCATGCCGACGGTCCGGCACGACCCGCAGACCCGGCGACGGGCGGCCCGCATCTTCATCTGGTTCGCCGTGTCCGCGGTGCCGTGGATCGGCGGCGCCTTCGTCTCCGGCGACGGGCGGCTGGCCCTGTGGGTGCTCGCCCTGTCCATCGACTACCTGGGCTTCCGGGTGGCGTACCCGGTCCCCGGCCTCGGCGCGGTGCCCGACGAGGCGCGCAGCGTCACCGCCGAGCACCTGTCCGAGCGTTACCAACAGTTCTTCATCATCGCCCTCGGCGACGCCATCCTGACCATCGGCACGATGTTCAGCCTGGACCACTCCGAGACGGAGAACGTCGCGGCCTTCACCGCGGCCTTCTACACCACGCTGCTGCTCTGGCGGATCTACGTCCACAAGTCCGGCGAGCTGCTCCCCCTGGCCATCGCCACCTCACGACAGCCGAGCCGGTTCCTGCACACCGCTCCGTACACCCACCTGCTCATGGTCGCCGGCGTGGTGACCACCGCCGCCGGCTTCGAGCTGCTGCTGCACCACCCCGGGGGCCGGACCCCGCCGGCGTGGGCGGCGGTCATCCTCGGCGGGCCGGCCCTGTTCCTGGTCGGTCGCGCCCTCTTCGAGTACGAGGTTTTCAGCCGCGTCTCGCTGTCCCGCCCCGGCGGGCTGCTCGCCCTGCTCACCGCCGCGCCGGCGGTGCTGTTCCTGCCGCCGTGGACCGCCGCGCTGGCCGCCATGCTGGTCCTCGCCGGCGTGGCGATCGCCGACGCGCGCCGCAGCTGGGGCCGCCCGCCGGAGGAACCCGTTCCGCCGCACTGACCTCCGGCGGCCACCGCGCCGTTCAGACCAACGCACCGGACGGGTCAGACCAGCGCGCCCGCGTACCCGCGCGCCCGGAGGCGCTGACCGGCGGTGGCGCCGAGCCGCACCTGCAGGCCGAGTGGCGCGGCCGCGCGGCGTACGTCGTCGACGTGCAACGACCCGTGCCGGTCCACCGTGAGCACGGGTGGGTCCTCCGGGTCGCCCTCCGGGGCGTGGAACGACAGCAGGGTGACCGACGTGGGCAGGTGCCGGGGGTACGCGGCGCGCGCCGCCGCCTCGTCCGGATGCGCGAGCAGCACCAGGCCGTCGAGGTGACCGAGGTCGGCCAGGGCCCCGTCGGCCTTCCAGTGCGCCGGCTCGTCCGGCGCGCCGGTGCGGTGCCGGGAGCGGTTCGCCGAGGTGATGTGCAGGTGGTCCAGCCCAATCTCGGCGAGCGCCCGGGCGAGGAACGCGTTCGACGGGCAGGCCGGCCCCGGCGCGATCACCTGCGTGGTGCGCACGCCCCGGTCGCACGACGTGAGGTGGCCCGGCAGCCGGTCGGCTGCCGGGCCCCGGAAGCCGAACGGGCCGAGCCCGAACAGGCCGTCCATCAGCTGCCGCACCCGGCCCACCGGCAGCCGGTGCGGCACCCGCGTCCAGTCGAACAGCCCGGGAATCCGGCCGGCCAGCGCGGTGATGCTGCCGGTCTGCTCGGCGGGACGCCCCTTGGCCAGGTTCACCCGGGCGACGGTGTCGGCGTCCGGCCGGCTCACCAGCGCGTACATGTTGGCGAAGGCGGTGACGACCACCGCTCCCCCGGCCAGCGCGCGGGCCGCCGCCGCGACGTCCGCGCGACGGTCGAGGTGCAGGTGCGGTGTCGGGGCGTCCATCAGTCCTCCTGCGCGTGCCTCCACAGTTGTACGCCCGTACGGCCGCGGGACCCCGTTCTCCGTCGCGGATCCGATAGCGACGTCTTCCCGCCGGCGGACCGGGGACGACGCCGTGACCGTTAGCGGCGAGCGCCGATTGGGTACAACGCCTGCACCTCGATCCACCACAACCCCTGGAGGCGTACGATGCGCGGCACCTCGATATTCGGAGTCCTGGTCGTGATCTGGCTGCTGATCGGCGCTGTCGCCGCAGGTCAGCGCGGTTACTACAGCAACGACGACACGAACTGCGCGGAGGCCGGCACGATCCTGGTGACCATCGTGGCCGGACCGCTGAACTACATCGGCGCGAACCCGAAGGTGGACTGCGAACTCCCCCAGCCGTCCGAATAGGACCTCTGCTCGCCCGGCCCGCGCCCACCCCCGGCGCGGGCCGTTCGCCGTCCAGGGGTCGGGTGGCGGAGCGGTACGCGGCCGAGGTGGGCGACGAACTGCGCGGCAAGCCGCTGGACCGATCGCCTGCCCATCACGACGCCCCGCACACCCCCTACGGCGTCCTAGGAGGCTGGGCTTCCATGGTGAACGTTTGTGGGGACCCGGTACGGGAAGGGGCGTGACGCCACCGGCCGTCGGACACGGGGAGCAAGGATGCAGATCGGCTACAAGCTGGCCGCCGAGGGGTACGGGCCGCAGGAGATGATCCGGCAGGCGGTCCGGGCCGAGGAGGTCGGCTTCGACTTCGTCGAGATGAGCGACCACTACCATCCCTGGCTGGAGGCGCAGGGCCACTCCTCGTTCGCCTGGTCGGTGCTCGGCGCCATCGCGGCGAAGACCGGCACGCTCGGTCTGGCCACCGGCGTCACCTGCCCGACCGTCCGGTACCACCCGGCGATCATCGCGCAGGCCGCCGCCACCCTCGCCCTCGTCTCCGACGGGCGCTTCACCCTCGGCGTCGGCGCCGGTGAGCGGCTCAACGAGCACGTGGTCGGGCAGGGCTTCCCCAGCGTGCGCGGCCGGCACGAGCGCCTCCGCGAGGCGTTGGAGATCATCCGGCTGTTGTGGCAGGGCGGCTACCAGTCGTACGACGGCCGGCACCTCCACCTGGAGGACGCCCGGGTCTTCGACCTGCCGGAGACACCGCCGGTGATCGCGGTGGCGGCCAGCGGACGGTCGTCGGCCACGCTGGCCGCCGAGCTCGGCGACGGCCTGTTCGTCACCGAGCCGAAAGACTCCATCGTCGAGCACTACCGGGAGGCCGGCGGCCGGGGTCCCCGGTACGCCGAGGTGCCGATGGCCTGGGCCACCGACGACCGGCAGGCGGTGGAGGCGGTGCTGCAGACCAGCCGGTGGATGGTCACCGGGTGGAAGGTGATGAGCGAGCTGCCCAACCCGGTCAACTTCGACGCGGCCAGCGGGTACGTCGAGGAGCGGCACGTGCGCGAGTTGTTCTCGATCGGCCCCGACCCGGAGGTGCACGTGGCGGCGGTACGGCGCTACGTCGAGGCCGGCTACGACCACATCGTGCTCCAGAACGCCGGCCCCGACCCGGACGGCTTCCTCGACTACTTCGCGAGTGACCTCGCCGGCCGGCTGCGCTCCCTCGGCTGAGCGTGCGGGCACCGGTCCGGCCCGCCCGGGACGACCCTGCGGTCGTCGCGGACGGGCCGGACGTGCCCCTTCCCACGGGACGTGCCGTGCCCCGCGCCGGCCTAGTAGTCGGCGCAGTTCGGGACCGGGACCGTGCTGCCGACGCAGTTCGTCGGCCGGTTCTTCACAATGCGGGTGTCGTCGTCGACCTTCACCTGGGCCTTGTCGGCGAAGACGCCCCCCGGCTCCAGCGTGGAGCTGTTGCCGACCACCGCGCTCTTGAACAGCGAAAGCCGCCCCAGCGTCGCGAAGATGCCGCCACCCTGCGACTCCGGCTCGACCGCGTCGTTGTGCGTGACGGCGCTGCGTCGCACCACCACGTTCGACTTCTCGGCGTAGATGCCGCCGCCGTCGCCCAGGGCGGTGTTGTCCTTTACGGTGCTGTCGTCCAGCGGCACCAGGCCCTGGAAGACGTAGATGCCGCCGCCGTTGCCGGTGGCCGTGTTGCCCCGGATCTCCATGCCGCTGAGGAAGATCAGCGCGTCGGAGTCGGCGATGCCGCCGCCGACCTCGGCGGTGTTGCCGAGTACCTTGCTGTCGGCGACCCGGGTGCGGGCCGAGTAGCTGGCCACGCCGCCGCCCTGCCCCGCGGTGTTGTGCGCGAAGGTGCTGTCGTTGACCTGCGCCGCACCCCGGTAGTTGCCGAACCCGCCGCCGTACGCGACCGCGCTGTTGTCCTTGAACGTCGAGGACCGCACGGTCATCACCCCACCGTTGAGCAGGCCCCCGCCCTTGCCCGCGGTGCCCTCGGCGTGGTTGTCGACGAACGTGCTGTCCCGCACCACCATGTTGCCGTCGTTGTACATGCCGCCCCCACCGCCGTCGGCGGAGAGGGAGGTGTTGCCGACGACCGTGACGTGCTCGATGGTCGCCGACGCGCCGTGCACGACGTACAGGCTGCCGCCCTCGGCGATGGACCGCCCGTTGGCGAGGGTCACGTCGCGCAGGGTCAGCTCGCCGCCGTCACGGACGGTCAACAACCGGAACAGCTCGGCGTGCTCGGCCCGGGCGATGGTGGCGCCCCGGCCGTCGATCGTGATGGGGTGGTAGACGAACGGCAGGCCGGACCGGTCCGCGTTCGGGTCGCGCGGCGGGGCCTCGACGTCCCCCGGGTTCTCCGCGCTGTCCGCCGTCTCGCGGGCGTCCCGGATCCCGCCGTCGTACTCGTCCTTCTCGTCGAGGGCTTCGGTGAGGACGTACGTGCACTTCGGCGCCAGCCGCAGGTGCGCGCCACCCTCCGCGTTGGCGTAGGCCAGCGCGTCGATCAGCTCCTCCTCGTCACACGGCACGTCGATCGTGCGACCGCCGTTGCCGTGATCCCGGCCCTTGCCGCCCTCGTCGTCGCGGTGCTCGCCGCCACCGTCGGCGCCCCGCAACGCCAGGGACGGCCGGTCCGCCGCGGGCCGGTCCGCCGCGGCCACCCCGGCCAGGCCGGCCGCGCCGACCACCAGGCTGCCGGCGGCCAGGCCCCCTGCCACGAACCACCGGGAGCGTCGCCGGGGACGCGTCGCCGATCGGTCGTCAGATATGAACATCGCCATTCCTGCCTCCTCCTGCCTGTCAACACCGCGCCAGCGCCGGGCGCGGGGCAGCGGACAATCGCCACCGAACGTCACGATACGGACGCAAGGTGAGCAGGTTTCGCGTAAGGGAATTAACTACACTTTCGGCTTGAGAGAGGCCGACCGGTCCGACGTGGCGGTCAGCCGCCGACGTGGATCCCCGGTCGCCGCGCCGGGTCCGGCTCGCTGCGCCGGATGATCTCGCGGACCACCGGCGGCGTGTCGCCACGGCCGAGGATCAGGTACCGCAGCAGGTGGGCGACCGGACTGCCCTCGGACCACTCGAAGTGGGCGTGCGGCCGGACACCGGTCACGTCCCGCAGCGCCAGCAGGATCGCCGCGATGGCGTTCGGCACGGCGGGGCTGTCGGCCCGCAGCACCCGGAAGCCGCCCACCTCGACGCCACGGACGCGGAGCACCTGGCTGAACTCGGACGGGTCGACCACCGCGATCTCCAGGAAGAGCACGTCGGCCGCGCCGGGTACCGGGTTCATCCCGCGCTGGGTGCGCTCCTTGACCGTGTACACCTTCCACGCGTTCCCGGCCGGCTTGTGCGCGATCAGGTGCAGCCGCCCGTCGTGGGCCAGCGACTCGCCGAGGAACCGTCGCGCCGGCTCGTCGAACTCGATTCGCTCGGCGCGCAGCTCGGTGGTCCGGGTGACGCGGGAGATCAGCGAGACGGCGACGATCCCCAGGATGAACAGGGCGGAGATGGTGATCCCGTCCGGCTCGCGGACGACGTTCTCGACCAGCGCGTACACCAGCACGAGGGTGAGCACCGTGAAGCCGGCGGCGACGCCCCGGCGCCGGCCGCGCGCCGCGGAGATCGCCACCGCCACCGCGGCGGACACCATCATCGCCAGGATCCCGGTGGCGTACGCCCCGGCCTGCGCGTCGACGTCGGCCCGGAACACCACCGTGATCGCGATACTGACCAGCGTGTAGACGATCACCACCGGCCGCACCGCCCGCCCCCACTCCGGCGCCATGCCGTAGGTGGGCAGGTAGCGGGGCACGATGTTGATCAGGCCGGCCATCGCCGACGCGCCGGCGAACCAGAGGATCAGCACGCTGCTGATGTCGTAGACGGTGCCGAACCCCTCGCCGACCCGCTCGTGGGCGAGGTACGCCAGCGCCCGCCCGTTCGCCGCCCCGCCGGGGGCGAACTCCTCGGCGGGGATCAGCACGGTGGTCACGAACGTCGTGGAGACCAGGTACACGCTCATGATCAGCGCCGCGGTGGCGAGCAGCCGCCGGGTGTTGCGGATCCGGGCGGCCAGCCGGGCCTCCCGGTCCGGGCCGGCCCCGGCGACCAGCGGCATCATGCTGACGCCGGTCTCGAAGCCCGACAGCCCCAGCGCCAGCAGCGGGAAGGCCAGCACGGCGGTCAGCGCCACCTGTCCGGGGCTCCCGTCGGCGGTCAGCGCGTCGGTCCAGTCGCCGAGGGTGCCCGGATCGGCGGCGATCGCCGCCAGGGACACCGCCACGATCACGGCGTTCAGCGTGAGGAAGACGGCGACCAGCGGGATCGCCACCACCACCGCCTCCCGGAAGCCGAGCAGGAACACCCCGCCGAGGATCAGCAGGAGGACCACCGTCACGCCGACGGCGAGGGCCGTACCGTCCACCCCCTCGGGCAGCAGCGGGTTCTCCAACAGGTGCACGGTCGCGTCGGCGGAGGAAAGCGTGATCGTGATGATCCAGGAGGTCGCCACGAAGCCGAGCAGGATCAGGACGAAGATCTTGCCCCGCCAGAACGGCAGCAGCCGCTCCAGCATCGCCACCGAGCCCTGCCCGTGCGGGCTCTCCCGGGCCACCCGCCGGTACATCGGCAGCATGCCGAACAGGGTGAGCGCGACGATCAGCAACGTGGCCAGCGGGGACAACGCCCCGGCGGCCACCGCGGCGATGCCCGGCAGGTACGACAGCGTGGAGAAGTAGTCCACCCCGGTCAGGCACATGACCTGCCACCACGGGTGCGTACGGGTCCGCCCCTCCTCGGCCTCCGGTCCCACCGGCTGCACCCGGTGCAGGAACAGCCACCGGCTCAGCCGGCCGGGCGGCGGACCGGACCGGGTCGGGCTCTCCACCGACGGCGGGATGACGACCGGACGCCCGTCGCGGTCAACCGACCGGGTCGGGTCCCGCGCCGCCCGCAGGTCCGGTCCCGGTCCGGCCGGTGGCCGGCGGCGTCCCCGCACCCGGCGCGGTCGTTCCGCGTTCGTGTCACCCATGTCCCGTCCCCACCCGTGCGCGGTCCTGCCCCGACCGTAGGGTGTCGGCCGACCGCGTCCCGCCGGAACGGCGAACGATGCCGCTGCTCAGCCGGTCGTCGGACCGTTCAGGGCGCGACCCAGATCGTCGGGGTCGACCACGGTCAGCGTCGCGCCCGGGTGCCGGGGCCACCGCCCGGGCAGCAGGGCCGGCACCGGCTCGGCGAAGCGGACGCACAGACCGGCGGCGGTGCTGCTGCCGAACGTGACCCCCGCGTCGGCCAGCGACAGGTGCGGACCGATCGCGCGCCACCACCGGTACGGGCCGCTCTGCTCGACGCCGGTGACGTTGGCCCGCGGGGTCCGCAGCCGCCACGGCCCGAACCGCACCAGCAACTCGTCGGCGTCCACCCGTACCCAGGCGGTCTCCGGCCGGACGCCGAGCAGGGCCAGCAGCGGACGGAACGGCGGGTCGAACCGGAACGCGAACCGCCGGGCGGCGCCGGTCACCGGCCGCCGCCGGGGCCGCCACGGCGGAGGTCGCCCGGACGGGCGGGACGGGGACGGGCGGCGGGGCGGGGGCGTGGACGGGTGACCGGCCGGCGCGACGGGTACGTCATGGCGCGCGCGTACCCGGTCCGAGGCGGTCGACACCCCCCGGGTCGACCCGCTCCCCCGCCGCCGCGCACGCGCCGGGCCGGATCGGATGCCCACGACGACGGGCCGGACGCCTCCCCGTCGTCCGGCCCGTGGCCGTGGGCGCAGCGGGCCGGCACCACCCCCGTACGGCGCCGGCCCTTCCCCCTGCCCCCGGCGCCCCCCAGCGCGCCGGTCCTTCCCCCCACACCCGGCGCCACCCCCCAGCGGCGCCGGCCGTTTCCCTGTGCACCGTCCCGGGGCGGCGCACGGTCGTTCCTGGCGGGCGCGTCCCCGCGCTCCGCCCCGTCCGGAGCGCGGGGACCCCCCGTCCCGGCTACTGCAGGAACGCCCCGAGGGGCGAGAGCAGCAGCCGGCCGAGCCGCGCGGCGTTGTCGTCCAGCCGCGTGCGCTCGCACTCGTGGGCGTCCGGGTCGTGCCGGCACCGCCAGATCCGCTGCGCGTTACGCCAGGCGACGTCGCGCGTGTACTCGACCAGTTCCCCCTGGTACCAGTCGTCGATGTCGCCGTTCAGCATGTCGATCAGCAACTGCCACCGGTCCAGGTAGCCCCGCCGCAGACCCGGGATCTTGTTCGCGAAGATGTTGTTGATCTCCAGGTAGTCGCGGTGCTGGTCGGTGCCGTCGACCGGCTCGGACTCCAGGCTGTCGAAGGTCGTCACCAGGGCGAACGGCAGGTCGTAGTTGATGTGCGCGTTCACCCCCGCCGCCGCCGACGGCAGCGGACGGGCGTCCGGGCCGCGCATCCGCTCGAACAGGCACGACCACGCCTGGGGCGTACCGGGGCTGGCGTCCGTCCACAGTCGCATCGCGTCGAAGTAGCGGGCGGCGAACTCGACGTCCAGCCGGGACAGGAAGACCGGGTCGGCGAACCGGTCGTCGTACAGGCCGTTCAGCACGCTCTCGGTGATCGTCAGGTAGAGCTTGTTGAAGTCGGCCAGCGGGCAGCTCTCCTCCAGCGGAGGCAGCCGGACCAGCAGGTCCTGGAGCTTGGTGAGGTGGTCGACCACCGCCGGCACGTCCGCCGGCCGGTCGGCCAGCAGGTCGACGATGTCCCGGTGCACGGGACCCCAGACCGGTTCGGACATAGTCACTCCTCCACGATGCTCCGCGGCACCCCCGTGCCGTCGGCGACGCTGCACAGCCTTCCAGCCGACGACCGAGCGCCGGATCAGTAGAACGACGTATACGTAGCGACGAGTCGGGACCCGGATCGGGCGTCAGGCCGGGCGGTTGCGCAGGAAGATGGCGCTGGCCTGGACGCGGGTGCGGACCTGGAGCTTGTCGAAGATGTGCGAGACGTGCACGCCGATGGTGCGTTCGCTGATGAACAGCCGCTGCCCGATCTCCTTGTTGGTCAGCCCCTCGGCCACCGCCGCGAGCACCTCCCGCTCCCGCGCCGTGAGGACCGCCAGCTCGTCCGCGCCCGCCCCGCCCGACCCGGTGACCGCGGCGGTGGACGCACCCCGCTCCTCCAGCGACACCCGGGCCCGACCGGCGAGGGTGCGGATCTCCGAGGTCAGCGGCACCGCGCCGAGACCCTGCGCCACCTGGTACGCCTGCCGCAACAGCTTCGCCGCGGTGGCGCTGCGGCTCCGCTTCGCCAGCAACGCCTCGGCCTGCCGCAGCCGCGAGTAGGCCGCCGGATAGGGATGGTTGCGCCGGTCCCACTCGGTCACCGAACGGGCCCACAGGTCCGGGTCGCTGCCGTCGAGCCGGCTCACCTCGGCCGCGCAGAGCGCCAGGAAACCGTCGACGACGCTGCGCACCGGGCGGGCCGCGTGCGCGCTCTTGCGGGCCGCCCGCTCGGCGACCTCGCGCAGTCGCCGCACCGCCGTCTGGTCGACCGGCACGGTCCGGCTGGCGTGCGCCTCGGCCTCCGCCCGCAGTCCGTGCCAGACCAGCGCCGCGAGGATCGTCACGTCGTCGGAGCGGCTCTCGGTCAGACCCCGCTGCACCGCCTGCCGGGCCAGGTCGTGGCGGCCCTGCCACATCGCCAGGCCCGCCCGCAGGGTGAGCAGCGGGATCACGTGCCGCGCGCCGCCACCGGCGAGCACCGTGGCGACCGCGTCCAGGTCCCGGTCGGCCGCCTCGATGTCGCCGTAGCCCACCGACAGCCGGCAGCGGGCCAGCAGCAGCTCGACCGCGTCCGCGCCGGACGGGCGGTGCCGCAGCGCCGCCGCGACGACCTTCTCCGCCTCCGCCCACTGGCCGACCCGGAACAGCCCGTTCGTGGCGATGGCGAGCAGCCGCGTCTCCCAGGTGCGTCCCAGGCCCAGCTCGGCGACCCGCTCGGCGCCCCGGCGGGCGACCACCACACCCTCCTCGAGGATGTTCAGCGGACCGGTCAGCAACTCCGCCAGGTGCAGGTACGCGCAGGCCACGTCCTCCGGGCGGCCGGCCCGCTCGGCGGTCTCCAGCGCCTGGCGCATCACCGCCAGCCCGGCGTCCGGGTCCTCCAGGTACGCCTCGGAGAAACCCAGCGCGGCGCTGGCCAGCACCACCTCGCTCGTGGAGCCCTCCACCGCCGCGGCCAGCTCCAGCGCCTCCCGGGCCCGGTGGCCGGCGTCGGCGTACCGGCCGAGGTGCAGCAGCAGCTCCGCCAGGTGGGCGGCGGCGGTGGCCCGCTCCCGGGGCGTGCAGTCGGCGACGTCCAGGGCGCGCTGGTACTCGGCCTCGGCGAGGGCCGAGCGGCCGGCCGCCGCGAGGTAACGGGCCCGGCGGATGTGCAGGGCGCAGACCGGCCGACCGGCGTCGGAGGCGGCCAGCTCCTCCAGCAGGCTCAGCGCCCGCGCGTGCTCACCGCAGTGGTGGGCGGACTCGGCGGCGCGTTCCAGCAGCGTCACCCGGTACGTCCCGGGCGGTCCGCCGGTCGTCGCGCCGGCCAACTGCAGCGCGGTCGACCAGTGCCGGTGCGCCTCGGCGTAGCCGTGCAGCCGCTCCGCCTCCTCGGCCGCGGCCACCGCCGCCGGCAACGCCCGGGTGGGTTCACCGGCCAGCCGCCAGTGGTGCGCCAGCCGGGCCTGGTGCAGGTCGGCCGGCGCCGTGGTCAGCGCCTCGGCGTACCGGCGGTGCAGGGCCGCCCGCTCGGCGGGCAGCAGCTCGTGCTCCAGCACCTCGGCCACGAGCCGGTGCCGCAGGCGGTAACCGTCGTCCGCGCCGACCAGCAGCCGGTGCGCCACCGCCGCGCGGACCGCCTCGATCAGCTGGTCCTCGGGCAGCCGCACCACCTTCGCGGGCAGCCAGTGCTCCACCGGCTCCACGCCGGCGGCGACGGCGTGCACAACCGTGTGCGCGTGCTGCGGCAGCGCGTCCACCCGGGACAGGAAGATCTCGCGCAGCGTGTCGGAGAGCCCGTCCCGGCCGTCGCGGACGTCGCGGGCCAACTCCTCCACCACGAACGGGTTGCCGCCGCTGCGCTGCCAGACCTGGTCGGCGGCCTCAGGCGGCAACGGGCGGCCGACGACCGCCGCGGCGAGCTGCTCGGTGCCGGCGCGGTCCAGCGGGGCCAGGTCGAGCACCCGGACGGTCCGCAGCCGGCGCAGCTCGGTCAGCACGCGGCGCAGCGGGTGCGCGCCCTGCAACGACTCGGCACGGACCGCCGCGAGCACCGACAGCTGCAGGTCACCCAGGCCGGCGAGTAGGTAGAGCAGCAGCTGCCGGGTGCTCCGGTCGACCCACTGGAGGTCGTCCAGGACGAGCACCAGCGGGCGGCCCTCGGCGATCAGGTGCAACCCCCGGGACACCCGCTCCAACAGCGCGCCGGCGCCGTCCGGCCCGGCCGTCTCGTCGGCGAACATCTGCAACAGCCCACGGACGGCCGACGAGGTCCGGGCGTGTGAGGTGGTCAGCTCCGCGTCGAAGCGGCGTAACGCCTGCAGCAGCGGATGCAGCGGCGACGCGTCGCCGATGTCGAGGCAGGTGCCGGTGAGCACCAGGGCGCCTCCGTCGCGCAGCCGGGCACCCACCTCACGCAGCAGCCGGGTCTTGCCCACACCGCTCTCACCGGTGAGGAAGACCGCCGCGGTGTTCCCCTGGGTGACGTCGTCGAGCAGCGCCGAGCGTACGGCCGCCACCAGGTCGGCCCGGCCGACGAGCGGTGCACCGTCCACATCGCTGGCCATGGTTCGCAGCCTAGTCACAGGTCCCCGGACCGCTCTACAGGCCGTTCGGCCCTGTGGTACTCCTCGCGTCGACTTTGCGACCAAAGGTTGCGCCCAGCCGACATACGTCGTTCTGCCGATCCCCGGTCGGCCCACGGGTGACAGTCTCCGGAGGTCGTCAGCCACCACGGGGGGAAAGGCGGGTGCGATCTCCATGCAGATCATCGTTGCTGGTCCGGCGCAGGGAACCGGTCGGGGCACCGGGACCGTCGCGGTACCCGTCCCCGACCTCGCGTGGGAGGTCCCACGATGGCCGGTGCCCGAGGAGAGACGGACGGTCACCGTCCTGTTCGCCGACATCGTCGGATCGACCGCGCTGGTCGACCGGCTCGACCCGGAGGACGTCCGGCGGCTGCAACGCGCCTACTTCGACACCGTGAGCGGGGTGCTGGTCCGCTGGCGGGGCGTGGTCGAGAAGTACATCGGCGACGCGGTCATGGCCCTCTTCGGCGCCCGGCAGTCCGACGGGTTCGACGCGTACCGTGCGGTGCGGGCCGGCCTGGAGATCCAGCGGGCGCTCGACCTCCGTCCGCTGGCCGGCGCTCCGGCGCTGCGGGTGCGGGTGGGGGTGGCCACCGGTGAGGCGGTGGTGGACCTCGCCGCGGCCCGTGACGGCGGCCACGGCGCGGCCAGCGGCGCCGTGATCACCCTGGCCGCGCGGCTGCAGGAGTACGCGCCGCCCGGGGGCGTGGCGCTGTGCACCGCCACGCACCAGGCCACCCGGGGCCTCATCGACCAGCGTCGGGTGCCGCCGGTGACCGTCGCGGGCAAGGCGCTCCCGCTGGACGTGTGGCACGCCGACGGCGTGTGCGAACCGGCCCCGGCCCGCCACCCGGGCCCGTTCATCGGGCGCCGACGGGACCTCGTCGGTGCCCGCGAGGTGCTGCTGCGCGCCGTCCGGGACCGCCGGCCGCACTGGCTGTCGCTGGTCGGCCCGGCCGGCAGCGGACGCAGCCGGCTGCTGCACGAGCTGCGCCGGGCCGTCGCGACGGTGGACGGGGCACCGGTGCGGTGGTACGTCACGCTCTGCCCGCCCGAACCGGAGCCGGCCCTGGCGCCCGTCGCGGAGCAGGTCCGCGCGTTCGCCGGGCTCCGCGCCGCCGACGCACCCCCGGTGGTACGGCGGCGACTCACCGCGGCCCTCGCCGACGCGGTGCCCGCGGCGCGCCGCACCGAGGCGGTGTACGCGTTGGAAGGGCTCCTGGACACGCCGGACACCTCGACCGCCGCGCTGCGGGGGGCGGCGGTCTGGCAGGAGGTGCTGCTGGCGGTCGCCGCCCGGCAGCCCGTGGTGGTGGCGGTGGACGACCTCGACCGGGCCGCCGCCGAGGTGGGCCGCTTCCTGCGCGGGCTCTTCGAGGCGGCCACCGCCCGGGCGGTACCCCTGGCCGTGGTGGCGGTGCACGCTCCACAGTGGGCGGACACGGTGCCCGGTCCGGGGAACCGACACTGCCGCCTGCCCCTGCGCCCACTACGCGCGGTGGAGACGGGCCGGCTGCTGCGGCACCGACTCGCGTACGCCAACCAGCCGCTGACGTTGGTCGACGCGCTGCTGCCGCTGGTGGCGGGCAACCCCGGCCGGGTCGCCGCGTACGTCGACGCGCTGGCCGACGGCGCGTCACCGCTGGCGGCGGTGACGTCGCCCGGCGGCGGGAGCCTGCCCGGGGGTGTCGCCGGTCCGGTGCGGCTGCCGGTGCCCGAGGCGGTCCGCCGGACGGTCGACGCACGACTGGACCGGCTCGACGGCGTTCAGCGCGCGGTGCTGATGGTCACCGCCACCCTCGGCAGGCCGGTCGCCGCTCCAACGGTGGACCACCTGCTCGGCTGGACGCCCGGACGGGCCGTGCCGGCGCTGCGCGCGCTGGTCACCGGTGGCCTGCTGCGGGTCGAGCCGGCCGGTGGGCACACTCTCGTCGACCCGGTGGTACGTCAGATCACGTACCAGCGGCTCACCCGGGCGGCACGCGCCGTGTTCGCGGCCCGGCTCGCCGACGCGCCGGTGCCGCCGGTGACCGCCCCGGCGCGGGAGCAGCGCAGCCCGCACCGGCTGCCGTCCCGCCTCGCCACCCGCCGTCCCGCCCCGACCACCGACGACCGCTCCCCAGCCACACTTCCGGCCCCGGCCCCAGCCGCGGCCTTGGCCGCGGTCCCGGCCCCTGCCCCGGCCCCAGCCCCAGCCGCGGCCTTGGCCGCGGTCCCGGCCCCTGCCCCGGCTGCGGTCCCGGCCTTGGCCGCAGTCCCGATCCCGGCCACCGTCGCCCCGGTCCCGGCCCCGGCCCCGGCTCCGGCCCCTGCCCCTGCCCCTGCCCCGGCCCCGGCCCCGGCCACCGTCGTGGCGGCCCCGGCCACCGTCGTGGCGGCCCCGGCCACCGTCGTGGCGGCCCCGGCCACCGTCGTGGCGGCCCCGGCCACCGTCGTGGCGGCCGTCCGTGCTCCGTCCCCGGTGTCCGTACTCGTGGCTCCCGCCGCGCCCGCTGTCGGCCCGGCCACCGTGCCGGCCGTCGCCGGTCCGACCGGGGCCCCGGCCACCGTCGCCCCGCTCACGGTGGCGGTGGTCGGTCGCGCACCGGTGGCGGAACCGGCGGAGCGGTCCACTCCGAACGGGCGCGCGGTCACGGTCGTGCCGGCCGGTCGACCGTGGACCAATGACGGGCGGGGCCGGAGCCGGTACACCGTCCCCGGTCCGGTGCCGTTACGGCCGGCCGCCCCGCGCCGGGACCGCGCGGTCGCGGCGGAGGGCGTCGCCGACGTGCCGGGTCTCGCGGCGACCGCGGCGTGACGCGGCCAGGTCGGCACGATGATCGTTGACGCTCCAGCTGTCCGACACGCCGGACGTCCGACAGCTGAGGCGTCAACGATCATCGGGAACGAGTCCCGGCGGGCGAGGCGAGGGGGGCGAGGCGAGGCGAAGCGGGGCCGAGCGGGGCGGGGTGCGGGCCGGGCGTCAGGGGGTGCCGAGGAACGCCAGGACGCGGGTCCAGGTGGCCTCGGCGGCGATCGGGTCGTGGTCGGGCGAGTCCGGGTCGGTCCACAGGTGCCCGGCACCGGGGTAGCGGTGCACCGCCAGCGCCGCGCCGGCCCCCGTCATCGCCTGCCGCCACTCGTCCAGCTCGCCCGCCGGCTCGTACTCGTCCGGGTCGGCCAGGTGCAGCTCCACGCGCAGGCCCGGCCGGACCTCCTCGGGTGCGCCACCGGAGCCGTGCAGCAGGAGCAGCCCGGCGGTGCCGGGGCGTTCGGCCAGCATCGCGCCGGCCACCCCCGCGCCCATCGACAGACCGGCGAGCACGACGTCGGGCGGCAGCTCCCGGACCGCCGCCCGGGCCCGGTCCAGCACGACGTCGTGGCCGATCGTGTCGAACAGCGCGAAGCCCTCGTCAACGGTGTCGGTGGCCGGCACCCCGTACAGGTCCGGGGTCTGGACGTGGTGGCCGGCGGCGCGCAGCCGGTCGGCGGCGGCGATGACGGCGGGCCGCAGCCCGTGGACCGTGTGGAAGAGCACGACGTGTCCCATCGGGCCATCCTGCCGCAGCCCGCCGACGAAGCCCCGGCGCGACACCGCCCGCGCGGCGACCCGCTGTCACGTCGCGGGTGGTCAGCCGCCGTTCAGGGTGCGGCTGCGGCCCCGGAACTCGGCGACCACCTCGCCGTCGTCCCGGGTGACGGTGACGTCGTAGATGCCGCTGCGGCCGTACCGGGTCCGCTCGGTGGCCCGCGCGACCAGCAGGTCACCGGCGTGGGCCGGCCGCACGAAGGTGATCTCGCCCCCGGCGGCGACGGTGACCGGCCCGTGGCTGTTGCAGGCCAGCGCGAAGGCGGTGTCGGCGAGCAGGAACACGAAACCGCCGTGGGCGATGGCGTGGCCGTTGACCATCGCGTCGGTCACCCGCATCCGGGCCACCGCCGCGCCGTCGGCGGCCTCCACCAGCTCGATGCCGAGCCCGCGCGAGGCGGGGTCGGCGTCGAACATGTCGTACGCGGCGTTGCGCTCGGCCACCGTCACCCGTCCCGCCGCCGGTCCACGATGCGGCGCATCTTGCCCATCGACCGCTCCACCCCGTCCGGGGCGATCACCTCGACCGCCACGCTCACCCCGACGGTGTTCTTGACCAGCTCGGCCAGGTGCGCCCCGGCGGCGCCGGCAGCGTCGGTGCCCACCCCGGACCGTCGCTCCACCCGCACGGTCAGCGTGTCCATGCGTCCCTGCCGGCCCAGGACGCACTGGAAGTGTGGCGAGAGCTGCGGCATCCGCAGGATCAGCTCCTCGATCTGGGTGGGGAAGACGTTCACCCCCCGGACGATCATCATGTCGTCGGTCCGGCCGGTGATCTTCTCGATCCGGCGCATCGGCCGCGCGGTGCCCGGCAGCAGCCGGGTGAGGTCGCGGGTACGGTAGCGGACCACCGGCATCGCCTCCCTGGTGAGCGAGGTGAGGACCAGCTCCCCCCGCTCCCCGTCGGGCAGGACCGCCCCGGTCACCGGGTCGATGATCTCCGGGTAGAAGTGGTCCTCCCACAGGTGCAGGCCGTCCTTGGTCTCCACGCACTCGTTGGCCACGCCCGGCCCCATCACCTCCGACAGGCCGTAGATGTCCACGGCGTGCAGATCGAGGCGGCGTTCCATCTCGCGGCGCATGTCCTCGGTCCACGGCTCCGCCCCGAAGATGCCCACGCGCAGGGAGGTGGCCGCCGGGTCGATCCCCTGGCGTTCCATCTCGTCCACGATCGCCAGCATGTAGCTGGGGGTGACCATGATGACCTCGGGTTCGAAGTCCCGGATGAGCGTCACCTGGCGCTCGGTCATGCCGCCGGACACGGGGATGACGGTGCAGCCCAGTTCCTCGGCGCCGTAGTGGGCGCCGAGGCCGCCGGTGAACAGCCCGTAGCCGTACGCGACGTGCACCCGGTCACCGGGGCGTCCCCCGGAGGCGCGGATCGAGCGGGCCATCAGCCGGGCCCAGGTACGCAGGTCGTCGGCGGTGTAGCCCACCACGGTGGGCCGGCCCGTGGTGCCCGAGGAGGCGTGCAGCCGGGCGATCCGTTCCCGGGGCACGGCGAACATGCCGAACGGGTAGTTCTCCCGTAGCTCCGCCTTGCCGGTGAACGGGAAGCGGGCCAGGTCGGCCAGGTCGCGGCAGTCGTCGGGGTGGACCGCGGCGGCCTCGAAGGCCCGGCGGTAGTGCGGCACGTTGTCGTACGCGTGCCGCAGCGACCAGCGCAGCCGGTCGAGTTGCAGGGCGCGCAACTCGTCGACGCCGGCCCGCTCGATCGGTTCGAGGTGCTCGGGCAGCGGCGTCCGGTCCTCCATGGCGGTACCGTACGCCCGCCTCGGTCGTGGCACCACCGGCGGCCGTGCCGGCCCCGGCAACCTCGTGCGGCGCGGAGGCCGGAGCCGCCGGTCGGACGGTGAGCAGCGCCTTACCGAGGGCGGTGCGCTCCTCCAGCGCGCGGCGGGTTGAGGAAAATCGGTCGTCGCGTGACAGGGGCCACCCCGTCACGGGTTCTGCGGGTCAAGGTTACGCTCGCGCAGCAGCGCGTCCAGCTTCGCCTCGATCCGCTCGTCGGACTCGCGGGACTGGGACGAACCCCAGTAGTAGAAGAGCGCCAGACCGGCGGCCTGCCAGATCAGCTGGAGGAACTCGCTCTGCCAGTTCTCGAAGGTGGAGGCGAAGAACTGCGGAAGGAACTCCGCCCAGGCGAAGGACTGGCCGTGCTGGCTCGCCTCGTTGCTCTCCACCGCCATCTGGAAGACGAACTGGCCGACCCAGGAGAACAGGAACAGCGCGCCGGTGACCAGCGCGAACGCGTACGCCTTGGGCCAGCGCGGCTTGCGGAACGGCGGGCCCTGCGCCCGCCTGCCCCGGCTCCCCCGGCCACCGGACCCGGACCCGGACGGGCGCGACGTCGCCGTCTTCGTGGTGTCGGCCATCACGATCCCCTCTCGACGAATCCCCAGGTCGGGCTAGTGCCCCGGAGCGCTTGCGTCGAAACGGTGCCCGAGAGCGACCGGCGTGAAACAGAGAGTTGCGTCGATCCTCCGCCCCCCGGCCGAGCGCCGTGTTGCCACACAGCAGTAATTGCATCTTGTTGGCAACAAGGTCTGGACAGGAATTCGGTCCGGTAACTAGCCTCTGGGTCATGACTCCTTACAGCTTGGAAACGGTGGCCTGGCAGGAGAGCTGGGACCGGCAGCAGGAGGCGTACCTGCCCGATCGTGAGCACCGGTTCACCGCGATGCTCGACGCGGTCGACGCCGTGCACGACGGCGGCCCGCTGCGTCTACTGGACCTGGCCGGCGGCACCGGCAGCATCGCGGCCCGCGCACTGCGGCGTTTCCCCGACGCCGAGGTGACCCTGGTCGACCTCGACCCGGCGCTGCTCGCCCTGGCCAGCGCGTCCCTGGGCGACCGCGCGACCATCGTCACCGCCGACCTCAACGAGCCCGACTGGCGTGCCGCGCTCCCCCACCGCGAGGTCGACGCCGTCCTCACCGCCACCGCCCTGCACTGGCTCGCGCCCGACCGGCTCACCGCCCTCTACGCCGAACTGCGGGACCTGCTGCGGCCGGGCGGGATCCTGGTGAACGCCGACCACATGCCCGACGACGCGCTGCCCGGGCTGACCAAACGGCTGCTCGACCGGGCCCACGACCGACGAACCGCCCGGTACGCCGCTGGCGCGGCCCTCTCCTGGTCGCAGTGGTGGGACCGGGCCGCCGCCGACCCGACCCTCGCTCCCCTGGTCGCCCAGCGACACCAGATCTACCCCACGGGCCACAGTCCGGAGTGGAACCCGCCGGTCTCCTGGCACGTGTCGGCGCTGACCGCCGCCGGCTTCACCGAGGTCGGCACGGTGTGGCGCGGCGGCGCCGACGCGGCGGTCGCCGGGATCCGCTGACCCCGGTCGGGCCGTCCGTGGCTCCCGGCCCGCGCTCCGCCCCCCGGACCCACGAAGCGAACTGCGGCCGGCGGCCCGGCCGACCCGGCGTCGGGAGCCCGGACCGGCGCTAGGCTGACGACCGTGATCGACCCCGCCGACGGTGGTCGGCGCGGGGGCGCGTCCGGGCCGGAAGCACGGATCGACCCCGACGTCGACCTCCGTATCCCCGCCGACCGGGGCGAACTGCCGGCGCGGCCCCGGGCGGTGCTCGGGGCGGTCGCCGCCGGTGGCGCGCTCGGTGCCCTGGCCCGCGCCGCCGTCGCCCACGCCGTCCCGCACCAGCCGGCCACGTTCGCCTGGAGCACGTTCGCGGTCAACGTGAGCGGCTGCCTCCTGATCGGGGCGCTGATGGCGGCGCTGCCGAGGGCCGGGCGCGGACGACCCCTGCTGCGCCCGTTCCTGGGCGTCGGGGTGCTCGGCGGCTACACCACCTTCTCCACGTACGCCGTGGACGTCCACGCGGCGTTCGCCGCCGGCGCGCCGGTCACCGCCGTGGCGTACCTCGGGGCCACCGTGCTCGGGGCGCTGCTCGCGGTCTGGCTCGGCGACACCCTCACCGGCCGGTTGCTCGGCCGGGCCGAGCCGGGGAGCGAGCGGTGACCGTGCTGCTGATCGCGCTCGGCGCGGCCGTCGGGGCACCGCTGCGGTACCTCGTCGACCGGGCGGTGCAGGCCCGACTCGGCTCCGCGTTCCCGTGGGGCACCCTCACCGTCAACGTCGCCGGGTCGCTGCTGCTCGGCTTCCTCGCCGGTCTGCCGGTCGGCCCGGCGCTCGGCGCACTGCTCGGCACCGGCCTGTGCGGAGCCCTGACCACGTACTCCACGTTCGGCTACGAGACGCTGCGGCTGGCCCGGACCGGCACCCGCAGACGCGCCCTGGCCAACGTCCTGCTCAGCGTGACCGCCGGCCTCGCCGCCGCCACCGCCGGCCTGACCGCCGCCCAGTCCCTCACCCCCTGACCCCGCCCGCGCCCCGCCGCACCCCGTCCCCCCGCACCCCCCGCACCCCCCGCGATCTTGCACTTTGTGCCGGGGCAAAGGGTGCCGAAAGGCGCATCAGGGCGACCCAAAGTGCAAGATCGCGGGGGCGAGGGGGCGAGGGGGCGGGGCGAGGGGCGAGGGGCGAGGGCGGGGGGCCGGGGGGGCGGGTTACCGGGTCAGGCGGAACGTTCCGGCTCCCGCCCCGCGCCCCGCGCCCCGATCATTCACGCCTTCACTGAAGTCGGGGTATCCCCGACACGCCGACACCCCGACATCCATGAAGTCGAGTGGATCAAGGTGGATCCATGGGCGGTTGGGGCCGGTTGTCCAGGAGCGCGTTATGTCTGTGCGACACAAATATGTCTGATTGACATGACGCCCGCAGAACTCCCTGACCTCACCGACGCACGCACCGTCCCAACGCATCGGTCAGCACCGCCGCACCGCACCGCCGCACCGCACCACCGCACCACCCGCCGCACGGCACGACATCGCCGCGCCGCATCACCCGCGCCGTTCGGGCGTCACCCTGCTCCACCACGTCCGACCGATCAGTGCCCTCCGGGGCCCACACCGATCGCCGGTCAGGACGGCATCGCCGCCAGGGGCGTGGGTGGCGTGGCGAGGGCGACCACCGGGCCGACCACGAACACCGCCGGCGGGCGGAGGTACTCCCGCGCCGCTACGGCCCCGATCTCGTCCAGCCGAGCGGTGACCGTGCGCTGCCCCGGGTGGCCGGCGTCCTGCACCGCGAGGACCGGGGTGTCCGCGGCCCGGCCGTGCCCGATCAGCGTGGCGGCGATCGCGCCGACGGTGTCCACGGCCATCAGCAGCACCAGGGTGCCCCGGGCGCGGCCCAGGGCCGCCCAGTCGACCAGCGAGTCCGGGTGTCCGGGCGGCAGGTGTCCGGAGACCACGGTGACGTCGTGCGCGACGCCCCGGTGGGTGACCGGCACGCCGGCCAGGGCCGCCGCGGCGACCGCGCTGGTCACCCCGGGAACCACGGTCACCGGCACCCCGGCCGCCGCGCAGGCCTGGACCTCCTCGTGGCCGCGCCCGAAGACGTACGGGTCGCCGCCCTTGAGCCGAACCACCCGCCTGCCCGCGCGAGCGTGCGTGACCAGCGTGTCGTTGATGGTCTCCTGCGTCATCGACGGCCCGCGCGGCACCTTGGCCGCGTCCACGACGAGCACGTCCGGCCGCAGGCCGACGAGCAGGCCGGTCGGGGCGAGCCGGTCGGCCACCACCACGTCGGCGGCGTCCAGCAGCGCCCGCCCCCGTACGGTGATCAGGTCGTCGGGCCCCGGCCCGCCGCCGACGACGGCGACCTCGCCGGGACGCAGGCCGGGACCGCCGTGGCCGGGACCGCCGTTCCCGTGACCGCCGTGAGGGTGGTGGTGATGGTGATGGCCGCCGACCGGGTCGTCCGGGTGGTCGTGCGGGGTCTGCGGACGGCCCACCTTGTCGGCGAAGCCGGGCATCAGCACCCGGTACGCGCACGTGTCGCAGTTCATCCGGATGTCGCCACGCCGCGCCTCGGCGTGCCGTTCCAGCACCAGGTCGGCGAGGGCGTCGCAGTCGGAGATCAGGTCGGCCACCCGGACGTCCAGGTCGGGGTGGGCCGCGGCGAACGCCTCCGACTGCGCGACGATGCGGTCCGGCAGCACCCCGGCGAAGAGGAAGTACGGCGCCACGACGATCCGCCGCGCGCCGAGCCGGCGCAGCCGGTCCAGGACGGCCGGCACGGACGGCTCGGCCAGCGAGACGAAGCCCGGCTCCACGCCGGCGTACCCGCGCCCCTCCCAGAGCAGCCGGGCCACCTTCGCCACCTCGGCGTTGGCGTCTGGATCGGTGGAGCCGCGCCCGATCAGGGCGACCCAGGTACCGGCCCGCTCGTCGGAGCCGAGGGCGGCGTCGATCCGCTCCTCCAGCGCGGTGTGCAGCAGCGGGTGCGGACCGAGCGGCCGGCCGTACGCGTACGTCAGGCCGGGGTGGCGGTCCCGCTCGCGGGCCAGCGCGGCGGGGATGTCGCCCTTGCCGTGCCCGGCGGCCGTCAGCACCAGCGGCAGTGCGACCAGTGACCGGTGCCCCTGCTCAACCAGCGCGCCGACCGCGTCTGCCAGCGGCGGGCGGGACAACTCGATGAAGCCGCCCTCGACGGCGCCGACGCCCTCGGTTGCCCGGCGGCGCACCCGCTCGACGAGGGCCGCGAACTGCTCCACCCCGGCCGCGCTGCGCGTGCCGTGCCCGACGATGACCAGTGCGGTCACTGTTCCTCCTCCACGTACAGCAGGGCGTTGAGGGCGGCGGCTGCCACCGCCGACCCGCCCTTCTCGCCCCGGTTGGACACCGCCGGCAGGCCGCTGGCCCGCAGCGCCGCCTTGGACTCGGCGGCCCCGACGAAGCCCACCGGCAGGCCGACCACCAGCGCGGGCCGGGCGTCGCAGGTGATCAGTTCCTCCAGTGCGGTCGGCGCGCAGCCGACCACCCACACCGCGCCGGGCCCGACCCGGTCCCGGGCGATCCGCACGGCGGCGGCGGAACGGGTGAGCCCGGTGGCGCGGGCCAGGTCGGCGGCGGCCGGCTCGCCGACCGGGCAGACGGTCCGCCGCCCGGTGATCCCGGCGGCGACCATCGCCACGTCGGTGACGACCGGCGCCCCGGCCCGCAGCGCGGCCAGCCCACCGGCCAGGGCGGCCTCGTCGCACACCAGGTCGGTCACGTAGTCCAGGTCGGCGCTGGCGTGCACGACCCGCTCGGTGACCGCGCGGGTCAGCGGCGTCAGGTGCGTGAGGCCGACCCGGGACCGGAGGATCCGGTACGACTCCACCTCGATCGGGTGCACCGTCCGGCTCATCCGCGCTTCCCCGCCGTCGCGTCGGCGGTCCCGGCGTACCGCTCGTCGAAGCGGCGCAGCTTCCACACCGCCGCCGCCCCGCCCCAGGCCAGCGCGAACAGGCCCACCACGGCGTAGCCGAGCTGCTCGAAGCGGTCGGCGACGCCCGCGTACCCGGCGAGTGCGTCCACGCCGAACCGCTCGACCAGCAGGCCGGCGGCGTACACGCTGGCCACCAGGGCACCGACCAGCACGGTCATCGCGGTGGTGGCGAGGTTGTAGTACAGCCGGCGGGCCGGCTGCCGGTACGCCCACGAGTACGCGCGGCTCATCAGCAGGCTGTCGGCGGTGTCCATGGCGGACATCCCGGCGGCGAAGAGCAGCGGCAGCGTGAGCAGGGCCAGCACCGGCAGGCCGCCGGCGGCGGCGGTGCTGGCGGACAGCGCGAGCAGGGTGACCTCGCTGGCGGTCTCCAGGCCGAGCCCGAAGAGGAAGCCGACCGGCGCCATGTGCCAGGACGAGCGGACCAGCGCCCGCGCCCGAGTGCCGAGGATCCGCTGCACCAGGCCCCGGTTGAGCAGGTGGAGGTCCAGTTCCCGTTCGTCGAGGTCACCGTGGCGCAGGCGCCGCCACAGCCGGGCCAGCCCGCCCAGCACGACGGCGTTGAGGGCGGCGACCAGGGCCAGGAACAGGGTGGCGGTGACGATCGCGACGGTCGCACCCACCTCGCGGGCCTGCTCCAGCCCCGGGCCGGTGAGGTTGGCCGAGGCGAGGCCGACCACCAACGCGAGCAGCAGCACCACCGCGCTGTGCCCGAGGGCGAAGAAGAAGCCGACGCCGACCGGCCGCCGGCCGCGCAGCAGCATCAGCCGGGTGGTGTCGTCGATCGCCGCGATGTGGTCGGCGTCGAAGGCGTGCCGCACCCCCAGGGCGTACGCGAGCGTGCCGGCGCCGGCCAGTCCGCTCGCGGCGGCGGGCTGGTCGTTCCAGTACAGGTAGAGGCTCCAGCCGGCGACGTGCAGCACGGCGACGGCGAGCACGATACCGCCGAGGCGTACCCGCTCGGCCCTGCTCCAGGGGCCCACCGGGGGCGCGGCGGTGGCGGTGGTCGAGGTCATCGTGGTCCTCCATCGGGGTCGGTGCCGGTGAGGCGGATCGCGTCCACCGGGCAGATCTCCACGCACTCCAGGCAGCCGGTGCACACCTCGGCGCGGACCGTCAGGCCGCCGGGCACCGGCCGGATCGCGTGCTCCGGGCAGGTCAGCAGGCAGGCGCCGCACCCCTGGCAGGCGCCGACCGTGACCGGGGCCGCCGTCACTTTCGCCACCGGTAGCCCCGCGGGGTGACCATCCGGCCGGCGACGACGCGGGTCTGCGAGCTGCCCACCACCACGACGCTGTACATGTCGACCAGCGCCGGGTCGAGGGTGGCGAGGGTGGCCAGGTGCACCCGTTCGCCGTCCCGGCTGGCGTTGCGCACCACGCCGACCGGGGTGTCCGGCGGTCGGTGCGCGGCGAAGACCTCCAGGGCCGCGCCGAGCTGCCAGTCCCGTGCGCGGCTGCGCGGGTTGTACAGCAGCGCCACGAAGTCGCCCTCCGCGGCGGCGGTCACCCGGCGGGCGATCACCTCCCAGGGGGTGTGCAGGTCGGACAGGCTCAGGTAGGCGTGGTCGTGCCCGAGCGGGGCGCCGAGCAGGGCGGCGGCGGCGAGCGCGGCGGTCACCCCGGGCACGCCCACCACGTCGATGCGGTCGTCGGCGTGGTCCAGGGCGGGGCTCGCCATCGCGTACACCCCGGCGTCGCCCGAGCCGATCAGCGCCACGGCGTGCCCGGCGGTAGCCTCGCCGACGGCGGCCCGGGCCCGTTCCTCCTCGGCGCCGAGGCCGCTGGCGAGCACCCGGGTGCCCGGGCGGAGCAGGTCGCGGACCTGGTCGACGTACTGGTCCAGGCCGACCACCACACCGGCCCGCCGCAGCTCGGCGATCGCGCGCGGGGTGCGCAGGTCGGGCGCGCCCGGGCCGAGGCCGACGACGGCCAGCCGGCCGCGCGGCGCGTGCCGGGCCACCGCGACGGTGGCCATCGCCGAGGCGGTCTTCGGCACCAGCAGCTCCGCCTCACCACCGCGCAGCGCGGCGGCCTCCGCGACGCTCGGGGTGCCGACCGCCGCGCGGACCACCTCGCTGGGGTGCGGCACGTCGACCGCCGCCAGCTGCGCGGCCGTCCAGGTCCGCAGGGGTACGCCGAGCGCGCGGGCGGTCTCCACGATGCCCACCTCGTCGGCCTTGAGGTCGACGCTGGCCAGGCAGCGCAGGCTCGCCGGGCTGAGGCCGGCCCCGGCGAGCGCCCGGTCCAGCAGTGCGCGCACCTCGGCGGCCGGTACGCCCCGACTCGACCCGACGCCGGCCACCAGCGACGGTGGGCGCAGCACGGCGGTCCGGTCGTCCAGCGGCACGATCCGGTCGGTGACCAGCAGCCGCCAGCCCGCGTCGGCGGCCGGGGCGGCGTCGACGTGGACGTGGACGTTCGGGGGCAGGGCGGGCAGGGGCCAGGTGGCGTCGGCGACCAGGTGGACTGGCTCGCCGTCCAGGACGGCCCGGGACACCGCCGCGACCGCCCCCTCGACCGGCCAGCCGAGACTGTCCAGCCCGGCCACGCCGACCGCGTCGGTGGCGGTGGTGACGACCGGCGCGGCGTCGAGCAGCGCGGCGACGTCCGCGGCGAGGGCGTTGGCGCCGCCCGCGTGGCCGCCGAGCAGGGCGACTGCGTGCCGGGCCGCCTCGTCGACCACCACCACGGCCGGGTCGGTGCGCTTGTCGCCGAGCAGCGGCGCGAGGATGCGTACCGTCGCCCCGGTGGCGAGGAAGGCGACGACCGCCGTGCACTCGGCCCAGGCGGTCCGTAGCGCCTCGGCGGCACTGCCGGCCTCGACGAGGCGCGCGTGCGGCCAGGCGGCGGCGAGGACGGCGGCGTGCCGCCGTCCGGCGGCGGTCACGGCGACGAGCCCGACGCGGGCCGGAGCGGGCGACGGCTCCGGCGGTGGGGCGGCGGGGTCGACGGTGGTGGGACGAGGGTGGGTCACGGAAGCTCCCCGGTGAGGACGACCACCGGGTTGGTGGCCGCGAGTCGGATCGAACCGCCGGGCAGGTCGGCGAGGCGGGCGGCGGAGAGCTGGACGCCGTCGACGGCGTACCCGGCCCCGCGCAGCAGCCCGACCGCCGGGGCGACCCGGTCCAGTGCGGCGAGGGTGGCGACGACCCGCCCCGGCCGGCGGGCCGCGACGGCGGCGAGCACGTCGGTGCCACCGCCACCGACGAATACCGCGTCGGGATCGGGCAGGTCGGCCAGCACGTCGGGCGCACGTCCGGGTACCACCCGCACGTGTACGCCGTGCCGGGCGGCGTTGGCGCGGACCAGGTCGGTCGCGCCTGGGTCGTGGTCGACGGCGACCACCGCCGCGCCGAGCAGCGCGCACTCGACACCGACGGAGCCGCTGCCCGCCCCGACGTCCCACACCAGCCGGCCGAGGCGAGGGCGCAGCCGGGCGACCGCGAGCGCGCGTACCTCCGACTTGGTGATCATCGAGTCCCGGTGGGCGTACGCGGTCTCGGGCAGCGCCCACCCTCCGGCGGGCGCGGCGGCCGGCTGGTTGTCCGCGCGCATCCCGCCGCGAGCGCCCGACCCGGTGAGGCTGAGCAGCACGTGCGGGTCGGCCCAGGAGCCGGCGGCGGCCTCGGCGGGCGTGACGGTGGTGATCCGCTCGTCCTCGGTGCCCAGATGTTCGGCCACCACCAGGCACCGCTCCCAGCCGAGCAGGCCGGCACCCAGCTCGGTGGCTCCGGCGCCGGGCGCGGTGAGCACCGCGACGGCGGGCAGCGCGCGACAGGCGTTCAGCGCCGGACGGAGGTCCCGGCCGTGCGCGGTCACCACGGCGGCGCCGTCCCAGGGCAGGCCGGCACGGGCGAAGGCGGCGGCCACGCTGGACACCGCGGGCAGCACCCGGGGCGACAGGCCGGCCTCCCGCAGCCGCCGCACAATGCCGAACAGCCCCGGATCGCCGCTGGCCAGCACCGCGGCCGGCCGCCCGGCGGCGACGGCGGCGGCGAGCGCGTCCAGCGCGGGCGCGAGCGGACCGAGCGTGAGCGTCGTCGCGCCGGCCGGCAGGGGTACGGCGGCGAGGTGCCGGGCCGCGCCGACCACGAGCCGGGCCCCGGCCAGTGCGGCGAGCGCCACGGGGTGTGGCGGCCGTCCGTCCGCGTCGATCCCGACCACCGTGAGCGTGGCGGACGGCACGGCGGTCACGCGACCCACCGCCCCGACGAGGCGACGACGCGGGAGCCGGCGAAATCCACCATGGCCACGTCGACCGTCAGCCGGTGACCGGCGAAGCGCAGCAGCACCTGGCGGACGCGGCGGCAGAGCAGGTCCCCGGCCGGGGCGAGCAGCCCGGCGGCCTCCCACAGCTCGTACGCGTGCCGTCCGGTGTTCGCCTCCGTCACCTCGGCGACCAGCTCGGGCGGGCCGCCGGCCTCGGCGGTGACCGCCCCGAGCAGCGACAGGTCCACCCTCGACCGGGTGTAGTGGGTCATCAGGATCCCGGCGGCGAGCTTGGCGAGCTTTCCGGCCATCCCGACGAAGACCACCCCGGTCTGGCCGTCGGCGACGGCGGCGGTGACCGCCGCGCCGGTGAAGTCGCCCACCTCGACGAAGCACACCTCGGGCAGCTCCGGCAGCAGCGCATGGGCGGCCCGCTCGGTACGACCGCCGGTGCACAGCACCGTCGTCCGCTCCCCCTGGGCGGCCATCACGTGCACGGCCTGCACGACGCTGGCCCGCCACGACGCGGTGGAGAACGGCCGGACGATCCCGGTCGTGCCGAGGATCGAGATGCCGCCGAGGATGCCGAGCCGGCGGTTGGTGGTCTTGCGGGCCATGATCTCGCCGTCCGGCACGCTGATCACCACCCGGACACCCACCTCGGCCAGGTCGACGACCTCGGCGACCGCCGCGGAGATCATGCGTCGGGGCGTGTCGTTGATCGCCGGACCGCCGACGGGCAGCCCGAGACCGGGCCGGGTGACCGTGCCGACGCCCGGCCCACCGTCGAGGTCGAGGCCGGGGTCGTCCCGCCAGCCGACGGTGGCGGTGAGGTGCGCGCCGTGGGTGACGTCCGGGTCGTCGCCGGCGTCCTTGACCACCACCGCCTCCGCCCGCCGGCCCGGCTCCAGGTCGCACCGGGCGACGGCGAAGCCGACCCGCCGCCCGGCGGGCAGGCCGATCTCCACGTCGGTCTGCGGCTCGCCGGTGACCAGGGCGGTCACCGCCGCCTTCGCCGCCGCCGTCGCGCAGGCGCCGGTCGTCCAGCCGGTACGCAGCGCCGTGGGCCGGACCTTCGCCGTACGCGGCAGGTCCGGCTCCCGCAGCGGCGGCTCGGCGTACGTCATGCCGGGTGCCCGCCTCCGGCGCGGCCGCGGCGCAGCTCGGCGCGGGCCGCCGGCTCGGCCCGACGGTGGGTGTGGAAGTGGCCCGGGTGGTACAGGTGCGAGCGGGTGCCGGCGGCGGCGAGCGCGGGGCCGACCAGGAACAGGGTGTGCTTCCACAGCCGGTGCTCCTTGACGGTCGCCTCCAGCTCGCCGAGGGTGCAGCGCACCACCAGCTCGTCCGGCCAGGTCGCCCGGTACGCGACGACGACCGGGGTGTCCGGCGGGTAGCCGCCGGCCAGCAGCTCGGCCTGGGCCTGGCCGGACCGGGCGGCGGAGAGGAACAGCGCCATGGTGGTGCCGTGCCGGGCGAACTCCCGGACCCGCTCCCCGGGCGGCATCGGCGTCTTCCCGCCCTCCAGGCGGGTGAGGATCACCGACTGGGCGACCTCGGGGATGGTCAGCTCCCGGCCGACGAGCGCGGCGGCGGCGGTGAACGAGGAGACCCCGGGCACGATCTCCACGTCGAGACCGAGCGCGCGGCACAGGTCGAGCTGTTCCTGCACCGCGCCCCACAGCGCCGGGTCTCCGGAGTGGACCCGGGCCACGGTCAGCCCCTCGGCGGCGGCACGCCGGTAGAGCGGCAGCAGCCCCTCGACGGGCAGCCGCGACGAGTCGACGACCTCGGCGTCGGCGCAAGCGTGGGTGAGCACGTCGGCGTGGACGAGGCTGGCCGCCCACACCACCACGTCGGCGGCGGCGATCACCCGCGCCGCCCGCAGCGTCAACAGGTCCGCCGCGCCGGGGCCGGCGCCGACGAACCACACCTTGCCGGTGGTCACAGGTGTCCTCCCCGGTGGTCCCGGCGGGCCGGGACGAGCAATGTCGACAGGTACGGCAGGTCGTCGGCGGTCGCGTCGTACGGGCCGATCCGCTCGTCGGGCAGGCCGAGGCTGCGCCCCAGGACGGCGTCGTCCAGGCGACCCGCCCGCCGCAGCGCACCCACCAGGTCGGCGTGGCGGCGCCAGCCCTTGTAGACCACGACGGTGCCGGGGCCGGCGAGCGCGTCGGCGACCGGCGCCAGCCCGGCGGTGGCCGGCAGCAGGGTCAGCGGTTCCCGCCCCTCGCAGAGCGGCAACCCGCTGCGGGCGGCGAGGTCCTGCATGGCGGTGACGCCGGGAACCGTGCCGACCACCACGTCGGGCCGCAGGCTACGGACGGTCTGGGCGAGGTAGGAGAAGGTCGAGTACACGTTCGGATCGCCGATCGTGGCGAACGCGACCGCGCGGTCGCCGCCGTCGAGGGCGGCGGCCACGGTGCGGGCGGCGGCGTCCCAGGCCCGCTCCCGGCGTGGCGTCACGCCGCCCCGGTCGTCCAGGGCGAACGGCAGCCGGCGCAGCCGGTCCGGCGCGACGTGCGGGGCCACCGTGGTCTCGGCCCGGCCGGGCGGCGCGGCACCGTCGGCCGCGAGCCGGTCCAGCACCGGTACGAACACCACGTCGGCCGCGCGCAGCACCCGGACCGCCCGCAGGGTCAGCAGGTCCGGGTCCCCCGGCCCGACGCCGACCCCGGTCAGCGTGGGCCCCTCGGCCGGCGCGCTCACCGGGTCGCCGCCTCGACCAACCGGCGGGCCGCGTACGGGTGGCCCGCCCAGTGGGTGTGCAGGTAGGAGGCGTGCACCCGGCCGGACACGAAGCCGTAGTCGGCGTCGTCGAAGCGCCACGCCGGGTGCTGGCCGTGGCCGGGGTCGGTGACGGTGCGGTGGAACTCGTGTCCGCGTACCCGCTCGCCGGCGGTGTGCACCGGGGAGTCGACGGCGGCCACGGCGTCCCGGTAGCCGAGGGTGAGCCGCCCGGTCATCCGGGCGGTGTGGTCGAGCCGGCCGCACATCGGGGCGCCCTCCAGGGACTTCCCGAGGTAGAGCAGGCCGGCGCACTCCGCCACCACGGGGCCGTCGAAGGCGGCCAGGTCGGCGCGCAGCGACGCGTTGGCCGACAGCGCCTCGGCGTGCACCTCGGGGAAGCCGCCGCCGAGGACCACCGCGCGGGTGCCGGACGGCAGCGCCGGGTCGCGCAGCGGGTCGACGGTCACCACGTCGGCGCCGGCGGCGGTGAGCAGCTCGGTCGTCTCCGCGTACGAGAAGGTGAAGGCCGGTCCACCGGCGACCGCGACGACCGGACGGTTCTGCCCGGCCGGGCCGCCGACCGCCGTGGCCGGGTCCCAGGCCGGGACGGTCAGCGGCGGGGCGGTACGCGCGAGGTCGAGCACCGCGTCCAGGTCCACGGTGGACGTCACCAGGTCGGCGAGGGCGTCCACCACGGCGAGGGACTCCGGTGCCCGTTCGGCGACCGGCACCAACCCGAGGTGGCGTGACGGTGCGGCCACCTCGGCGGTCCGGGTCACCGCCCCCAGCACCGGTACGCCGATCTCGTGCAGCGCGTCGCGCAGCAGCGTCTCGTGCCGTGGCGAGCCGACCCGGTTGAGGACGACTCCGCCGATCCGCACCTCCGGGTCGAAGGCGCGCAGGCCGAGCACCAGGGCGGCGGCCGAGCGGCCCTGCGCGGTGGTGTCGAGCACCAGCAGCACCGGGGCCCCGATCAGCCGGGCGACGTGGGCGGTGCTGGCGTACCCGCGCCGGCCGACCGCGCCGTCGTGCAGCCCCATCACCCCCTCGACCACGGCGACGTCGGCGGGCGTGGGGGTGCTCGCGCCGTGCCGCAGCAGCGGCGCGACGCGGCCCTCGCCGACCAGCCACGGGTCGAGGTTGCGGCCCGGACGGCCGGCGGCCAGCGCGTGGTAGCCGGGGTCGATGTAGTCCGGGCCGACCTTGTGCGGGCTGACCGTGAGGCCCCGGCGGCGCAGCGCGGCGAGCAGACCGGTGGCGACGGTGGTCTTGCCGTGCCCGCTGGCCGGCGCGGCGACGACGAGCCGGGGCAGCGCCCAGGCCTCGGCCGGGGTCACCACTCGATGCCCTTCTGGCCCTTTTGGCCGGCGTCCATCGGGTGCTTGACCTTGGTCAGTTCGGCGACCAGGTCGGCGGCCTCGACGAGCCGGGGGTCGGCGTTGCGGCCGGTGACGACGACGTGCTGGAAGCCGGGCCGGGTCCGCAGGGTCTCCACCACCTCGTCGACGTCCACCCAGCCCCACGTCATCGGGTAGGTGAACTCGTCGAGCACGTACAGCCCGTACCGCTGCGCGGCCAGGTCGCGCTGGATCTGGCGCCACCCCTCCAGGGCGTCGGCGGCGTGGTCGGCCTCACCGCCGCGCTGGATCCAGGACCAGCCCTCGCCCATCTTGTGCCAGGCGACCGGGGCGCCCTGGCCGGTCCGCTCGTGGACCTCGCCGAGCGCGCGGAAGGCGTTCTCCTCCCCCACCCGCCACTTGGCGCTCTTGACGAACTGGAACACCCCGACCGGCAGTCCGGCGGTCCAGGCGCGCAGCGCCAGCCCGAACGCGGCGGTCGACTTCCCCTTCATCGCTCCGGTGTGGACGATGGTGAGCGGCCGGCGGCGCCGCTGCCGGGTGGTCAACCCGTCGGCGGGCACGTGCGAAGGCTTTCCCTGCGGCATCAGGCAACGCTCCTGTTCCGGTCCGGCCTGTGCCCGACCTCGTCGATCTTGCAGTTTCGGACCCCTTTTACTCCACTTTCGTCCCTTTCGTCGGGGCGGAAAGTGCATGATCGCCGTGACGGGGTGGTGGCGAGGTCGGTGAGTGGCGCTGTGGTGACCGTGTCGAGGCGGTGGTGGTCGGCGTTGAGATGCGCCGCCAGGCGGGCGGCCAGGTGGAGGCGGACCGGGCCGGACTCGCAGTCGACGACCACGCAGGGCGCGCCGGTCGCGCGCAGCACCGCCGCCGCCCCGGCCGCCCGGTCGAGCGGGCGGTCTCCCGAGGTGGCCCGGCCGTCGGTGACGACCAGGACCAGGGGACGCCGTCTCGGGTCGCGCAGCCGCTCCACCCGCAGCAGGTCGGCGGCGGCGAGCAGTCCCTCGGCCAGCGGTGTCCGTCCCCCGGTGGGCAGCTCGGCCAGCCGGGTCGACGCGGCCAGCACCGACGAGGTCGCCGGGAGCAGGACCTGCGCGCCGGCACCCCGGAAGGCGACCACCGCGACCTTGTCCCGGCGCTGGTAGGCGTCGGTGAGCAGGGCCAGCACCGCGCCCTTGACCGCCGACATCCGCTGGTGGGCGCCCATCGACCCGCTGGCGTCGACCACGAAGAGCACCAGGTTGCCCTCGCGGCCCTCCCGGACCGCCTCGCGGACGTCGGCCGGGCGCAGCCGCAGCGGGCCGCCGCTCCGCCCGCGCGCCGCCTGGTGCGGGGCGGCGGCCCGGACCGTCGCCGGCAGGTGCAGCGCGCCGGGGCGGCCGGCGGGAACCCGCGCCCCGGTCGTCCGGCCGCGACCGGTCCGGGCCCGCGAGCGCCGTCCGGGCACGCCCTCGCCGACCCCGGGCGCGGTGAGCAGCCGGGCCCGCAGACCCTGATCCGGTACGGCCACCACCCGCTCCCCGCCCGCACCCTCCCCGCTCCCGGCGGCCCGATCGGCGTCACCGGCTCGGTCGGCGTCACTGGGCCGATCGGCACCACCGGCTCGGTCGGCGTCGCCGGCGGGGACATCGCCGTCCGGTGCACCGGGATCACCCGGATCGCCCGGATCGCCGGACTCGGCGGGACCACCAGGACTACCGGGGTCACCAGGACCGCCGGGACCACCTGGCTCAGCGGGCCCGTCCGGAGCGCTGGGCTCGTCGGGACCGGCTGGTCCGTCGGGACCGCCCGGTCCACCGTCCGGATCGGAGCCGCCTGGACCGCCGGGGCCGTCGTCGTCCGGGTCGTCGGGGTGGTCCTCCCGGGCCCGCCGCAGCGCCTCGTCGAGTCGCTTCTCGTCCAGGCCGGGGCTGTCGAACGGGTCACGGCGACGGCGGTGCGGCAGCGCCAGCCGGGCGGCCACCCGGACGTCCTCGGCGGTCACCCGGTCCCGCCCCTGCCAGGCGGCGTGGGCCACGGCGGCGCGGGCGGTGACGATGTCGGCGCGCATCCCGTCCACGTCGAACGCCGCGCACACCTCGGCGATCTGCCGCAACGCGGCGTCCGGCAGCAGCACCCGGTCCAGCCGTACACGGGCGGCGGCCACCCGGGCGGCGACGGCCGCGTCCGCGTCGGCCCAGGCGGCGGCGAAGCCGGCCGGGTCGGCGTCGGCGGTGAGGCGGCGGCGGACCACCTCGACCCGTACGGCGGGGTCCCGGCTGGCGGCCACCTCGACGGTGAGCCCGAACCGGTCGAGCAACTGCGGACGCAGCTCCCCCTCCTCCGGGTTCATCGTGCCGACCAGCAGGAACCGGGCCGCGTGGCTGACCGACACGCCCTCCCGCTCGACGTGGCAGCGGCCCATGGCGGCGGCGTCCAGCAGCAGGTCGACCAGGTGGTCGTGGAGCAGGTTCACCTCGTCGACGTAGAGCACCCCCCGGTGGGCGGCGGCGAGCAGGCCGGGCTCGTAGGCACGGACGCCCGCGCCGAGTGCCTGCTCCAGGTCCAGCGAGCCGACCACCCGGTCCTCGGCGGCGCCGACCGGCAGCTCGACCAGGCGGGCCGGGCGCCGCTCGGCCAACGCCCCGGGGTGCGGCCCGTCCGGGCAACCCGGGTCGGGGGCGGCCGGGTCGCAGGTGAACCGGCAGCCGGCCACCCGGTCCACCGGCGGCAGCAGGGCGGCGAGAGCCCGGACGGCGGTGGACTTGGCGGTGCCCTTCTCGCCGCGTACGAGCACCCCGCCGATGGCCGGGCTGACGGCGTTGAGCAGCAGCGCGAGGCGCATGTCGTCCATGCCGAGCACCGCGCTGAACGGGTACGCCGTCATGACCGGTCCTCCAGGTCACCCTCGCCGGCCAGGTACGCCTCCCGGAGCCGGTCCAGGGTGGCGGGTTCCGGTTCCGCCCACAGGCCCCGGTCGGCGGCCTCCAGCAGCCGCTCGGTGATGCCGCGCAGCGCCCACGGGTTCGACCGGGACAGGAAGTCGCGGGTGATGTCGTCGAGGACGTACGCCTTCGCGAGCTGCTCGTACATCCAGTCGTCGACCACGCCGGCCGTGGCGTCGTAGCCGAACAGGTAGTCCACGGTGGCCGCCAGCTCGAACGCGCCCTTGTAGCCGTGCCGGCGCATCCCGGCGATCCAGCGGGGGTTGACCACCCGGGCCCGGAACACCCGCCGGGTCTCCTCGCCGAGGGTGCGGGTCCGCACGTCGTGCGGCATCGCCGAGTCCCCGACGTACGCGTCCGGCGCGGCGCCGGTGAGGTGGCGGACCATCGCCACCATCCCGCCGTGGTACTGGAAGTAGTCGTCGGAGTCGACGATGTCGTGCTCGCGGGTGTCCTGGTTCTTCACGGCCACCGCGATGCGGGCGAAGGAGCGTTCCATGTCGGCGCGCGCCTCCCGCCCATCGAGGCCCCGGCCGTACGCGTAGCCGCCCCAGACGGCGTACACCTCGGCGAGGTCGGCGTCGGTGCGCCAGGTGCGGGCGTCGATCAGCGGCAGCAGGCCCGCCCCGTACGCCCCGGGTTTGGAGCCGAAGATCCGGGCGGTGGCCCGCCGTTCGTCGCCGTGCTCCGCCACGTCGGCGTCCACGTGGGCGCGGACGAAGTTCCGCTCAGGAGGCTCGTCGTGGGCGGCGACCAGCCGGACGGCGTCGTCGATCAGCGCCACGACGTGCGGGAAGGCGTCGCGGAAGAACCCGGAGATGCGGACGGTGACGTCGATCCGGGGGCGGCCCAGCTCGGCCAACGGCACCACCTCGACGCCGGTGACCCGGCGGGACCGGTCGTCCCAGGTGGGGCGGCACCCGAGCAGGGCGAGGACCTCGGCGACGTCGTCGCCCTGGGTACGCATGGCGCTGGTGCCCCAGACGGTCAGCCCGACCGACCGCGGGTACGCGCCGGTGTCGGCGAGGTGCCGGGCGAGCAGCGAGTCGGCCAGGGCCACCCCGACGTCCCAGGCGTTGCGCGACGGGATCGCCTTCGGGTCGACGGAGTAGAAGTTCCGGCCGGTGGGGAGCACGTTGACCAGGCCCCGGGTAGGCGAGCCGGACGGGCCGGGCGGCACGAACCGCCCGTCGAGCGCGCCGAGCAGCCGGTCGATCTCGTCGGTGGTGCGGTCCAGCCGGGGCACCACCTCCCGGGCGGCGAAGCGGAGCACGGCCACGACGTCGGGGATCTCGCGCCCGGCGACCTCGGCCACCACCGCGCCGGCCTTCGCCCCGTCCCAGCCGAGCGTTTCCATGCCGACGACCAGCCGGCGCGCGAGGGCCTCGATCAGGTCGACGGCGTCGGCGGCCGTGGCGGCCGGCCCGTCGACCGTCTCGGTCAGCGCGCCGGGCAGCGCCAGCCGCTCCCCCGGCGTGGCGAGCAGTTGCTGCTCGTCCAGCCCGTACGCGGCGGCGAGGGCCTGCCGCAGGCCGGGCAGCACCCGGGTGCCGCCCCACACCTGGGGCGCGCGCAGCACGGCGAGGACGAGGTTGACCCGGGCCTCGCCGGTGGGCACCTCGGCGAGGATGTGCAGGCCGTCGCGGATCTGCACGTCCTTGACCTCGCACAGGTATCCGTCGAGGTGCAGCACGAAGTCGTCGAAGTCCTCGGCGGCCGGCATGTCGGCGGTGTGCAGGTCGTGGTGCAGCTCGGCGGCCCGGACCAGCTCCCAGATCTGGGCCCGCACCACCGGCACCTTGGCCGGGTCGAGGGCCTGCACGGTCGCGTACTCGTCGAGGAGCTGTTCCAGTTTCGCCAGCTCGCCGTACGTCTCGGCGCGTGCCATCGGCGGCACCAGGTGGTCGACGACGACGGCGTGGGCGCGGCGCTTGGCCTGGGTGCCCTCGCCGGGGTCGTTGACGATGAACGGGTACACCAGCGGCAGGTCGCCCAGGACGGCGTCGGGGGCGCAGTCGGCGGCCAGCCCGAGGCCCTTGCCGGGCAGCCACTCCAGCGTGCCGTGCTTGCCGAGGTGCACCACGGCGTCCGCGCCGAAGCCGCCGCCGGCGACCGGCGCGGCCAGCCACCGGTACGCGGCCAGGTAGTGGTGGCTCGGCGGCAGGTCCGGGTCGTGGTAGATGGCGATCGGGTTCTCGCCGAAGCCGCGGGGCGGCTGGATCAGCAGCGTCACGTTGCCGAAACGCAGCCCGGCCAGCACGATGTCCCCGCCGTCGGTGTACAGCTCGCCGGGCGGCTCGCCCCAGTGCTCCCGCATCCGCTCGCGCAGGTCGCCCGGTGCCGCCGCGAACCAGCGGGCGTACAGGTCGCCGGGGACCCGCGCCTCGGCCGCGGCGAGCTGCTCCGGGGTCAGCCACTCCACGTCGTGCCCGCCGGCGGCGATCAGCGCGTGGATCAGCGCGTCCCCGTCGTCGGGCACGGGCGCGTCGCCGAGGTCGTACCCGGCCTCGGCGAGCGCCGCGAGGAGCCGCACCGCGGAGGCCGGGGTGTCCAGGCCGACGGCGTTGCCGACCCGGGAGTGCTTCGTCGGGTACGAGCTGAGCACGACGGCGACGCGCTTGTCCGCGTTCGGGAGGTGCCGGAGCCGGGCCTGCCGGACGGCGATCCCGGCGACCCGGGCGGCCCGTTCGGGGTCGGCGGCGTAGACCGACAGCCCGTCGGCCTCGATCCGCTTGAACGAGAACGGCACGCTGACGATCCGCCCGTCGAACTCGGGGATGGCCACCTGCATCGCCGCGTCCAACGGGGACAGTCCGGCGTCGCTGCCCACCCACTGCTCGCGGGTGCTGGTCAGGCAGAGCGCCTGGATGACCGGCACGTCGAGGGCGGCCAGCGCGCCGACGTCCCAGGAGTCCTCGGCACCGCCGCCGGAGGCGTCAGCGGCCACCGTCCCGCCGGCGGCGAGCACGGTGACCAGCAGCGCGTCGCAGCCGGCGAAGAGCCCGAGCGGGCCGGATCCGGCGGTGAGGCCGCGCAGCGAGCCGCAGAAGACGGGCAGCGGGTTGCCGCCGGCGGCGCGTACCGCCTCGGCGAGGGTGTCGACGAAACCGGTGTTCCCGGCGAGGGCGTGCGCCCGGTAGAAGACGATCCCGACGGTGGGCCGGTCCTCCTCGCGCGGGTGGTCGCCGTGGATCCCGTACGCAGGGGTCGGGCGGGGCGGGTCGAACCCCTCCCCGGTGAGCAGGACCGTGTCGGAGAGGAACCGGGCCAGCTGGGCGAGGTTGTCCGGGCCGCCCTCGACCAGGTAGCGCAGCGCCTCGGTGACCACCCCGGCGGGGACGGTGGAGGCCGCGGTCAGCTCCGCGTCCGGCACGCTCTCGCCGCCGAGCACGACCGTGGGCACGCCGGAGGCGAGCACCGCGGCGAGGCCGTCGGGCCACGCCGCCCGGCCACCGAGCAGGCGTACGACGGCGAGGTCGACGCCGTCGAGCAGCGCCGGTACGGCGTCGAGGGTGACCCGGGCCGGGTTGGCGAGGCGGTAGTCCGCGCCGCTGGCCCGGGCGGCGAGCAGGTCGGTGTCGGCGGTGGAGAGCAGCAGGGTGCGCAGGGTCGGCTCCGGAGAGTGACGCCCGTGCCGGTGTGGGGGCCGGTCGGGCGGGGGGCGAGGGATGGCGCTGCGTCAGCGGGTGCGGCGGGTCGCCGACCGGATCGCCCCGGCGGGAAGCCGGCGGGGACCGGTGGCGGGGCGCGGAGGCGTCAGTGGCGCGCGGAAGCGCCGGCCAGGGCGGCGCAGGGGGTGACCGCGCCGGTCAGTGCGACGCGTGGGACGAGCGTGCCGGTCGGCGCGGCGGGGCCGGTGCGGGCGGCCGGTGCGGCCGGGCCAGATCGGGGCACGCTGCCGCGCCCGGTAGTCCTACGACGGTGATCGTCGATCGTGGAGACGCTGAGCGTCATCGGTCCTCCTCGGGTGTCCACGCCCTGGGGTGCACCGACGGCCGAAGTATCCTGGCTCCCGGATCGACGCTCACCCCCGGCCTTCCAGCCGCGCACGCACGGCCGTGACTCACGAGGGGGGATCGCTCCCCGGTGACAGTGGCGGGACCGCGCCGGAATCACACCGGCTTCCTTCACTGCCGTCAGGCCGCGAATGCTGCCACACGTCGCGGCCGACGGTCAACGCCGCCCCGGGCCCCACCACGCCCCCGGCGCGGCATCGACGAATGGCGATCACAACGCCGATGACCGGGGCTTCGGGCATTGTCGTCGGTCCATGCAGTGCGTCCCCTTGCCCTGCTGCCATGGGTGCACCGGATCGGGGGCAACGTCGTCGTGCCGGTGCCGTAGAACCAGGGCGGCGGGGGTGCCGGGTGGACGGATCGCGCCTGGCCGGGACACCCGGGCGGGGCAGTCCCGTCACGACGCACCGCTTCTGGCGCAGCGTCCGTCATCGATCAGGCAGGAACGGCAGGGGAATATGTATCCGCCGGCACGCCGAAACGGTTCCCCTCAATCGGCGCGCGGCCCGGCGGTCCGGCGGTGGAAGAGATTCCCGTCCTGGGACAGGGTGGGCGCGGTGTGATGATCGACTCGGCTTTCCCGACACCCGGTGCGACGACGTCGCGACGGGTCAGCGGGCGCGGCGCTCCGGATGGGCCCGGTTCCACACCCGCATGCGCTCCGGATAGCCGGTCTTCGCGGCCTCGTACAACGGCAGGGCGTGCTTGCGCGCCAGCGCGCCCGCGACCCGCGGAGACCCGGTGCGGCGGCGGATCCACTCGCCGTCGTGGGCGATCGCCACCACCGTCGTGTCGGTCGCCGTGGTCTCGGGCTCCAGGTAGAACTCGACCCCGGTACGGCTGGCCACGAACGCCTCCAGCGCGGCCAGGTCCTCCCGGGTGGCCTCCCGGTCCAGCTTCGTCGGGGTTCCCTCGGCCGCGGCGGTACGCGACCGTCGGCTGAACCAACCCATGCCCGCCTCCTCTCCTCGCCGTATCCCAGTTCACCACCGTGACCTGGCAGGAGGCTGCGAGAAGGGTGACAACCACCTGAGCGGATCAGCCCAGCGCGGCCAGGTCGGCGGCGGACAGCCGCACCGCACCGGCGGCGATGTTCTCCACCAGGTGCGCCGTGTCGCCGGTGCCGGGGATGGCGAGCACGTGCGGCCCCTGGTGCAGGGTCCACGCGAGGCGTACCTGGTGCGGCGTCACCCCGTGCGCGCGGGCCACAGCCTCGCTGGCCGCCGCGTGGACGACGGCGGCACCGGACTCCCGGCGGCTGCCGGCGATGGCGAAGAACGGCACGTACGCGATGCCTCGCCGCCCGCACTCCCGCAGCAGGGCGTCCTCGTCACCGCGGTTGTCGATGGCGTACGCGTTCTGCACCGCCACCACCGGGGCGATGGCCTGCGCCTCGTCCAGGTGCTCCCGGCGGACGTTGGAGAGGCCGAGGTGGCGGATCAGGCCCGCGTCCCGCAGCTCGGCGAGCGCGCCGAAGGACTCCGCGATCGCGTCCCGTCCCGGTCGCCGCACGATGCGGAGGTTGACCAGGTCGAGATGGTCGCGGCCGAGCCGCCGCAGGTTCTCCTCCACCTGCGCCCGCAGCCCGGCGGGCGAGGCGTCCTCGCGCAGGCCGGTCGCCGGGGTGTACGCGAAGCCGACCTTGGTCGCGATCACGAGGTGCTCCGGGTACGGGGCGAGCGCGGCACGGATCAGCTCGGTGGCGTACCGGGCCGGTCCGGACCCGACGTTCAGGGTTCCGCCGGGCGAGACGTAGAAGGCGGCGGTGTCGACGTGGTCCACACCCAGGTCGACCGCCCGGCGCAGGACCCGTACGGCACGACGGGTGTCGGGGTCCGGGGTCGTCCGCATGGAGCCGAAGCCCATGCGGTGCACCCGGTGGTCGCCCAGGGTCCAGCTGCCCGCGGCGGCCGCGGTGATGTCCTCGACAGGCATTCGCCGACCGTAGGCCACCGCCGGGGACGGCGCAGTCGGCCGCGTGCCCGATACCGGGTGCTTCACCCCGCTGCTAGTTTCGATGGCATCGGGAGGTGTACGAGTAGGCGGGCGGATCCCCCGCCGAGCGCTCCGACCGTCACACGGACGATGCCTCCTCGCAATCCGCACCGCCGGTGCCCACCGGCGTCGGTTGCATGATGACGGCCTCAGGCAAGCCGATCCACATCGGACGCCCCGGATGGTGCTTCCGGCGCGCCGCTGGGTCGTGGCCACCCTGACGCCGTACTCCACCAGGTGGTCGGTGTGTCCCCGTCCGGCCAGAACTCCAGCAGGTCACCCGGCGCGAGCCCGAGCGCATGCTCGATCTCGGCGGGCGTCGCCGAGGCCAGGTAGTCCGACAACGACTCGGTGATGTCCCTCCAGTAGCCGCGCAGCGTGCTCTCGCCGATGAAGAGGCGTCTCGCGAGTTGGCCGTAGCTGAATCCCCGCGCGCGACCGTGCAGCACCTGACGCTGCCGATCGGTGAGCACCGTGATCGCCTTGCGCCGCACCAGCACCTCGAGGAGTCCGATGACCGACTGCGGAATCACCGTTCCTCCACCGGCGACCTCGACGAAGTGCTGCTGTGCCGCGGTGGCCGACAGCGACTTCGACACGATCCCGTGTGCGCCCGCCGCGATGCAGGCCGCCAGGACGAACCGACGCTCCTCCTGGCTGTAGACGCAGACCCGGTACCCGCCGTCGGTCAACGCGCGGATCGCGGCGATGCCCTGCCGCACGTCCGGCTGTGCGGCGTTGGCGAGGTGCAGATCGAGGATCACCAGATCGACCGGAGGACGTCTGCGCATGAGCTCCTCCACCGTGGGAACGGCCGCGACGACCTGGATGTCGGACATCAGAATCGCGATCGACTCCCGGATGACCGAGGCGTCGTCGACCACGGCGACGGTCGGCCTCACGACGCCGCCCGCGCGCGGGGGGCGGCCGGCCGCGGGACAGCCGGCGCCGCGTACGTGATCGTCACCGCCGTCCCTTCTCCCACCTGGGAGGTCACCGCCACGGCGTACCCCTCGCGCTCCAGTTCGCCGACCACCACCTCGCGAAGGCCGATCCCCTGGCTGGTCGACGGGACGTCGAAGCCGGACCCGTTGTCGTTGACCGTCAGGATCCACGATCCCTCCGGTTCGGCGTCCAGGTGGACGACGACCATCTCCGCCTTCGCGTGCTCGCGGACGTTCAGCAGCAGGCTGTCCAATGCGCGCGTCACGACCTCGATCTCCCTCGGCGTCATCGTGATCCCCGTACCGAGATCGAGTGCGAGCTCGATCGGCAGGTCTCTGAACTGGTTGCAGGTGCGCCGGACCGCGTCCGCGAGCGACGCCGCGTCCGCCTGCGATCGCCGGGGGTCGGGACGATCGCCGGATCGCGCCGTCGGGTCCGGTGACGACTGGCGGCTCAGGTAGGCACGCATTCGCTGTAGCTCCACTTCCGCATGCTCGAGCAGGCGTACCCGGGTCGCGTCCGGGAGGTTGGGCTCGGTGAGGAGCCGCATCACGGCCACGCCGTTGTGCATGAGGACCTGGGCGCGGCGTTCCTCCTCCCGGCGGGCCAACTCGGCCGCGACGGCGCGGGACGCGTCGGCGTCCCGCGCGATGCGCCGCATGTACGTGCTCAACATGCGGCACACCAACGCGTACACCACGAACGTCAGTTCGTTGCCGACGACCGTGGTGAACCCCGGTCCCTGAACGGTGGCGCCGGAGACGTGGACCACGTAGCTGCCCATGACGCAGAGCAGGCCGACCGCCGGCACGACCGGTGATCTCGGCCCGATGGCGGTGATGATCACGGACAGCGCGTACCCCGGTTGGAATCCCACCCAGGTGCCGACGCGGTCCTCGGAACCGACGACCAGCGGCCCCACGAGCATCACGACGCTCGCGAGAGCGAAGTCCGCGAGAACGGGACCGGAACCCGGTGCCCGGCCCTTCACCAGTGACGCCACGCCCACCGCCACGGCGGCGACCGCTGCGGCCAGCCAGGTCGTGAGGTACAGGCCTGGCCGTGGGGACGACTGCATCCCCGGGTAGAGGGTCGGGACCATCTGGGCGACGGTGCCCAGGCGGACGCCGGCGATGAAGATGGTGAACGCCCGCTCCACGCCGGCCGTCGTCGTGGGCAGCGTTCCGAACCGGTTCCGGGCGACGTACAGCCTCATGGCTCTACTGGCCGGGGCCCGGCGGGATCGGGTTCCACGGCACGTTGGGCACCGGGGCGCCCAGGGCCGCGCTGATCGCCGCCGCGTACGCGGTCGTGCCCTGGTCGTTCGGGTGGAACGAGGCCATGCTCGCCCCCGAGAGGGCGTCACCGTCACCCTGTTTCACCAGCGTCAGTCCGTTGATCCAGTTGGCGCCCAGGACCTCGCAGGCGTCGTGCCGGCGGAACCAGTCGTCGACGGGGGCGAACGACACGTTCAACCCTTCGCCGGCCCACAACTTGAGGACCGCGTCCCCCTGCTTGCGCGTGAAGTACGCCTGGAGCGGGAGGATCGCGTTCAGCTCCCACGGCTCGACCCAGCAGGCCTCGGCTTCGTCGATCTTGAACACCGTCGGGTACGTCGCGAGGACGATCTTGGCGTTCGGCGCCTGCAGGCTGATCTTGCGCAGGAGCTTCTCCGTGTCGGGGATCGTCCGGTCGTCCAGCTGGTCGTACACGGTGTCCCAGAGCGCGTGCTCCTGACACAGCGGGAAGCCCACGCAGGTGCTGAGCACGTTCGAGAAGAGGTCGCCGTCATTTCCGCCGATGGTCAGGACGACGTAGTCCGTGTCCGCGTTCAGGACGCCCGAGTAGACCTGCGGATACTCGAACCACTGCCCCTTTCCGTCGTATCCGCCCTCGGAGACGCGGGAGTACCAGGGCACCGTCAGCTGCTCGGTCACCGCCCCGGAGCACGCGACGAAGCCGAGTTCGACAGCGGAACTCCACTGGTCCTCCAGCGCGCCCACCGACTGGCTCATGCCCGGCACGACCAGCTTCCTCGCCCACGCCTCGGGACTGCGCCGGCACGAGTTCTGCCACTTCTCATCACCGCCGTCGGTGTTGGTCTCCGCGTAGTAGCCCGCCGCCCCCGAGGCCACCGGGTCGCCGGTCCCCTCGCCCGAGGCGTACGAGTCACCGAGGACGGCCACCTTGACCGGCTCGCGGCTCAACGGCTGGAACGCGACGGCGTCCCACGCGACGTTCTCGGTCCCGTCGCCGTCGAGGGAGACGTTGGTGAGACTCACCCGCGGCACCCCGTTGAATGTGAACGCGCCCAACGAGACCCAGTTGTTGGCCTTGCGCTTCTGGTTGAGGTAGCGCACGGTCGACCGTCCGTCGCCCAGGTGGATCGTGTACTTCGCCTGCTGGGTCCGCGCACCGTGGTCGGGCAGGTGCACCGCCACCCGCATCCAGCCGTTCACGGAGCGGTCCAGCGTCCAGGTGCCGACGGCTTCGAGTCGGTCCTGGATTCCTCCGGGGCTGCCCGACCTCGTGTGGCCGAAGATGAAGCGGCCCCCGAAGCCGGCCCCGAGCTGATGGACATCGACCTTGGACGGCGTCGTGCCGTTGGCGTCAGTGGCGAAGCTCATCGTGAAGGTGCCATTGCTCGCGATGTCCGCGCAGGGGCGGACCGACGGCACGCCGTTCGCGTCGTTGTCGACGATGTACGAACCCGGCGGCGCGGCGTTCCCCGACGCCGTCGCGCTGCGGCTGCAGTTCGGCGGGTACGCGGTGCCGTTCGCCTCCTCCGCCCAGGTGGCGGGGAACCGGAGGAACTCGTACCCGCACTCGAGGCTGCACTGCTTCCACGTCGCGGGTCGGTTGAACCAGCATCGGTAGTCGGGAGTGAGCTGTTCGGTGCTCAGGCAGGGGCCGGGGATCTCCGGTGCGTCCGGGCTCCACGGGTAGGTGCCGACCAGTTCCTTGGCGCACCGGTTGGTCGTGTCGCAGAAGAGGTCCATCGGGGGCTTCACCGCGTACCGGTAGGCCTCGGTGTTCCACCAGGCGCCGCGGAACGCGGGCACCTCGACACCGGGTGCCTCGTACATGCCCATGGGCCAAGCCGCCCAGCCCATGACCCTTTCCGGGTAGGGCCACCAGTTCGGGTGCACGGCGTCGATGAAGTGGTTGTTGTGGAGGAACGGTGCGCGCGCGGGGTCGTACTTGGGGTTGGCGGGGTTGTTGTGCCAGCCGACTCCCCAGGCGCCGTTGTGCTTCGCGGCGTCGGACTGCGGGTAGAAACCCGAGTTGTACGCCCAGGCGGCGTAGAACCAGTTCTCGATGTGCCGAGGATCCCCGTTGTTGATCCTCAGGCCGGCGCTGTACGTCTGGTTCCACTTCTGCACGAGGATCTGGAGTCCGGCGGCGATGTTGGAGGCGTAGTCCAGCGCGATCGCGTGCTGCTGCTCGTACGTGCGCTCGCCCTTGCGCATCCCGTCGGTCACCTGCATGATCCCGTAGCCGCAGTCCGCGTCGGCCATGTTGATGTCCCAGTCGTCGGCCGCGCTGTCGTTGTAGATGTCGATGCCGTAGTAGTTGCCGATCAGCGGGTTGCCGGTGACGCCGGGCATGGCGTACCGCGCGGCCTGCCACAGGTTGGATTCCTGCATGGCGATGCCGAGGGCGACCTGAGCCGGTACGCGGCTGCCGGGCCAGCCGGCGATCGCCGGTGTCGGGAAGAGGTCCATCGGCCTGGTGCTCGTCAGCTCGACCCGGGTACGCCAACCGTCCACGCCGGTGGGATTCCACCGCGCGTTGAGGTTCCCCGTGATCGCCTGGTTCACCGCCCACTCGACCTGCCGCGGCTTGGGCTGCATGGCCTGCCGCCGGTGGTCGTTGCGGGCGACCCCGCAGGTACGTTCAGCGGCGGATTCGGGAAGGTCGTCGCCGACGAGGCTGCTGGACACGGTCGCCGTCGACGCGAGGTCCAGCGCCGGTGAAACAGTGTCTCCGGATGTCACCGGCGCGCGGGCAGGGGTGTCCGGGCTGCCGGTGCCACGCTTCGCGCCGGCGGTCGCGGGGCCGGCGACCGGCGGAGCGGCCTGACCGGGTGACGTGCCGGCGGTCGCCGGTTGGGCCAGGTCGATGCCCAGCCGGACCGTCTCGTCGGTGGCCGGGACGGTGAGGGACAGCGCGATCGGGGCGCTCTCGCCCTCGGTCTGCGGGACGCGCTTCCTGGTCCAGTCGACGTCGTGGACGAAGGCCTTGGCCGTGGTGCTGGCGCTCGCGCCCGCCGCGACGTCCGGGACGTGCGTGAGATAGCCCGCCGAGCCGCGTACCTTCGCCGCGCCGACGATCGCTATCCGGCCGCGCGCGGCCGGGGCCAGGCTGAAGTCGCCGAAGGCGCCACGGGCGATCTCCGCCGGCCTGGTCACCGTGGCGTCGGTGGCGGCGGACCGGGGCGAGCGGGCCTGCGCGAGCTGCGTACGGCTCAGGCGCAGTGCGACCAGTTCGTCCCGTGCGGCCGTTCCCGCCGTCGACGGGGTGGCCGCGCGCGTCGCGTCGCGGCCCGGTGCTGCCGCCGGAACCCGGTCCAGGAACACCACGCCGCCGTCGGCGTCGGCGGTCAGCTGGAACGGCACACCGGTGGTCCTGGCGACCATGGCCGCCCTGCCGCGGTCGTCGACCCGTACGACGTGTGCGCCCTTGGCCGCGACGATCTCGGTCCGGCTCAGGGGAATCGCCGAGGTCACCTGCCCGGCCATCTCGACCGGCTTCGCGGTGACCCGGCCGCGGCGGGTGTCGACGACCGCCAGACGGGTCCGTCCCTGGTCGTCGCGGGCCTTGGCCTGGGTCAGGACGGCGAGGTCGTCGGCGCCGCACCCGGGGTTGAAGTAGGCGAGGGAGGCGCTGACACCCAGCTTGGTCACCCGGCCGGTCCGCAGGTCGACCACCGCCGTGAAGCCGCCCCGGTCGTAGAGGTCGGGCTTGTTCGCGAACGCCCGGGGCGCGTACACGGCGACCACCTTGTCACCGGAGGACGTGAGGCACGCCTGCCCGATCCACTGGTCGACGTCGACCAGGCTCTCCCGCAGGGTCGCGGCGACCCGCCACCGGTAGCCCTCGGCCGCGTCGGCCGTGAGGATGTGGAACCCCCGCCCGTCGGCCGCCGTGGTCCAGGCGACGTCCTTCGAGGTCTTCCAGCCCCGGGCCAGGACGCGGTCACGGTCCCGCTCCGGAACCGCCTGTGGCGCGAGACCGTTGCCCGCCGACGCGGGCTGCCGGCCGTCGGGCGACGCACCGGTCTGCCCGCTGTCCGGCTGCGCCGCCTGGGCGGACGCGGTGGGAATGCTGAGAAGCGCGGCCACCAGCAGCAGGGCGACATGCTTGCGGGCGCGGACAACCGTGGGACGGGTCTGCATGTGCGTCTCCGGAGGTGTGGAGGGCTACAGGGGCGCGCGTTCACGCCGACGAGGTACCGGTGGCAGAGGGCCGGCCGGTGACGGCCGGAGCGAGGAGACGAATGACGTGGGTGCCGGACCGACGGTCACCGGCCCGGCTCCCACGCAGCGGTGCTCAGAGTCCGAAATACATCATCCGGATGGCGCTGTCGAAGCCGCGCCACGTGTTGGGGCCGGGGATACCGTCGATCGGGCCGTCGTAGCCGCCCGATCGACGGGCGATGGACTGGATGCCCTTGTAGGTGTTCGGGCCCGGGACGCCGTCGATCGGGCCGAAGTAGACCTTCTCGTACGTCAGGTACCGCTGGACGCCCTTCCACGTGTTCGTCCCGGGGTACCCGTCGGCCGGTCCGGTGTAGCCGTTGCTCGCCGCGGGTCCGTTCTGGATGCGGCACCACATCGGGCGGTCGGTGGAACTCCCGCTGTACGTCATGGTGTAGAAGTTGGCATGGCAGAACGCGGTGATGTAGGAGTTGCCCGCCTGGGCCGGCTGGGCGACCGCCAGCCCAGCGAGCGTCGTGCCCAGGACAACGGCCATCGCGGGGATGCGCTTCAGTTTCATGGTGTTCCTCTCCGAGAACGTTCGCGTGATACAGACGCTGCGATCGACGACATGGCGCATGAGGGATTTCCGTGTCCGGAACCGGGTGCGGCACGTTGCCCGCGTTTTCCCGGGTCCTGCGGCCACCTATGGTGTCGGCGACCTCTGATCCGCCTGCTCTGTGCGATCTTGATATGCCGTAATTACTGCGATCGATCTGGAGGTGACGCTAGTCATCGCGTGCGGTCGACCGCACCCCACGAATCCGCGAAAATCGCGGCACCACGTCGATGGCGGCAACGGCGTCCGGCGGCGCGAGTAGGTGGACGGCGGCGCCTCCGGGCTCTGCGGGCCTGCGGTGGCGACGACGCGATCCGGCTGGGCTTCTGACCCGCGGACATCTGCGGTGGGCGATCCTGGGTCGAACCGGTCACCTTCCCGGCGTGCAGGACGTCGTCACCGATCGCCTGCCGGACGGCGGGTGGCCGGGACCAGCGCCAGCGTCGGGAGCAGCAGCAGCGGAACGACGAGCAGGGCGCGGAGCGTACCGACCTGGTCGCCGAGGAACCCGAGCAACGGAGGGCCGGCCAGGAACGCCGTGTAGCCGATCACCGCGACGACGCTGACCCGGGCCGGGGCCCGGTCCTCGTCGTCGGCCGCGGCGCTCATGCCGACCGGGAAGCCGAGCGACGCGCCGAGTCCCCAGAGCGCCACCCCGACGATCGCGACCGGTCCGGAGCCGGCCAGCACCGCCAGCCCCGCGCCGACGACGGCCAGCAGGATCGTGCCGAGCAGCACCGGCGCCCGGCCCCACCGGTCCAGGGCCACGGTGCCGGCGGTACGTCCCACCGTCATTCCCACGACGAACACGCCGAAGACCGCGGCACCGGCGGCCTCGCTGAGGCCGTACCCGTCGATGAACGCGACCGCGAGCCAGTCGTTGGCGCTGCCCTCGGCGAACGCCATGACCAGCACGAAGAGGCCGATGAGCAGGGTGCGCGGCTCGCGCCAGGCGCTGAGCAGGTCCCGGCGGCGGCCGGGGGCGGTGGTGTCCGTGCCGGCGGAGGTGGTCTCCGTCGCCGGCAGGAAGGCCCGCGCGCCGGCCACCGTGCCGGCCAGCACGATCGCCGCCAGGACGGTGAGGTGCACGGCGACCGGGACGCCGAGCCGGGCGGCCCCGGCCCCCAGGCCCGCGCCGGCCACCGAGCCGAGGCTCCACGCCGCGTGGAACCGGGGCATGATCGTCCGGCCGAGCCGCCGCTCGACCGCCGCCCCCTCGATGTTCATGGCCACGTCACACATGCCGGAGCCGAAGCCGAGGGCGAACAGGCCGACCGCCACGCCGGCCAGCGAGCCGACGACACCGCCGGAGATTCCCACCACGGCCAGGCCGAGCGCCACGAGCACCGTGGCGACGACCACGGCGCGGGCGGTGCCGAGCCGCTGGGCGACCAGGCCCGAGGTGGGCATCGCGACGATCGCCCCGGCGGACATGGCCAGCAGCAGCAGCCCGAGGCGGCCGGCGCTCAGGTCCAGCGCCTCCCGGACCGCCGGCACCCGGGCGAACCAGGTGGCGACGGCGAGCCCGTTGAGGGCGAAGACGGCCGCGACGCCGTTGCGGGCGGCCAGCACAGCCCGGGGTACGCCGGCCGCGGGGGCCGGTGCGGTGGACGGTGCGGCGGTGCCGGTCACGGGTACGGGTCCTCTCGTCGTGACAGAGTCCTGCCGGACGATCACACACCTGTAAGCGCTACCACCACAACCCGGGTCCACCCCTTACCCGGACGCGCCTCAAGGAGGGATGATGCGTCCGAAGGCGACCACGGGGAGGACCGAGATGACCCTGCCGCACCGGACACCGACCCTGGCGGACGTCGCCGCCGCGGCCGGGGTGTCCGCAGCCACCGCGTCCCGGGTGCTCGCCGGCACCGGGTACGCCTCACCCGCCGCCCGGGACCGGGTGACCGCTGCGGCGGACCGGCTCGGGTACGTGCCCAACCTGGCCGCCCGCGCACTGGCCCGGGGCAGCGGTGTCCGCCTCGTGGTGGTGGTGTCCGGCGCGACCCCGGCCGTCCTCGACGACCCGTACGTCGACCGGGTGGTCGGCGCGGCGGCCCGCGTGTGCGCGCCGCACGGGCTCGGGGTGGCGCTGCACTGGCTGCCGACCCGGGACCCGGGTGGCCTGCGCCGGCTGGCCGAGGACCGCGGGGTGGGCGGGTTGATCCTGCTCAACACCACCGAGCGTGTGCTCGACGCGGTCCCACCGGCGCTGCGCGGCCGGGTGGTGTCGATCGGCATCGGCTCCTCCGCCGTGCCGTCGTTCGACGTGGACAACGCGGGCGGCACCGAGGCGGTGGTCCGGCACCTGTACGCGACCGGCCGTCGCCGCATCGCCATGGTCACCGGCCCCCGCTGGCTGTCCTGCGCCGGCCGGTCGGTCCGGGCGTACCGCAGGGTCGTGCGGGAGGCGGGCCTGCCGGCGCGCATGGTGCGCGGCGACTTCACGGCGCAGCGGGGCCGGGCGGCGGTCCGGGAGGTGCTGGCCCGGTGGCCGGACACCGACGCGGTGGTCGGCATCAGCGACGCGACAGCCCTCGGGGTGATCGACGGGCTGCGCACCGACGGTGTCCAGGTCCCCGGGGACGTCGCGGTGACCGGTTTCGACGACATCCCCCTCGCGGCGGTGACGACGCCCGCGCTCACCACGGCCACTCACCCGGTGGGGCAGATCGCCGCCGCCGCGGCGACCGCCGTGCTGGCCGGCGGCCAGGTCGACCCGGAGACGGTCTTCCCGTCCCGACTGGTCCGCCGGGTGAGCGGCTGACCGACGGGACGGGGGTTGGGTGCGGCTGATCGGTCGGGTGAGCGCCAGGCCCGCCCGCCGGGACGGGGTTGGGTGTCCCCGGGGCGGGTAACCGCCGGCCGTCCGCAGCGCCGACCCGAGGACCGCCCGTGACCGAACCCGCCCCGCCCCACCGCGCACCGGAGGAGAACCCCCGGCACGGCCGGCTCACCGCCCGGCCGGCACCGCCGACCGGGCGGGCCGGCACCGGGATCCAGTCGCTGACCGCCGCCGAGGGCGGCCCACTGGCGATGACGTACGCGCCGGAGCCCGCCGACGGCTCGCCGTACCGCCTCGTGCTGCTGCTGCACGGGGCCGGCGGCTCGGCCCGGCAGGGTCTGGACCTGCTGCTGCCGGTGGCCGACGCGCACCGCCTGCTGCTGGTCGCCCCGCAGGCCGCCGCGGGCAGTTGGGACCTGATCGTCGAGGGCTTCGGGGTGGACGTACGCCGGATCGACGGGCTGCTCGCCGGTGTGTTCTCCGGCCATCGGATCGACCGGGTCGTGTTCGGCGGGTTCTCCGACGGCGCGTCGTACGCCCTCTCGCTGGGCCTGACCAACGGCGACCTGGTCGACGCGGTCGTGGCCTTCTCGCCCGGCTTCGCCGCGCCCCTGGTCACGCACGGCAAGCCCCGGGTGTACGTCGCGCACGGCACGGACGACCCGGTGCTGCCGGTGGACGTGTGCAGCCGTCGGCTGGTGCCCCGGCTGCGCGCGCTCGACTACGACGTGACGTACCAGGAGTTCCCGGGCGGCCACGAGGTGCCGGCCGAGGTCCGGCACCACGCCGCGGCCTGGCTGACCGGCTGACCGTCCCCGCGGCCGCCCGGAACGCGCTCCACCGGATCATCGCCGCCTCCTCGATCCGCCCCCGCCCGGTGGGCTACCCGGCGACGGTAACGCTAAGCGCGGCCCCGCCCGCCGGGGCGGGGCGTCAGCGGCCCGTGAAGGCACGCAGGAGGGCGCGGACGGCGGCGGTCAGGTCGGCCCGGCTCTCCGGCGTCCCCGACGGGGGCGCGGAGAGGGTGCCGGCGCCGACGAGCCGGTCGAAGAGCAGCCCGTCGACGAAGGCGACGAACTGGTCGCCCTGCCGGCGGGGGTCGGCAGCTCCCGCACGGGCGAGCAGATCGCGCGCCTGGACGCGCAGGCCCGTGCCGTGTTCGAGGACGGGCCGCAGCTCGGGGCGGTGGACCGCTTCGAGCAGGCACGCGTACCGGGCCAGGGAGCGGGTGCGCCCGGTGGTCAGCCAGCGGTCCAGCAGGTCACCGACGCCGGCGGCGAGGCGGTCGAGGTCCCCGGCGTCCAGCGGCGGGCCGGGCTCCGGTGGCGGCGCCCCGGTGGGCAGGTCCCGCACCGCCAGGTCGGCGCGGTCGAGGTCGGCCAGCCGCTGGACCACCGCCTCGATCAGCGCCGCCCGGGTACGCAGGTAGGCCGAGGTGGTGCCGGTCGGCACGCCGGCCCGGGCGTCGACCGCGCGGTGGGTCAGCGCCCGCATCCCGCCCTCGGCCAGCAGGTCGACCGCCGCGTCGGCCAGCAGCGCCACCCGCTCCTCCCGACCCGCCACGCACCCTCCTCCGGTCCGCCTCCCAGGCGTACGATGGGATTCTACAGGTGTAGAAGGGGGCCGACATGGGCGAACCGCACGCGGTCATCGTGGGTGGCGGGATCGGTGGCCTGGCGGCCGCGCTGGCGCTGCACCGGCGGGGGTGGCAGGTGACGGTCCTGGAGCGCGCCCCCGAGCTGCGCGAGGTGGGCTCGGGGCTCACCCTGATGGCCAATGCGGTACGCGGGCTCGACGCGCTGGGCCTCGGCGCGGCGGTACGCGCACGGGGCGCCGCGGACGCCGCCGGCGGCCTGCGCACGGCACGCGGGCGCTGGCTGTCGCGGGTGGACGGCGCGGAGATGACCCGGCTGCTGGGCACCAGCGCCCTCGGCATCCACCGGGCGACCCTGCAGCACCTCCTCCGCGACGCCCTGCCACCCGACGTCCTGCGGACCGGAGCGACCGTGTCCGACGTCGACCCGGACACCGGCGAGGTCCGCTACGACTGGCGGGGTGAGCCGACCAGCGTCCACGCCGACCTGGTGGTGGGGGCCGACGGGCTGCGCAGCGTTCTGCGTACCCGCCTCTGGCCGGACGTTCCCCCACCGGTGTATTCGGGCACCACCGCCTGGCGGGCCGCGGTCGCGGTCGACCGGCCCGTTCCGGTGGCGGTGAGCTGGGGACCGGGCACGGAGTTCGGGATGGTGCCGATCGGCGACGGTCGGCTCTACTGGTTCGCGGCGGTGACCGCCCCGCCCGGCGGGCACGCGCCGGACGAGCTGGCCGTGGTGCGGGAGCGCTTCGGCGGCTGGCACGACCCGATCCCGGCGCTGCTCGCGGCCACCCCGCCGGAGACGGTGCTGCGCACCGACCTGTACCACCTGGCCACGCCGCTGCCCTCGTACGTGCGGGGTCGGGTGGCGCTGCTCGGCGACGCCGCGCACGCCATGACGCCCAACCTGGGCCAGGGAGCCTGCCAGGCCATCGAGGACGCCGTGGAGCTGGGCGCGGCCTGTACGGGCGTACGGTCCGCGGAGGTGCCGGCCGCCCTGGCCGCGTACGACCTCAGGCGGCGACCCCGCAGCCAGGCCGTCGCCCGCGCGTCCTGGCAGGCGGGGCGCTTCGGCCAGCAGCTGCGCCACCCGGCGGCGGTGGCCCTGCGGAACGCGGCCCTGCGGATGACGCCGGCCCGGGCGGCGCTGCGCGGGATGGCCCGGCACGCCGACTGGAAGCCCCCCGCGTCGGCCTGACCGCCGCCGGCCGACGGCCGGTCGTCAGCCGGCGGCGGCCCGGACGGCCAGCCCGGCGTGCACGGGTGAGTCGAGGAAGCGGGCCAGCACCTCGGCGGTGCCCGGCGTGTACGGCCGGCCGTCGAGGACCTCCTCCGGCGTGAGGAAGACGATCGCGGCGCCCTCGCCGAGCACCACGTCCTCCTGCCGGGCGCGGGTCGGGCCGCAGAAGTAGTGCTTGACCCGCCACACCTCGGGCACCTCCTGCACCGCGAAGGGGGCCAGCGCGCCGACCGGCCGCAGCCCGGTCTCCTCCCACAGCTCCCGCACGGCCGTCTCCTCCGGGGTCTCCCCCGGCTCGCCGTGCCCGCCGGGCAGCCCCCACACGTGCGGATGGTAGGCCGCGTTACCGTCCCGCAGCTGCATCAGCAGCCGCCCGTCCGCGTCAACCAGCAGCACACAGGAGACCGGGACCATGGCCGGAGCATAGTGGCGCACTGCCCGTTCGGCCGTCCCACGCCAGGCCGGTCGCCGCCGTGGGCCACGTCGCCCCCCTGCCGGGGAGCGTGCCCCAGATAACCCGTCGAGCGGGATTGAACCGCCTCCGCTCGGGAGACAATGACCGCACAGACGGCCCGGGACCGGGGCCGGACGGGGACAAGGGGCACGGGACATGGGGGGCGGGCGGGCCGGCAACGGGGCGAGGGGCCGCCCACCGACCGTCGAGGAGCTGTTCGGCGGCGACGACCCCACCAGCGCCGCCCACCGGGCCCGCGACTGGGCCGCCACCAGCCTCGGGCCGGTGGAGTCCTGGCCGGCCGAGCTGTACGCCGCGGTGCGCACCGTGCTCCCCTCCACCATCCCGATGCTGCTGTGGTGGGGGCCGGAGCTGGTGCAGCTGTTCAACGACGCGTACACGCCGATCCTCGGCGACAAGTACCCGGCCGGGATCGGACAGCCCGCCGCGGAGTGCTGGCCCGACGTGTGGGACGCGATGGGCCCGCTGGCCGACGGCGTGCTCGCCGGCCGGGGCGCCGCGCACGGGGAGAACACCAGGCTGTTCACCGACCGGCGGGGCTACCAGGAGGAGACCTTCTGGACCTTCTCCTACAGCCCCGTCCACGGCGCCGACGGGCAGGTGCTCGGCGTCTTCGTCGCCACCAGCGACACCACCGGCCGGGTGGTGGGCGACCGTCGGCTGGCGCTGTTGCGGGAGCTGGGTGAGTTGTCCATCGCCGAGGCCGACACCACCACGGACGCCGCCCGCGCCGTCGCCCGGGTACTGGGCGGCGGCCCCGCGGACCTGCCGGTCGGCCGGATCTGGCTGGTCGACACCGACTCCGGCGCGCCGGCATTCGAGACCGAGCCGCGCCCGGTCGCGTCGTTCGGCCCGCTTCCCGCCACCCCGTACGCCGGGGACCTCCCGGTCGTCCGCGAGGTGCTGCGCACCGGCAGGCCGGGACGGGTCGCCGGTCCCCTCGGCACGGCCCCCGACATCGGGGCACCGGGCGGGCCGGCCCCGGTCGGGCAGGCGGTCGCGCTGCCCCTGGTGGCCACCGGTCACTCCCGGCCGGTCGGCGTGCTCGTCGCCGGGGTCAGCCCCCACCTGGCGTTCGACGATCCGTACCGGCACTTCCTGGACCTGGTCGCCAGCCGGGTGTCGACCGCGCTGACCGACGTCCTCGCCTACGAGGCGCAGCGCCGGCGGGCCCGGGCGCTCGCCGACGCGGCGGGTCGGCAGACGGCGCTGGCGACCCTCACCGCCCGGCTGGCCGGCGCCACCGACCTGGTCGAGGTGCTGGACGCGGGGCTCGACGAGTTGCGCCGCCTGCTCGGCGGGGCCCGTGGCGTGGCGGTCTGCGCCGACACCGCCGGCACCCCGCTGGTGGTCGACGCCGGCCTGCCACTCACCGGGCCGCTGCGGCAACGCCTGGACCGGCTCGGCACCGACGGCGAGCCGGAGCTGACCCACGACGACGCGGGAGGCGTGACCGGTCTCGGGGCGCGCCTCGAACCGGGTGACTCCCCGGGTGGTTTCTGGCTGGAGCTGTCGCCGCCACGCCCGCCGTCGGCCATCGACCGCCCGCTGGTGCGGCAGCTCTGCGGGGCGCTGGCGCAGGCGCTGGTCCGGGCCCGCGCCTTCGAGACCCAACGCGCGGTGGCGCTGGCCATGCAGCGGGCCATGCTGGGGCCGGTGGACCTGCCGGCCGGGTTCGCCGTGCGCTACCAGCCGGCGGTCCGCCCGCTGGAGGTGGGCGGCGACTGGTACGACGTGGTGCCGCTCTCGGGCGACCTGGTCGGCCTGGTGGTGGGCGACGTGGTCGGGCGGGGCCTGCCCGCGGCGACCGTCATGGGTCAGCTGCGCAGCGCGTGCCGAGCGTTGCTGCTGCAGGCGAAGAGCCCGGCGGAGGTGCTGTCCGCGCTCGACGACTTCGCCCGGCTGGTCCCCGGCGGTTCCTGCACCACCGTGTTCTGCGCGATCATCGACCGGGCGCTGGGCGTGGTGCGGTACTCGTCGGCCGGGCACCCGCCGGCCATCCTCGCCCATCCGGACGGCTCGACGGACCTCCTCCACGGTGCCGGGTCGGTGCCGCTGGCCAGCGTGGCGGTACGCGGGCGACCCGAGGCCGGCGCCCACCTGCACCCGGGCTCGACGCTGCTCCTCTACACCGACGGTCTGGTGGAGCGGCGGCGGGAGCTGATCGACGCCGGCATCGCCCGGGCGGTCGGCGTGCTCACCGAGGGCCGCGAGCTGCCGGAAGGCGTACTGGCCGACCGGATGGTCCGGGACCTGCTCCCCGACGGCCGCGACGACGACGTGGCGGTGCTGATCTACCGGCACCGCGAGCCGGCGGTCTTCGCCGCCGCGCTGACCGCCGACCCGGCGCAGCTCGCGCCCACGCGGGAGGCGCTGCGCCGGTGGCTGGCCGGCCTCGGCATCGCCGACTCCGACATCGACGCGGTGCTGATCGCGGCCGGTGAGGCGTGCGCGAACGCGATCGAGCACGGCTGCCGGTTCGCGTCGGGCGCCACCGTCACCGTTCGGGGCCGCCTGCGGGCCGACCGGCTGGAGGTGCTGGTGAGCGACACCGGCGGCTGGCGCGAGACGGTCGACCCGGCCGACACCGTCCGGGGACGCGGCCGGTTGATCATGGCGCGGCTGATGGACGAGACCACCGTGGACGGCACCGCCGACGGCACCACCGTACGCCTGGTCAAGCGCGTCACCGGCACCGGCTGAGCCGCTCCTCGCGACCCCCGGCGTGCGTCGGAAGGCGGACCGCAGCGGCCGTGGGATGGTGAAGATCGGCTATAAGTGGGCCATGGAGTTCCCCGCGCACCTCGCCACCATGCCGATGCACGCGATCACCGAGATCCACGGTGAGCCGGGCCTCCTGGCCCGGTTCCGGCTGGAGGTCCGCGCCTTCGACGAGCCGGCGCGGGCCCGCCTCACCGAGGCCCTCGACCTCGCCGCCGACCTGCACCGCGACGACCGGCGGGTCCGTGAGCCGTACCTCAACCACCTGCTGCGGGTGTCGATCCGGATGATGCACCACTACCGGGTACGCGAGGTCGACGTGATCGTCGCCGGCCTGCTGCACGACGCCGTCGAGGACCACCCCGACGAGCTGGCCGCCGACCGGCCCGGCGCGGACCGTACGGCCGCCGCGCTGGCCGCCCTCGCCGACCGGTTCGGCCCGCGGGTCGCCCGGCTGGTCGGCGCGGTCACCAACCCGGCGTACGACCCGGGTCGGGACAAGCACACCCAGTACCGGGAGCACGTGGCGGCCAGCCTCGACCGGGAGCCCTGGGCGCGGGTCATCAAGGTCTCCGACTTCACCGACAACGGGGTGGGCGTCATCCACACCGTTGGGCCGAAGGTGGTGTCGTCGGCCCGCAAGTATCGCCCCCTCGTGCCGGTCTTCCGTGACCTCGTCACCCGGCCGGACACACCGCTGTCGGCGCCGGTGAAGCGGCACATCCTCGACCAGCTCGACCTCGCCGAGGAGCGCTTCAGCGCCATCCTCGACCAGCCGCCCCACCCGAACTGAGTCGACTCAGGCAGCCTTGAACACGCTGTCGAGATGCCATTCGAGAAACTCGGCGTTCGGGCGATCCGTCCGCCGCTCCGGTAGCGCGATCTGCGTACCCGCCTTCGCGTAGAACTGGTCGCCGTTGCCGAACTCGCTGCGAAGCCGAGGGCTGACGAGCAGGCGGTACTTCGGATCGACGCCCAGATAGCCTCGATCGAAGAGAATGTGCACATCCGACTTCAGGAGGAGGCCGTTGTCCAGACGGTGCTCGCCGCCCTTCGGCAGCGGCCGAATGTGCGCCGCCTGGAGTACCGGCTGCACCTTGTTCCCCGTGATGGCGCAGCGTCGGGCGTACGCTCCGAGCACCACGGCCTTGAACGACTGCTGCCCCAGACGCTGCGGTACCAGCCGGGAATCTCCGTAGACAGGGCCCGGGCGGTGCCAGGGCTCACTCAGATCCAGCTCGGCCGTCGTGCCGATCAGACGGTGGATCAACAGCTGAAAGTACTCACGCGTCTGCTGATCGGCGAGATCGTACGTCTTGCCCTGCACCACGTTGGGCGCGAAGGCAGGCGGCGGGCCGACGGTGGACTCAGCCGGGAAGAAGCAGGTGTCCCGCACGAAGATGCATCCGATGACCGGATCCTCCTCGGGCCCGATCGGCTGCCTCCGGTAACGGCTGACGCTACGACGCATCTCCTCGATGCTGGCGGCTCCGTTGGCCTCTCCGAACAGCTCCCACGCCTCGGAGATCCGGAGCTGCGTGAAGCCGCTGAAGAAGCCGCCGCCGACGATACGGTTCAGGGGGTGGTGGGCCTTGAAGAAGAACGGCTCGCCGACCGTGAGTGCACGAAATCCCCCACCGGAGGGTCTCCAGAAGTTGACCTCGTTCAACTCCGGGCGTGCGGCCAGGAAGCGGTACCACGTCTGATCCGTCACGCCGACGAACGCCTTCATCCCAACGATCTTGCCCTTGGGTCGACCCACCGACACCGGCCGGTCGGGCATTAGCGGGACAGGTCAGGGCTCCCGCATCCAGGTCTTCGGGTCGGTGACGAAGATGCCCTTGCCCTGATGCCGTCGGATCACGCGCAGCGCTTCCAGTCGGACGTAGACCATCTGAATGGTCGATGAGCTGACCTCGAAGCGGTCAGACATGTCAGCGATCGAGGGCAACTTGTCCCCCGGCTTGACCTTCCCGCTGCGCAGGTCCCCGATGATCTCGTCCGAGATCCGGATGTAGTCCGGTGTCTGTGGCATGGCACTCCTCGCGTGGCACGCCAATTTGATCACGACACGCACTGGCGGGACAACCAAGCGTTGCGGCGCGCAACTTAGGCATATATGTTTGATCGCGAGCCGCTCCTCGCGTGGCAACGAGTTCGGCTCATCCCCCTGGTCGGGGCGGGTGCGCGTGCCCGTCCCGACCCATCGGACTGCTCCGCTGTCGTACCGCTGATCTGAGCTGCGGCGGCGGAGCGGGCGGGTCGCCCGCGGCCGGCATGCGGACGGCCCGCCCTTCCAGACCCACCGCACGGACCTCCCGCGCTCCCGCCTGCCCTCAGAAAGGACCGACGTGGCCCAGGTGTATCGAGGTGGCCAGCTCTACGGGACCGGTCGCCCGGCCCGGCTGACCCCGCACGAGGTGCGGACCCGCGCGTTCGACCCGCGTCGGCGCGGCGTCGACCCCGATCAGGTACGCGAGTTCCAGGCCCGGGTGGCCGACGAGCTGACCGACCTCCACCAGCAGGTACGGACGCTCAGCCAGGAGAACGACCGGATCAAGCGGGCGCTGCGCGACTGGCAGACCCTGCACGCCCGCGAGTGCCGGCCGTCGCAGGAGTACCACACCAACGAGGGCCACTGGTAGCCGTGCGCCCCTCCCCCGGCGACCTGCTGACCATCGACGGTCGGGCCTCGGTGCAGTTCGCCGGGGACCGGGCGCTGACGTTCCGGGTGGTGTCGGTGTGCGACCGGCCGACGTACGCCGGCTGGGTCTGGCTGACCGGCTACGTCATCAACCGGGCCGGCCGGGCCACCGCCAAGCGCGAGGTCTACGTCCAGTTAGCCGGACTCGGTTTCGCGTCCGCGGTCGGCGCGACCACTCATCAGGGCTTGGGATCAAGCGTTGGCAGCCGACCGGTCCTCGGTGATGCGGCTCTTCTGCCCGGCAGGAGTCACGTCCGCCGGACGGTGGCGAGGGGCTGAGTTCAACCGGTGGCCGGATGGATCTGCGCTCCGCTGCCGGAGCCATTACCACCGATCGCAAAGCCGGCGGTCACCGCGTCTGCATCGATGGCCAGCTCCGTCACGGCGTCCTGGCCGGTGCGGGCGTCGAGGATGACCGCATCCGCGGGGTCGCCGACCGAGCCGGTGGTGCCGTACAGGAGGCCGTGGTACGCGGCGCTGATCCCCGGCGCGACACGGCTGCGGCTCTTGGCGGCCCGGACGCCCCCTGTTCCCCGCTGACGGTCTCGCACATCGGAGCTGGGCGATAACCGGTCGCGGTACGCGCCCCGCGCGGCTGCCGGTGTCGGCGCCCCCGCCTTGTTAGCGTGAGCGCGCACCACCGGTGGCACGTCGACGACGTACCACCGCCGTGCACAGTCGGCCGTTCCCCCTCACGAGCCGACCGCCTGACGACCGGGCCGAGTCGAAGCCGCCCGCCTTCCCGCCGCGAGGCGGTGGTGGTCCGCGACGAGGAGGGGGACATGACCGACGCCGCGAAGCCTCCACCGCCGAAGCGTCACCAACTCTGGATCGACCGTAATCGGGCAGCCGCGCGGACGGCACGCGCCGGCGCGGCGACGGCGCTGCGGTTCCTCCGGCGCCATCTGGAGGCCACGGCCCGGAAGGTGCAGGCCGCCCATCCGTCCCCTCCCCCGCCCGAGGAGTTGACCGAACGGCGCGAGGTGAGCGAGCCGATCATCGTGCCCGCGCAGGGCCACGTGTTCACCTTCACCGTGCACGCCGCCTTCACCTGGTCCGCCCGGGGCCTGCGCCCGGACCTCCTGGCCTGGTACGCCCGGTACTTCACGCCCCAGGCGGTGGAGCGTCTGACCCACTTCGTGGCGCAGCGGTCCCGCGCAACCCCGCCGCACCGGGCCGGCGAGTTGGAGGTGGAGGTGCAGCGCCTCCTGCGCACCCAGGATCCGTGGCGGTACGAGCGGGGCGACGTGCTCGTGACGTGCCGGCCCGACGCCTGGGTACGGCTCGACGAGCGGGTCCGCCGAACTCTCCAGCCGTACTGGGAACGGCGGGTCCGGCTGGAGTGCCAGTACGAGGAGTACCTGCGCCGGGCCCGGTACGCCGAGCAGCTCACGCGACGGTGGGCGTCGATCCTGGACGAGGTCGCCGAGTCGCCCGGCGGCGCGGGGTCGGCGACCGTCGACGAGGAGCACCAGCGCGTACGGGAGCACCTGCGGGCCGAGGAGCGGTCCGCTGCTGGGTGGACCGCTGAACTTCTGCGTCAACGTCGCAGTCACCAGGACCTGTTCGAGCCGCTCACCGACGCCGACGTGCTGCCGCGGCAGCCGTCGCCCCGCCCGTCGGACACCTCGGCGACGCCGACCGAGCAGGACTCGCAGCCCGACTGAGCCGACGCGGCGCCTACCCGGATCACCGTCGGCTGGCGAGGATGGCCCGGGTCTCCCGACGTACCTCGTCCGGCTCGTGCACCAGGCGGCGGTGGGCGAAGCGGACCGTGAGGATCCCGGCGGTGGCGAGCAGGGCGTCGCGGCGCAGGTCGATCTCGCGCTGACGCGGGTCGCCGTGGGTCGTCGCGCCGTCGAGTTCGATGTCGACCCGTTCCCGCTCGGCGAACAGGTCCAGGTACATGGTGCGTCGACCGACCCGGACCCGCGCCTGACGGCGGAACGCCGGCATCCCCGGGCCGGTGAAGACACGCTCGTGGCCCCAGATCTCCAACGGGCTGCGGCACCCCTCGGCGAGCCGCGTCAGCAGCGTCCGCAGCTCGGCGCGACCGGTCAGCCTCGGCGCGACGGCCAGTGCGCCGGCCAGGCGCTCGGGGGTGGTCAGCCGATCGTTGACGGCCCGGATCACCGGTGCGCGTCGGTCGGCGGACGCCAGCTGCGGCCACGAGTCGACAAGCGTCCGCTCCAGCCGCGTCACGGGCAGACCACGTCGCTCCACCACGCACGGCGGTTCGAGCAGGAGATTGTGGTACCGGTGTACCAGGACGCCCGGTTGGCTGCGGATGCCGGCCGCCGCGGGGGCGCTCAGGTGCAGCGGAGCACCGGCGGAGCGGCCGAGCAGCCCCCACACCTGGAGCGCGCTCACATGGCTGAGGACGGCACGCCCGTCCGCCCAGGCGAGCGCCGCGCGGTGCGCCGCGTCCGGAGCCAGACGGCCGATCAGTGGTACGCGATCGGTGCTGGGTGGTGGGGCCTCCAGCAGACGCGGATCCACGAACACCTCGGGCAGCACCCGGAGCAGACTGCCGCTCGAGCAGGCCTGTTCGAGTGTCCACTCCGGTAGGACCTGGCAGGCCGTCCTCCGCGTCACCAGTCCCCCCTGCCGATCGACGAGGTCACGCAGCACCGGGTTCACGCCTCGCAGGGTCCCGGCCGCTCCCGTCGTCCCGCCACCACCACGTCGACGCCTGTGGACAGGAAGCGCCCCTGTGGACACCTCCCATAACCGGCGTCGGTCTGCTAGGGCACACCCATCGGTGACGGCTCAGCAGTAAAACTCTCGGCGTGTCGAGTCGCCACAGCGTCACCAATCAAGGAGCACCATGCCCAGCGTCAGCTGGGGACGTCGCGGTGGCGGAAGCCGGCGAGGCCGGCGGCCAGCAGGAGCGCCGCCACCCCGGTCAGCGCGACCAGGGGCAGCACCGCCACGTCGACCGCGGGCACCGACGGCACGTGCGTGTACGGCGAGAGGTCCAGCGCGACCTGCGGCAGGTCCAGTACCGCGCCGAGCTGCCCGAGGAGCAGGAACCCGATCAGCGCCGACCAGGACAGCGCCACCGACCAGCGCGGCGCCAGCCCGACCAGCAGGGTCACCACCCCGGCGACCACCAGCAGCGCGGGCAGCCGCAGCAGGGCGGCACCGCCCAGCGAGACGGTCCGGCCCAGCGGGTCGCCGGCCACCACCCCGTAGCCGAGGCCGGTGGCGGCACCGGCGAGCAGCAGCAGGGCGGCCGCGCCGAGGATCGCGCCGAGGACCTGCGTGATCAGCCACCCCACCCGGTCGACCGCGGTGGCGAGGATCGCCTCCAGCAGCCCGTCGGTCTCGTCACCGCGCGTCCGGAGCAGCGCCTGCACGACGTACGCGCCGATGGTCAGCGCGAACAGCCCGAGCATCGCGGCGACGAAGGCGTCGACCAGGTTCGCTCCGCCGCCGAGTTGAGCGATCGCCTCGGCGGCCGCCGGGTTCTCGCCGACCATGTCGTTGACCTCGTCGGCGGCGACGCCCATCGAGAAGCCGAGCACCGCCACCGCGACCGCCCAGCCGAGCAGCGCCCCCCGGTGCAGCCGCCACACCAGGCCGGCCGGGCCGAGCAGCCCGGGTGCCGCCCGCGCCGGGCCACGGCGGGCCGCGAACAGGCCGGCGCCGAGGTCGCGCCGCCCGGCGAGGAGGACGGCGAGCGCGACTCCGGCGGCCAGCAGCGCCACCGGCAACGCGAGGACCCACCAGCGTTCCCCGCCGAAGGCCCGCACCTGGTTGCCCCAGCCGATCGGGGAGAGCCAGGAAGGCCAGGCGCTCTCCACCCGCAGTCCGCCGTCGGTCTGCCGCCCGAGCACGTCCCCGGCGGCGCGCAGCACGAAGGCGACGCCGACTCCTGCGGCGGCCAGGGCGTTGGCGCCCCGGGAGGTGACCGAGAGCTGCGCGGTGACGGCGGCGACGGCGGTGAACGCCACCCCGACGCCGCCGATCGCCAGCGCGGCGGCGACCGACCCGGCGACCGGCAGGCCGGAGGCGACGAAGCCCAGGGCGAGCAGCACGGCGGTCACCACGTTGGCGCCGACGACGACCAGAAGGGCGGCGGCGAGCAGCGCGTACCGGCCGACGACGGCGGCACCGAGCAGCTCGGCACGCCCGGTCTCCTCGTTCTGCCGGGTGTGCCGGACCACGGCGAACGTGCTCAGCAGCGCGACGAGCAGGGCGAGGGTCACGTACGTCTCGGCGATCACCACCGCGCCGAGGTCCGGACCGACGATCGGGCCGTTGAAGGCGCGGGCGACCACGCTGCTGGCGGAGGTCCGGGCGTACCCGAGGCGACTGGAGTCGTCGGGGTAGATGCCGGTGACGCTGGCGGCGAGCGCGAGGCCGAGCAGGGGGGTGCCGAGCACCCACAGCGCCAGACGGATCCGGTCGCGGCGCAGGGCGAGCCGGGCGAGTCGGCCGGTGCCGGCGAGGCCGCTCACCGGGCACCCGCCCCGGCCCGCTGCCCGTTCGCGGACGCGTCGCCGTAGTGCCGCAGGAACAGCTCCTCCAGGGTGGGCGGGGCGCTGGTCAGGGCGGTCACGCCGAACCCGACGAGGTGGGCGAGCAGCGTGTCCAGGTGGGCCGGTTCCACCTCCAGGCTGGTGCGGCCGTCGACGGCCCGGACCTCGTGCACGCCGGGCAGCGCCTCGACGCCGGTGAGCGGTCGGGCGGTCTGCACGGTCACCGTGGTGCGGGCCAGGTGGCGCAGCTCGGTCAGCGTGCCGGACTCGACGGTGCGCCCCTCGCGGATGATGCTCACCCGGTCGCAGAGCGCCTCGACCTCGGCGAGCACGTGGCTGGAGAGCAGCACGGTGGCCCCGGAGTGGGCGAGCTGCCGGACCTCGTCCTGGAAGACCGCCTCCATCAGCGGATCCAGGCCGGAGGTGGGCTCGTCCAGCACGTACAGCTCGACGGGGGTGGCGAGGGCCGCGACGATGGCCACCTTCTGCCGGTTGCCCTTGGAGTACGCGCGGCACTTCTTGGTCGGGTCCAGCACGAAGCGTTCCAGCAACTCGTCGCGGCGGCGCCGGTCCAGCCCGCCGCGCAGCGCCCCGAACAGGTCGATCGCCTCGCCGCCGGAGAGGTTGGGCCACAGGCTGACGTCGCCCGGCACGTACGCGAGCCGGCGGTGCAGGGCCACCGCGTCCCGCCACGGGTCGGCGTCGAGCACCCGCACCTCACCGGCGTCGCGGCGCAGCAGGCCGAGCAGGACCCGGATGGTGGTGGACTTCCCGGCGCCGTTGGGCCCGAGGAAGCCGTGCACCTCCCCCGCCTCGACCCGCAGGTCGAGCCCGTCGAGGGCACGCACCGCGCCGAAGGTCTTGACCAGGTGCTCGATCGAGATGACGGGCATGACGCCTCCTGCCGATGCGGTGCCGACACCCCTCACTGTACTGACCGATGGTCAGGACGCTCTACCCTGGTCGCCATGACCGGCGAACCTGGCGACGACACCCGCAGCCGCATCCTGCGCGCCGCCCTCGACCTCTTCGCCGGGCACGGCTACCAGCGCACCTCGCTGCGCCAGATCGGCGAGCGGCTGCGGCTGACCAAGGCGGCGATCCTCTACCACTTCCCCACCAAGGAGCACCTGCTCACCGCACTGGTCGAGCCGCTGCTCGCCGACCTGGAGAAGCTGCTGGACGCCGCCGAGACGCTGCCACCGGAACGGGCCCGCCGGACGCTGGTCGAGGGCTGGGTGGACACCATGCTCGCGCACCGCCGGCCGCTGGGCATGCTGTACCACGACCTCGCGCTGGTGACCCGGGGCGACACGTACCACCGGTTGATGTGGGTGGCGATGCGCGCCAACGAGATCGCCGCCGGCCCGGACGCCGGGCTCCGCGAGCGGGTCCGCGCCGTCCAGGCGATCGCGATGTGCAGCGACCCGATCGTGTTCTTCCTCGACGTACCCGACGAGGTGCTGCGGGCGCACATGCTCGACGGCGTACGCCGGCTGTGGGCCGGGCCGGACGCCGCGGCGGAACCGGCCGGCGAGGGCGCGCCCGGCGCGGAGCCGACGCCCGGCCCCCCGGCGACGGCCCGGCGGCGCCCGGGGCGGCCCCGCGCGATGAGCCCGGAGCAGGTCGGGCTCGCCCGGCGGCTGCACGCGGCGGGCACGCACTCGGTCGACGAGATCGCCGCCCGCCTGGGCGTCTCCCGGGCCACGGTCTACCGGCACCTGGACCGCGACGCCGTCGAATAGTGCGACAGATATCGCGACAGTTCTGAGACGACGACCCGTGTTTGCCCGTGACGACCACGGGTACCCGCGCGGCCCGTCCGGTTGACGGGACCGGACCCCCACGCGGACGGTCCGCGACGAGGACCGACGTGCGACGGGAGTGGTGACGGTGAGGCCGTGCTGCGCAAGGCCCGGTGACCGCTGAGGATGTGCGGCATCAGCGGTGAGGCGAGGTTCGACGGTACGACCCCCGACGCCGACGCGGTGACCCGGATGACCGAGGCGATGCGGTCCCGGGGGCCGGACGGCGAGGGGCTGTGGAGCGACGGCTGGGTCACCCTCGGGCACCGCCGGCTGACCATCATCGACCTCTCCGACGCGGGCGGGCAGCCGATGGTGCGCGAGGACCTCGGGCTGGCGCTGGTCTTCAACGGCTGTGTCTACAACTACCCGGAGCTGCGCGAGGAGCTGCGTGCCGCCGGGCACGTGTTCCACTCCACCAGCGACACCGAGGTGATCCTGGTGGCGTACGCCCAGTGGGGCGAGGACTTCGTCGACCACCTGGTCGGCATGTTCGCCATCGGCCTGGTGGACCGGGCCCGGCGGCGGCTCGTGCTGGCCCGCGACCGGCTCGGCATCAAACCCCTCTACCTCGCCGGGACCCCGACCCGGCTGCGGTTCGCCTCGACGCTTCCCGCGCTGCTGCGCGGCGGGGACGTGGACACCGTCGTCGACCCGGTGGCGCTGCACCACTACCTGTCGTGGCACTCGATCGTGCCGGCGCCCCGCACCATCCTGCGCGGCGTCCGCAAGCTGCCGCCGGCCACCCTCCGGGTCGTCGAGGCCGACGGGCGCAGCCGCGACCGCGTCTACTGGCGGCCCGATTACGTGCGCGACCCCGCCCACGCCGGCTGGGACGCCGGCGACTGGCGAGCCGCGGTGGGCGACGCGCTGCGCACCGCCGTACGGCGGCGGCTGGTCTCCGACGTGCCGGTCGGCGTGCTGCTCTCCGGCGGACTCGACTCCAGCATGATCGTGGCGCTGCTCGCCGAGGCCGGGCAGGAGCACCTGCGGACGTTCAGCATCGGCTTCGACAGCCGGGGCGGAGAGACCGGCGACGAGTTCCACTACTCCGACCTCGTCGCCCGCGCGTACGACACCGACCACCAGCGCATCCAGCTCGCCGACGACGACCTGGTGCCCGCCGTCCGCCGGACCGTCCACGCCATGACCGAGCCGATGGGCAGCCACGACGTAGTCGCCTTCCACCTGCTCTCCGAGCAGGTCGCGCGGCACGTGAAGGTGGCGCAGTCCGGGCAGGGCGCGGACGAGGTGTTCGCCGGGTACGGCTATCACCAGCCGCTGGCCGGCATCCCCCGCGACGAGGCGGCGCAGGTGTTCACGTCGGCGTTCTTCGACCGCGACCACGCCGAGCTGAGCCGGGTCGTCGGTCCCGCGTACGCCGCCGACGCCGACGCCAGCCGCGAGCTGGTCGTCGCGGACCTGGCCGCGCCCGGCGCGGACACCGCCCTGGACGCGGTGCTGCGCCTGGACACGCACCTGATGCTCCCCGACGACCCGGTCAAACGGGTGGACAGCATGAGCATGGCGTGGGGGCTGGAGGTCCGCACCCCGTTCCTGGACCAGGACCTCGTCGCGCTCGCCGCCGCCTGCCCACCGGAGCACAAGGTCGCGCGGGGCGGCAAGGGCGTGCTGAAGGAGGTGGCCCGGGAGGTGCTGCCCGCCGAGGTCATCGACCGGCCGAAGGGCTACTTCCCGGTGCCGGCGCTGCGCAACGTGGACGGGCCGGTCCGCGACCTGGTCATCGAGGCACTGCGGGCGCCGGCCGCGCGGGAGCGCGGGCTGTTCCGGGAGGCGTACGTCGAGGAACTGCTCGCCGCGCCCGACCGGGCGCAGGCGGCCGCGGGCAGCAACAAGCTGTGGCAGCTCGGCCTGCTGGAACTCTGGCTCCAGTCGCACGGCGTCCGCTGACGCGTCACACCACCCGGGTCTGGGCGGCGAGGTGGTCGAGGACCGCGCGGACGTCGCCGGCCGTACGGGCCATGATCCGGCGCTGTCGCGTCGCGCCGTTGCCCTCGGCGTGGATCCGGGCGAGCTGAGCCCGCACGTACGCCAGGTCGCCGTGGCGCACCAGGGCCGGCGTGACCGTGGTGAACAGCTCGTCGACGAGGGTCCAGGCCGGCTTCGCGCCACCGGATCGCAGGTCGATCAGGTCACCGTCGAGCCCGTCGTGGGCGGCCCGCCAGTGCGCGGCGGACACCAGACAGTCCCGGATCCGGGGAGCCGTCATCCCGTCCCGGACCTGGTCGGCCATCGTCGCCACCAGCGCCCGCACCAGACCGGCGACCAGCACGGTGTCGTCCACCGTCGGGCACACGTCGCCGACCCGGACCTCCACCGTCGGGTACGCGGCCGACGGCCGGGCGTACCAGTAGACCATCGCGGCGTCGAGCATGATGCCGGCGGCGATGAGGTCGGAGACCGTGTCGTCGTAGTCCGCCACGGACTCGAAGTGCGGGGTCGGCCCGATGCTCGGCCAGCGCTCCAGCTGCATCGAGCGCCAGCTGGCGTGGCCGGTGTCCCGCCCGTCGTGCAGCGGCGAGTTCGCGGTGATCGCCTGCACCACCGGCAGCCACGGGCGCAGGTGGTTGGACACCTGCACGGCCAGTTCGCGGTCCGGCAGACCGACGTGCACGTGGCACCCGCACACCGCCGGGTCGTGCGCGACCGGCCCGAACCGGCGCGACATCGCGTGGTAGCGCGGTTCGTCCGGAACACTCCGGTGCCGCTCGTGCACCGGCGTCGCCCCCACCGCGACGAGCCGGGCCCCCGCCGCCTCCGCCGCCTCCGCCGCCGACCGGCGCAGCCCCACCAGGTGCTCCCGCACCTCGCCCAGGTCGCACGACACGGGGGTGACCATCTCGACCATGCTGTGCCGGAACTCCTGCCGGCTCTGGTCGCGGGCGGACCCGGACAGGGCGTCGAGGATTCGGTCGGCGACGGCCATGCTCTCCCCGGTGTCCGGATCGAGCAGCAGGTACTCCTCCTCCACCCCGAGCGTGAGCAGGTCCAGGTCGGGCACGGCGGGGGCCACGGTCGGACGGTCGGTCATGGGGTGTCGCGTCCGTTCGTCGGGCGGCGCGCCGGGCGCCGCAGTGCCGGGCAAGTCGGGTTCCCGGCCGTCCGCCCGCACAAACCGCCGCCGTCCGCCGCCGGCTCTTCCGGCGTACGCGGTGTGTCCGTTCGCTTTGATCGACTCGGGCGCTGTGAAGTCGCGGTGTCCGGGTGGGGTCGATGGCCCGGTTTCAGTGATGTCGAGTGGATCTCCGCCCGGCCCCCTTGGTCGCGGCATCCGATATCGGGTTGGCTGTCCGGTTTCGGGGTGTGACCGGGGGCATCCCGGCGGCGGAATCGTGGCCGCCCGGGGGTCGTTACACATGGCGGACGATCGAGCAGGACGCGCAGCCCCCAGGCGCGGATCCGTGGCCCCGGAATGACGGCGGGTAGCCGGTCGTTACATCCCCCTGGCACCGCGGACGAGCAACCCCCTGCTCGACGAGCGTGTGCCGATCCCCCGACATCTTCTGAGCGCCGGATGGTGCCTCGCACCCGTGTGCCGATCCCCCTCGGCCCAGGGTGCTGACCCCCGAAGGAGCTTTCCCCATGAACACGATCATGCGTAAGAGCGTTCTCGGTATCGCTGGTATCGCCTTCGCCGGTGGCATCTTCGCCGGCCCCGCTGTTCACGCCGCTCCGGCCGTGGAGTCGACCCCGGTCGCCGTGGTGCAGGCCGACAAGACCGACACCGGCAAGCTGATCCCGCACGGTGTGCAGGGCAAGCAGTCCCGCATCGACCTCACCGACGAGCAGACCACCAACGTCAAGGCGATCATCGCCGCGACGAAGAAGGCCGACATGGACGAGCGCGCCGCCGTGGTGTCGATCGCGACCGCGCTGCAGGAGTCGAAGCTGGAGAACCTGGGTCACCTGGGTGAGCGCAACGACCACGACTCGCAGGGCCTGTTCCAGCAGCGCCCGTCCTCGGGTTGGGGCACCGTCGAGCAGATCACCGACCCCGAGTACTCGACGATGGCGTTCCTGAAGGGCCTCAAGCAGGTCGACGGCTGGAAGGACATGCCGCTGACCAAGGCCGCCCAGACCGTCCAGGTCTCGGCCTACCCCGACCACTACGCCCAGTGGGAACAGCAGGCCGCCGACCTCGTCACCGAGCACTGGAACAGCTGACCACCACAGACCTTCCTCCAAGGGGGAAACAAGCCGCTGGCCGGCACCCGAACACGGGTGCCGGCCAGCGGCGTCTAGCGGGCGTCCCCGAAAGGCAGGCCCTGGCGGATCGCGCTCGCGCGGGCGGCCAGGTGCTCGCGTTCGGCGGCGTTGTCGGTGCGGTCGGCGGCCGCCCGGTACGCCGACAGGGCCTCCTCGACGCGGCCCAGCCGCCGGAGCAGGTCGGCACGGACGGCGTGGAACACGTGGTAGGAGTCCAGCGCCAGACCGTCCACCACGGCCAGCGCCGCCGCCGGACCGGCGACCTCGGCCAGTGCCACGGCCCGGTGCAGCGCCACCACCGGCCCGGGAGTGACGGCGGTGAGCTGGTCGTACAGCGTCAGGATCTGACCCCAGTCGGTGTCGGCGGCGCGCGGTGCGGCGCTGTGCACGGCGGCGATGGCGGCCTGGATCTGGTACGGGCCGGGCCGGTCGCGGCGCAGGCAGCGGCGCACAAGGGCCTGCCCCTCGGCGACGAGGCCGGCGTCCCAGCGGCTGCGGTCCTGCTCGCCGAGCGGCACCAGCCGCCCGTCGGCGGTGGTGCGCGCGGGACGGCGGGACTCGGTGAGCAGCATCAACGCGAGCAGACCCGAGGCTTCCGGCTCGTCCGGCATCAGCTCCACGAGCAGCCGGCCCAGCCGGACCGCCTCGGCGCACAGGTCCTCGCGGACCAGCCGGGACCCCGAGGTCGCGGTGTGCCCCTCGGTGAAGATCAGGTAGACGACGGCGAGCACGCCGTGCAGCCGGTCGGGCAGGTCGGCGTCGCGCGGCACCCGGTACGGGATGCCGGCGTCGCGGATCTTCGCCTTGGCCCGGACGATCCGCTGCGCCATGGTCGCCTCGGGCACCAGGAAGGCGCGGGCGATCTCGGCGGTACCGAGGCCACCGAGCAGGCGCAGGGTGAGCGCAACCCGGGCGGCGGGACCCAGCGCCGGGTGACAGCAGGTGAAGATCAGGCGAAGCCGGTCGTCGCGCACGGGGCCCTCCTCGGCCGGTTCGTCGGGGGCGTGCAGCAGGGACGCCTCGGCGTGCCGACGCCCCCGGGACGCCTCCCGGCGCAGCCGGTCGACGGCCCGGTTCCGAGCGGTGGTGATGATCCACCCGGCCGGGGCGGGTGGCACGCCGGTCTCCGGCCAGCGGGCCACCGCCACCGCGAACGCCTCCTGCACGGCCTCCTCGGCGAGGTCGATGTCGCCGAGGAGGCGGACCAGGACGGCGACCGCGCGGCCGTACTCCGCGCGGAACACCGCCTCCACGTCGGGCACGGTCAGTCCTCGGCCCCACCCTGGAAGGGGCGTACCTCGATGGGCAGGGTGGTGGCCACCGCGTACCGCCGGCCCCATTCGAGGGCGGCGTCGAGGTCCGGGGCGCGGAGGATGGTGATGCCGCCGAGGTACTCCTTGCCCTCGGCGAACGGCCCGTCGGTGACCAGCACCTCGTCGCCCTTCGGGCGTAGGACGGTGGCCGTGGATGGGTCGTGCAGGCCCTGACCGAAGACCCAGCACCCGGAGTCCTCCAGTTCCCGCCGGATCTGGCCGAGCTCGCGCATCACCCCGGCCAGGAACTCCGGGTCCGGCTGCCCCGCGCCGACGGGGTGGTGGATGCTGAGCAGGTACTGCCGCATGGCTCCTCCTGGCGTCGCGGCCGGCACGTACGCCGGCCTCTCATCCTCCACACGAACGGCGCCGGCCCGGATCGACACCGCGCCGGGACTTTTTCCACCCGGGCCGGGTAGACGGCCGGGTGCGTACCGACGTGGTGGTGGTCGGCGCCGGGTTCTCCGGGCTGGCCGCGGCGCTGGCCCTGAAGCGGGCCGGTGCCCGCGTCCGCGTGCTGGAGGCCCGGGACCGGGTCGGTGGGCGGGCGCTGACCCGCTGGCTGCCCGACGGGACGCAGGTGGACCTGGGCGCGCAGTGGATCGGCCCGACCCAGGACCGGGTCGCCGCGCTGGTCGCCCGGTACGGGCTGGCCACCTTCCCGACGGCGGCGCAGGGCATGCCGACGGTGCTGTGGGCCGGCCGCCGGTACACCGAACCTCCCGCACCGACCGACGAGGTGCTCGCGCTGCTCGACGCGTACGCCCAACGGGTCGACCCGGCCGCGCCCTGGACGGCGGCCGAGGCGCCCGACTGGGACCGGCGGACGCTCGCCGCCTGGCTGCGGGAGGCCGCCCCCGACGCGGTGGCCGCCCGGTACCTGGGGCGGCTGCTCGCCGGTGGCCTGCTCGCCGCCGGCCCGGCGGAGATCTCCCTCCTGCAGATGCTGTTCTACCTGCGCAGCGGCGGCGGCAGCGGGATGCTGCTCGGGATGGCCGGCGGGGCGCAGCAGGACCGTGTCGTCGGCGGTCCGGGAGTGCTCGCCGACGCCCTCGCGGCGGCGCTCGGCCCGGACACCGTCCGGCTCGGCGCGCCGGTCGAGGCGATCAGCCAGGACCACGACGGGGTGACCGTCCGCACGAGCGGCGAGACGCTGACCGCCGAGGCTGTCGTGGTCGCGCTCGCGCCGGCACTGGCCGGTCGCATCCGGTACGACCCGCCGCTGCCCGCGCTGCGCGACGGACTGACCCAGCGGATGCCGATGGGATCGGCGGTGAAGGTGCACGCGGTCTACCCGGAGCCGTTCTGGCGGGCCGACGGCCGCTCGGGGGTCTCGACCTGCGCCGAGGGGCCGGTCACCGAGACGGTGGACAACGGCACCCCGGACTCGGCGCGCGGGGTGCTGACCGCGTTCAGCTACGGCGACGAGGCGAACGCCCTGCGGCGGATGTCGCCCGACGCCCGCCGCGGCACCCTGCTCGACGCGCTGGTGGAGATCGTCGGCCCGGACGCGCGGCGTCCCGACGAGGTCGTCGAGTACGACTGGTCGGCCGACGAGTGGACGCGCGGCTGCTTCTGCGGTGCGGTGTCCGTCGGCGCGTGGCGCGCGTACGGGCCGGAGCTGCGCCGGCCGGTCGGGCGGGTGCACTGGGCCGGCACGGAGACCGCCACGCGGTGGGCCGGCTACCTCGACGGGGCGATCGAGGCCGGCGAGCGGGCCGCGGCGGAGATCCTCGCATCATCGGTGGCTTAAATAAGGCCGTGCTGATATAAAGGTCCGGTGCACGCCTTCGATGTGCTCGGCGACCCCGTGCGGCGCCGGATCCTGGAGCTGCTCGCCGACGGGGAGATGACCGCCGGTGCGCTGGTCGACGTCGTCCGGGCCGAGTTCGGGATCTCGCAACCCGGCGTCTCGCAGCACCTGAAGGTGTTGCGGGACAACGGATTCGCCACCGTGCGCGTGGCCGGCACACGGCGGCTCTACGCCGTCGACACCCGGCCCCTGCGTGAGGTGGACGAGTGGCTCGACCATTTCCGCCAGTTCTGGACCAACCCGTTGCAGGCCCTCGCGACCGAGCTCGCCCGAGGCCGACGTGAGCGGCGCGGGGGCGACCCGCCGACCGCCGCACCCGAGGAGAGGAACCAACCATGATCGACGCCACCAGCCAGGTCAACGCCATCCGCCGCCAGCTCGGCACGCGCACGCTGGAGGCCGGCGAGGCCCGGGTGATGACCATCAGCCAGACGTACGACGCGCCCCTGGACGACGTCTGGGACGCCTGCACCAACCCCGAGCGCATCCCCCGCTGGTTCCTGCCGGTCTCCGGCGACCTGCGGCTGCACGGGAAGTACCAGCTGGAGGGCAACGCGGGCGGCACCGTCGAGCGCTGCGACCCGCCGAGGAGCTTCGCCGCCACCTGGGAGATGGGCGGCGAGGTGAGCTGGATCGAGGTCACGCTGACGCCGGTCGAGGACGGCCGCACCCGCTTCCAGCTGGAGCACATCGCCCACGTCGCCCAGGAGTTCTGGGACCTGTACGGTCCGGGCGCGGTCGGCGTCGGATGGGACTTGGGGCTGCTCGGCCTGGCCTCGCACCTCGCCGCGGACGGCAGCGGGGTGACCCCGGAGCAGAGTGCCGCCTGGACCGCGTCGCCGGAGGGGAAGGACTACGTCAGGCGCAGCAGCGAGGCGTGGCGCGAGGCGAGCGTCGCCGCGGGCACCGACGAGGCGGCGGCCCGCGCCGCCGCCGAGCGCACCACCGCCTTCTACACGGGCGACCCGGCGGCCTGACCGGGCTGTGTGGCCTGCCGGGTAGGCCCGCCAGGCCACGGACGGGTAGACCACCCGGCGGCGGGTAACGTGCAGCGGCATGACGGGCTCCGCGTACTCGCACTGTTCCTTCTGCGGGGCGGCCTACTCCGGGGGAGCCGGGTGGCCGCGGGTCTGCGCCACGTGCGGTCAGACGGTCTGGCGCAACCCGCTGCCCGTCGCGGTCGCGGTGCTGCCGGTCCGCACGGCCGACGGTGTGGGCGTGGTCGTCGTCCGTCGGGACATCGAACCGGCGCGCGGGCTGCTCGCGCTGCCGGGCGGCTTCGTCGAGTACGGCGAGGAGTGGAGCGACGCGCTGGTCCGGGAGCTGCGGGAGGAGACGGGACTCCTCGCCGACGCGGCCGACGCGGAGCTCTTCGCGGTGCACAGCGCGCCGGCCGGCGGGACCATGATGGTCTTCGGCGAGCTGCCGGCGCGGTCCGCGGAGGACCTGCCCCCCTCGGCGCCGACCGAGGAGGCGACCGAGTGGCTGGTGCTCACCGAGCCGGTCGAGCTGGCGTTCTCCACCCACACCCGGGTCCTGGCGGACTTCCTCGCCCGCGAGCGCGTCTGAGGTCAGGTGGCCAGGTAGCGGGGCGGTACGGCCCCGGTGAGCCAGACGCCGTTGGCGCTGCGGTGGAAGACGTGGCCGTCCCGGGCCATCGCGGCGGCGTCCACGGTCAGCACCACCGTCACCCCCGTACGCCGGGCACCCACCCGTCGGGCGGTCTCCACGTCCGGGGACAGGTGGACGTGGTGCCGGCCGCCCCGGTGCAGGCCGGTGGCGCGGATCGAGTCGAGGGCATCGGCGCTGGTGCCGTGGTAGAGCCACGCCGGCGGCGACACGGGCTCCAGCCCCAGGTCGACCGGGATGGAGTGGCCCTGGCTGGCGCGGATGCGGTCCACCCCGTCCGGCCCGCGCTCCACCGCGAACCGCTGCTTGTCGTTGTCCGCGACGACCGCGTCGAGGTCGGCCCGGTCGATCCGCAGCGCGGCGAGGAAGGCCGGCAACGGCACCCACCCCGCCCCGTCGGGCGCGAGGCCGAAGCGACCCGGCTCGTGCCGGAGGGCCAGGGACATGCGCTTGCTGAGCCGTACCATCGCGCGGTTTTCCACGCTGGCATTCTCACCGGCCGGCGGCGTGGCGGCGAGCCAAATTGCCGCGCGCACGGCATCCACGGTCGCGGCGCCCGGTCAGGTCGTGACCGGCTCCACGGTCAGCGGAAGGAGCACCCGGAACACCGTCGCGCCGGGGACGGAATCCACGCGGATGTCGCCGTGGTGCTTGCGCACCACGATCCGGTACGAGATGTCCAGGCCCAGGCCGGTGCCCTCGCCCACCGGCTTGGTGGTGAAGAAGGGTTCGAAGATGCGGGGGCGCACCGCCGGCGGGATGCCCGGCCCGGTGTCGGCCACCTCGACCGCGAGCCGGTCGGAGTCGCGGGCGGTGCGCACGGTCAGGAGCGGCGGTTGACCGGCGACCGAACGGGTAGACGACCGCCCGCCGCGTGGGGCGGCGGCGGTGGCCGGCCCACGGCCACCGGGAGGACGTTTCCGGGGGGCCGATGTCGCGAAGTCCAGCACCGCCGGACGTGGAGTCCGCGTCCGGCGACGTCGTCGAGCTGCGGGTGCACGGGGTCTCCGGCGCGGGCGCCGAACAGGTGCTGGACCGCCCGGACGTGTCGCAGGTTGCCGGGGACCGGTCCGGCGGATTCTACCGGGTCCGGCCGGGCTATCCGGGTGCCACCGGGGCGGGTGGGGTGGTGCTGGAGACGTACCGGTGGAACGACCTGCCCTCCGGCACGGCCGTGCGGACCCTGTCCCTGGTCTTCCTCCTGCCGTTCATGCTCTGCAACGTGGCGATCTGGATGCGTCCCGCGACGGCCGGTGCCCTCGTGTTCAAGGCGCTGTGCCGGCTGCTGGCGGTGACGCTGACGGCCCTGTACGTGCTGACGGTCGCCGGGGTGGCGCTGGACCTGGTGGCGTGGAAGTGCCTGGCCATGCCCACCTGCCTGTCCGGCCGGAGCTGGCTGTCCTGGCTGGGCGGGCGGCCGGTCGGCCTGCGGCTGGCGGTGCTGTCGCTGGTTCCGGTCGGCGCGGTGGCCGTGGTCTGGCGGCTCGGCGCCCGCCCGGCAGGCCCCTTCGCCACGTTCCGCCCACCGGCTGCCACCGAGGGCCGGCACGAGCTGAGCGTCGTCGGCCGGTGGGACCGGGCGCCGCTTGTCGCGCGGCTGCGGGCGATCCACGTGGCGGTCGCCTTCGGCACGCTGAATCTCGTCCTGCTGGTCGCCCGGCTGGGCGACGGCGGCGCGGGCGCGCTGGTGCTGCTCGTGGTGACCGTTGCGGGGTTGGCCACCTGCGTCGTCCTGGTCTGCCTGCACCCGCAGATCGACTCGGTCCGGGCCCACCGGGGCATCGACCGCTTCACCCGGGCCCTGCGGGACTCCTCGTGCGCACTGACGGCGCTGGTGGTCGCCCTGGTGGCGGCAGATCCGGCGCCGTGGCCCGACGGCGGGGGCCTGCCCGGGTACTCCGTCACGGTCGCCGCGCTCTTCGCGACGCAGACGTGCCTGCTGCTGACGCTCTGGGGCGTGGTGCTGTCCATGCGGGTCAGACAGCCCGAGGGCGGGGCCCGGCGCGGGTACGGCGCACCGGTCATCGCCAGCGTCGCCACCGGGCTGGCGATAGCGTTCTCCGCCGAGGTGGTGTACCGCGTGGCGGACCTGCTGGACCGCAACGCGCCCACCGCCGAGCGCCTGGCCACCTCGCCGCCACTGCCGTACAAGTGGGCGATCTTCGGGTTCTTCCTGGCGGTGATGGTCGCGCTCGTGGTCGGTGCCGGGACGGTTCTGCTGTCCCGGCCGGGCCGGCGGCGCTCCGCCGCGGCCTCCGTGGCCCGGGACTTCCCGCACGCCCCGCCGGACGCCGCGCCCCGGCTGCGCCAGGTCGAGAAGGCCGTTGCGCGGGCGAGCTTCACCGAACTCCTGGAGCCCCTCGGCGTGGTGTACGCGTTCCTCGCCGGCCTGGGCATGGCGACCAGCACGGTCGGGCTGCTCGGGGTGTACCCGGGTGACGTCGTCGAGCGCCTGACCGGCGTGCCGTCCGGTCTGGTGAACTTCGGCGTCACGGTGGGCAGCTACCTCATCGCGGCGACGCTGATCGCGCTGCTGGTGGGCGGGCTGTTCGCGTACCGCACGATGGAGTTCCGCCGGTACGTGGGCGTGCTGTGGGACCTGGGTACGTTCTGGCCGCGCGGGACGCATCCCTTCGCGCCGCCCTGCTACGCCGAGCGGGCCGTGCCGGAGCTGAGCCGGCGGATCACCTGGCTCGTCGGGCAGGGGCACCGGGTGGTGCTCACCGGGCACAGCCACGGGTCGGTGCTGCTCGCCGCGACGGTGCTGCAACTGCCGCCGGCGGTCGGCGAACGGGTGGCGCTGCTGACGTACGGGTCGCCGCTGCGCCGGCTCTACCAGCGGCAGTTCCCCGCGTACGTGGGTGAGGGGGTGCTGCGCGAGGTGGGTGACCGGATCGGCTGGCGGTGGCTGAACCTGTGGCGGGACACCGACCCGATCGGCAGTTGGATCTTCTGCCCGCACCGCGTCGGGGAGCCGTCGTCGGTGGCCGGGCCGGCCGGCTCGGTGGACCGGCGGCTGCGGGATCCGTGGGACGTGGTCGTACCGCCGCACGACAGCGTGCCGCCGCCGCTCCTGGGGCACTGGCCGGGAGAGTTCGACCCGCGCTTCGCCGAGGCGGTGCGGGACCTGGCTGACCGGCTGCGCCGCGCCGGCTGACCGGGGCGGATATCCTCCACCGGGTGAGCGCCGCCCGGCAGACCGACCGCACGCTGATCGCCTCGAACAAGAAGGCGCGGCACGACTACACCGTCCTGAAGACGTACGAGGCGGGCATCGTGCTGGCCGGCACGGAGGTCAAGTCGCTGCGCGAGAGGCGGGCGTCCCTGGTCGACGCGTTCGCGCAGGAGCGCGACGGGGAACTGATGCTCTACGGCCTGCACATCGCCGAGTACGGCTACGGCACCTGGACCAACCACGCGCCGCGCCGCACCCGCAAGCTCCTGCTGCACCGGGTGGAGATCGCCCGGATCCTGGAGAAGCTGCGCGAGGGCGGAGTGACCCTGGTGCCGCTGTCGATGTACTTCTCCGGCGGCTGGGCCAAGGTGGAGCTGGCCCTGGCCAAGGGCAAGCGGGCGTACGACAAGCGGCAGACCCTCGCCGAGCGGGACGCGCAGCGGGAGATCGCCCGCGAGCTGGGCCGCCACCTCAAGGGCCACCCCCGCCGGGGTTGAGCCCGACACTCGTCACGCACCGTCGACCCGACGCGCCCGGAACGTGTTGACGTGGGCCGGGTCGCATGGTGTGCTCCCTCTGCAACCGTAATGACAATCGTAGTCATTACCAACCCGTGAGGAGGAGCATGTCTCTCACCGTCCCACCCGCCCTGCTCGACGCCGCCGAGCGCGGCCCGATCGACGACGCGGACTTCGTCGCCTGCGTCCGCGACTCGCTTCCGTACGCCTGGGCGACCGTCAGCCGGGTGGTCGCCGACCTGGAGTCCGGTGGCGGCGAGCGCGCCGACAACGTGATCCCGCCGCCCACCGAGGCCGAGCGCGGCCAACTGCTGCGGGCACTGGCCAGCGACGCCATCCGGGCCGGCCTGGAGCGGCACTTCGGGGTGAAGCTCGCCTTCCAGAACTGCCACCGCGTCGCGGCGTTCCGGCCGTCCGCGGTGGACTCCGACACCTACCGGCGGTTCGTCTCGCCGCGCGGCCAGGTGCTCAACCAGTCCCCCGAGCTGCGCAACTGCTGATCCGGCCGCCCACGACCGGCGGGTGGGACGGGGGTGCGGCGCACCTGTTCCTGCTCGCCGGTCACGCCGACGCGGTGCGCGGGCGCCCGCGGCGTTCGGGTCGGTCAGCGGGCGCAGGTGGTGCAGGTGCCGAAGATCTCCAGCGTGTGCCCGACGTCGGTGAAGCCGTGCTCGGCCGCCACCTGCTCGGCCCAGCGCTCGACCGCCGGCCCGGCCACCTCGACGGTCCGCCCGCAGGAGCGGCAGACCAGGTGGTGGTGGTGCCGGCTCTGGCTGCACCGCCGGAAGAGCTGCTCGCCGCCGGGAAGCCGGGTGGAGTCGATCTCACCGGCGTCGACCAGCAGCTGGAGGGTGCGGTAGACGGTGGTCAGGCCGACCCGGGCGTCCCGGTCGCAGAGCATCCGGTGCAGCTGCTGCGCGGTGTGGAAGCCCTCGACCTCACGGAGCAGGGCCAGCACCTCGGTGCGCTGCCGGGTGTTCCGGGCCACGTTCGGGATCGCCTGCGTCACCGTACCCTCGCCATCTCCCCTGCCCGGGCCGCGGTCGGCGGCCGGGTCGCCGGCACCCCGGCCGGCTGGACCCATTATGCGCGCGCCGTGCCGCGACGGCCGGTCGGCCTGTCCGGGGGTGATCCGCGCCCTGGGGTCACCGGGGCAGCGGCGGACGCGCCGGGGGCGGGCCGTTCAACGGCACCCGGCCGACGCAGCGCGGATCCGGCTCGCCGACCGGCTGCCGGGGCATCATCCAGTCCAGTGCGGTGTCCTCGACGTGCCAGCCGTAGACGTCGACGCGACTGATCGGTATCCGCCCCGGGTCGGGGCAGAGCAGTTGACCCCGCACCTGGTCGTTGGGGAGGAACCGGACCTCTCCCCGCCGGTCCAGGACGATGGTCATCCGGTCCGTGACGGTGACCGCCTGGCCGCGGACCACCTCGCGGACGGGCCCCGCCTCCGGCCCCACCTCCACCGCCACCGCGGGCAGCAGCGGTACCCGCAGGAAGACCACGCCCATCACCACCGGGACCACGCCGGCCACCGCGTACGCCAGGGCGCGGGTCAGCCCCGGGGCGATCCGGCGGGGCAGCGGGCCGGTGAGCACCGCCACACCGGCCGGCGGCACGAGCAGCAGCAGGGCGGTGGCGGGCTCACCGAGCCGGAGCGCGGACACCGCCGCCGGGGCAAGCCAGGCGTACGCCCCGGCGGCCACGGCCACCGGCACCAGCAGCCCGGTGACCAGCAGCCGGAGCGGCCGGTCCGGGTGGCGGTGCCGGGTGCGCAGCGCCAGCAGCGCGAGGGCGAGCATCACCAGCAGCGGCAGGAACCGCAGCTGCCAGGTGAGCGCCGCCAGGCCGACGGCCGCGACCAGCACCCACCCGGGCGTACGGGTGGTGCCGTACGCGAGCAGCGACCGCTCGGTGTCGAACCGCTCCGGCGCGCTGACCTGGAGCAGGCGGCCGAGCAGCCCGAGCACCAGCACGACCAGCGGGAACGCCCAGACCAGGGCGATCAGCAGGGCGCTGAGCAGCCCCAGCGGGCTGACGTACTGCACGAGCAGCAGCATCGTCGGCATGTCCTGCCGACTGAGCCGCCACAACCGCAGCACCAGCAGCAGCACCGGGAAGGCCGGCAGCAGGGTCAGCAGCCACTGCTGCGCCTGCTGCGCCGGCCGGGTGCCCGGGCGGCGGTCCGGACGCCCGTCGCCGGCCGGTTCGGAGACGGCAGCGCCCACCTCTCCCACGGCCACTGCCGCACCTCCACCTTCGTCTCGGGTTCCGGCTGGCGGGCGACCGCCACCTGCTGGCGCTCGCTGTACTGCTGCTCCGAGCCCAGGTACCGGTCGAACGCCCGCTTCCACCGGTCGCCGTCCGGCCCGAACGCGGACTCGGTGAGCGACAGGTTCACCAGGTCCCGCATGGCCGGGTTGGGGCCGGTGTTGACGCCCCACCGCTCCGCGGCCTCCGCGCCGATGTCCCAGTGCTGGAGGTCCTTGCGCCGCTGCAACGTCACCGCGGGTGGCAACTCCCCCGGCGGGCGGGGACCGACGAAACCGGCGAGGATCGCCGCGTCGGTGGTGACCGCGTCCACCACCCCGTCGTAGAGCGCCTGGACGCAGTCGCTGATCCGGTTGCGCCCGATCGGGCTGGCGCCCGCCTCCCGCAGGCGCTGCTCGGACGTGGAGGTGCCCAACGTGCAGACCTTGCGCTGGGCGAGGTCGCGCAGGCTCGCCACCGGCCGGGTGTCGGACCGCAACGTCACCACCGACTGCTCGGTCTCCAGGTAGGGAAAGGAGAAGACCACCCCGTCCCGGCGACGCTGTTCGGTGACGCTGTAGGAGGCGATCACCAGGTCGACGGTGACGTAGCTGCCGTCGGTGTTCCGCGCCTGCCGCCGGGCCCGGTCCTCGCTCTCGATGGCCAGCAGCGTGACCTCCGGCGCGTCGAAGCCCAGGTCCTCCGCGATCATGTACGCGATCTCGATGTCGAAGCCCTCGAAGGTGCCGTTCGCCAGCTTCTGCGACACCCCCGGCTGGTCGTCCTTCACGCCGATGAGCAGCTTGTCCCGGTTGGCCAGCCCCGCCCGTTCGCGCAGTTCCTCCCGCGTCGGCGGGCCGCTGGCGACGACGACCCGGACGACGGCCACCACGATGATCACGAGCAGGACCACCAGCGCCGCGAGGCGCACCTGCCGCCGCCGTGATCCGCCGTCGTCGGCCGCGGCCGGCTCCGGCTCCGGTACGACGTCGTCGGCTCCCCGTGCCTGGCCCACTCGAACCTCCCCGTCACCGGCCCCGCGAAGCGTCCATTGTGCTGTATGGCCGCGCCGGCACGACATCCCGTGAACGGCTCGGCGGGTCGGCGCCGACACTTCCCGCACGTGCGAGGAACATGGCGTTCACGGCTCGCAACAGCGGCGGATAGGCCCCTTTCCGCTCGCAGGTGCGGGCGGCTAGGGTGGCCGGGTGGCGATGTTCCGGATCGGTGACGCGGCCGACCTGCTCGGCGTCAGCGCCGACACCGTCCGGCGCTGGGTCGACGCCGGCCGGCTCGCGGCGGTCCGCGACGAGCACGGGCACCGCGTGATCGCCGGGGTGGACCTGGCCGCGTTCGCCCGGGACCGCTCGGCCGACCCCGACGAGCGGGCGGACGCCTCGTCGGCCCGCAACCGGCTGCGCGGCATCGTCGTGAACGTCGTCAAGGACACCGTGATGGCGCAGGTCGACATCCAGGCCGGGCCGTTCCGGATCGTGTCGCTGATGAGCCGCGAGGCGGTCGACGAGCTGGACCTGACCGTCGGATCGCTGGCCGTGGCCGTGATCAAGTCGACCACCGTCGTGGTGGAGAAGGCCGCCGCGCCCGGCGTCGGCAGAGGGAGACAGGCACCGTGAACGTGACGCGTACCGTCCGGTCCCTCGTCGCGGTCGCCGCCGTCGCGGCCCTGGCGTCCTGCTCCGGCGGCGGCGCGGCGCCGGCGGACGGGGCCGGCGGCCGGGTGACCGTCTTCGCCGCCGCCTCGCTCACCGAGTCGTTCACCCGGATCGGCGAGGACTTCGAGGCCGCCAACCCGGGCACCACCGTCGAGTTCAACTTCGCCGGCAGCTCCGCGCTGGCCACCCAGATCAACCAGGGCGCGCCCGCCGACGTCTTCGCGGCCGCCGCGCCACGGAACATGGCCACCGTGGCCGACGCCGGCAACGCCGACGGCCAGCCGGTGGTCTTCGCCCGCAACCAACTGGTCGTCGCGGTCGCCCCGGGCAACCCCCGGGGCGTACGCGGGCTGACCGACCTCGCCCGACCCGGACTGAAGGTCGCGCTCTGCGCGGAGCAGGTGCCGTGCGGCGCGGCGGCGCGGACCGCCCTCGACGCCGCCTCGGTCACGCTCACCCCGGTCACCCTCGAACAGGACGTCAGAGGCGCGCTGTCCAAGGTCACGCTCGGCGAGGTGGACGCCGCGCTGGTCTACCGCACCGACGCGCGGGCCACCGCGTCCGACGTGACCGCCGTGGAGTTCCCCGAGTCCGCCGGCGCGGTGAACGACTACCCCGTCGTGGTCCTCGCCGACGCGCCCAACGCCGCCGGCGGCCGGGCCTTCGTCGCGTACGTCCGGTCGGAGCCGGCGCGGGCGGTGCTCGCCGAGGCGGGCTTCCAGGCACCGTGACCCCGACCGACACCGGACCGGCACGGGCCAGGTCGCGCGGCCCGCGCCGGCGGCCCGGCCGGGTGCCGGCCGCACTGCTCGTACCGGCCGCACTCGGCCTGGTCTTCCTCGTGCTGCCGCTGGCCGGGCTGCTCGCCCGCACCCCGTGGACCACGCTGCCCCAGCGGCTGGCCGAGCCGGGAGTGCTCACCGCGCTGCGGCTGTCGCTGCTGACCGCCACCCTGGCCACCCTGTTCTGCCTGCTGCTCGGCGTACCGCTGGCCTGGCTGCTGGCCCGCGTCGAGTTCCCCGGCCGGCGCGTGGTGCGCGCCCTGGTCACCGTGCCGCTGGTCCTGCCACCGGTGGTCGGCGGTGTGGCGCTGCTGCTGGTCTTCGGCCGCCGGGGCCTGCTCGGCGGCTGGCTCGACGCGACGTTCGGCGTGACCCTGCCCTTCACCACCGCCGGGGTGGTGCTGGCCGAGGCGTTCGTGGCGATGCCGTTCCTCGTCATCGCGGTGGAGGGGGCGCTGCGCGGCGCCGACCAGCGCTACGAGGAGGCCGCGGCGACCCTCGGCGCCGGCCGGTGGACCACCTTCACCCACGTGACGCTGCCGCTGGTCGCGCCGGGGCTGGCCGCCGGCGCGGTGCTGTGCTGGGCCCGCGCGCTCGGCGAGTTCGGTGCCACCATCACCTTCGCCGGCAACTACCCCGGCCGCACCCAGACCATGCCGCTCGCCGTCTACCTGGCACTGGAGACGGACCTGGAGGCCGCCGTGGTGCTCAGCCTGATCCTGCTCACCGTCTCGGTCGTCATCCTCGCCGCCCTGCGCGACCGCTGGATCACCAGCCCGTGAGCGCGCCCCTGCTGGACGCCCGGATCGTCGTGGAGCGCGGCGCGTTCCGGCTGGACGTGCCGCTGACCGTCGCCGCCGGGGAGGTCGTGGCGCTGCTCGGGCCCAACGGCGCCGGCAAGACCACGGCGTTGCGGGCGCTCGCCGGGTTGCAGCCACTGAGCGCCGGGCACGTGACCCTCGACGGCACCGACCTGGACCGACCGGACCGGCGGGCGTGGACACCGACCGAACGCCGGCCGATCGGCGTGGTCTTCCAGGACTACCTGCTCTTCCCGCACCTGACCGCACGGGACAACGTGGCGTTCGGACCACGCCGGCACGGCGCCGACCGACGGACCGCGCGGCGCGTCGCCGACGAGTGGCTCACCCGGGTCGGCCTGACCGCGTACGCCGCCCGCCGGCCCCGCCAGCTCTCCGGCGGGCAGGCACAGCGCGTCGCCCTGGCCCGCGCCCTCGCCGTCGCCCCGGCGCTGCTGCTGCTCGACGAGCCCCTCGCCGCCCTCGACGCCCGGACCCGGCTGGACACCCGCGCCGAGCTGCAACGGCACCTCGGCGCCCACGCCGGCGCCACCGTGCTGGTCACCCACGACCCGCTGGACGCCCTCGTGCTCGCCGACCGGCTGGTGATCGTCGAGGGCGGCCGGGTGGTGCAGGAGGGCGACGCGGCCACCGTCACCGCCCGGCCGCGCACCGACTACGTCGCCCGGCTGGTCGGGCTCAACCTGCACCGGGGACACGCCGACGGGCACACCGTCCGGGTCGGTGACGGGCTCGTCCTCGCCGTCGCCGAGCGGCTCGACGGGGACGCCTTCGTGGCCTTCCGACCGGCGGCCGTGGCCCTGTACCCGAGCCGCCCCGACGGCAGCCCCCGCAACACCTGGCCCGCGACCGTCGTCGGGGTGCAACGCCACGGCGACAACCTGCGGGTGCAGCTCGACGGACCGATCGGGGTGGCCGCCGACGTGACCCCGGCCGCCGTCGCGCAACTGCGCCTGGCGCCGGGTCAGGCGGTGTGGGCCGCGGTCAAGGCGGCGGAGACCCACGCCTACCCGGCGACCTGATCCGGCACCGGCGAGATCAGCCGGCCAGCAGGTCGGCGTGGGCGGCGCGCAGCCGGGCCAGGGACGGGTCGCTGCCCGGCGTCACGCGGCGGTCCAGCTCGGCCCACGCCTCGGCCAGGGCGGCGGTGACCGCGCGCAGCTCGGCGGAGTGCCGGCGGGCGCTCTGCCGATGCGCCTCCTCCAGGCGACGGGCCCAGCCGGCGGTGACCGTCGCGAGACGGTCGGCGTCGGCGCCGGCCTGTGCCGTGGTGCGCGCGGCGGCGGCCGGGACGATCGCGGCGACCGGCCGGGGGTCGCCGTCGCGGGTGACGACGGTGACCGTGTCGGTCAGCTCGGCCAACGCCACGAGCTGGGTGAGCCGGGTGCGCGCCTCGCGCAGGGGCACCGAGCGGGGCTGGTCGGCGTGCGGGGTGAGGGCGGGGACAGCCATGGATGGATGGTGCCGCCGGGGTATGACAGTTTCCGTCCGCCCCGTCCTCAGGCGTGGGCGGGCCCGGTCCCGTCCGGCCGCCGGTCAGGCCGCCCGCCCGGCACCGAGGATGGTGCCGGACCGTCCGCGGCCGTGCGGCGGCGACACCCGACCCGACCCAGGAAGGGTTCGAAGGGCGGCCGCCGAACCGTGCCCGGTTACGCGCTCTGGCCGACGACACCCCACGGTGAATTCGACCCGACCGGACCCTTCGCCTGGCAGGTCGACTCGAAGCGGTCGTGGTGGTAGTCAAGCCGTTCATTGCGCTCAGCCTGCGGAACCCGCTGCCACGCGCCCTGACTGGCGGTCCACCAACTGCCGTCGGTCTTGGCGAAAGTGTCGATCGTCGAGGACATCGGCGTGACGAGGCCCTGCTGCCAGCGCGCCACCATCGCCTCGTGGGTCATTTCCGTCAAATCACTCACACCGGGACGCGCGGTCGAAAGGCTGTCAGCGGGCACAGTGGCATTCCTTACGAAGAGGGCGGACTACCTCGAACTATGCGACGTGGCGACGAATGGGGCTGAAGGCTGGAAGCACATGTCCCTGGGCAGGTGCGGGGGTGTCACGTCCAGCGGGCCGGCCAACCGCGCGCTCATCCAACTGTATAACCGCAAGGGCACCGACGCCCAGAACCGGACCCGGCAGCGGCCGCCGAGACCGGGTGCGCGCTTGGCGCAGCGGCACCGAACGGGGCTGGTCGTCGTCGGTAATGCGGGTGCGCCGTCGGGCGTCGCGGCCCATCATGGCGGTCGACTGGGGAGGTCGCCGTGCACGTGGAACCCGTCCCCGCCGGAACGCGGGCGGTGGTGCTCGTCGAGGGGACGAGCGACCGGGTCGCCGTGGAGACCCTCGCCACGGGTGTCGGCCGCGACCTGGCCGGCGAGGGCGTACGGGTGGTGGCGATGGGCGGCGCCACCAACATCGGCCACTTCCTCGACCTGCTCGGGCCGAACGGCCGGGGCCTGCGGGTGGCCGGTCTGTACGACGACGCCGAGGAGGGCTTCTTCCGGCGTGGTCTGGAGCGGGCGGGGCTGGGCCGTGGCCTGACCCGGCCGGAGCTGGCCGCGCTGGGCTTCCACGCCTGTGTCGCCGACCTCGAGGACGAACTGATCCGCGCCAACGGCGTCGACGGCGTCCGGCGGGTGGTCACCGAGGCCGGCGACCTCGCCTCCTTCGCGCTGTTCCAGCGGCAGCCGGCGCAGCAGGGGCGGGCGGTCGAGGCACAGTTGCGCCGGTTCCTCGGCACCCGGTCCGGCCGCAAGGCCGCGTACGCCCGGCTGCTCGTCACCGCGCTCGACCCGGACCTGGCCCCGCGGTCGCTGCGCGCGGTGCTGGACCACCTCTGACCCGCGCGCCGGGGCCGGGCCCGGCGCCCCCGTCCGGAGACCGGCTGCAACCACCCAACCTACCGGCCACGCCCTCCCCGCGTCCGTCGATTGCGCCCGCATCCCGGGGCGGGGGACCTCCGCCCGCGCCGTCGTGGGAGGGTGCACGGCCGGGCCGGCGCGGGTAAGGTGCGAACCGGGTCAAGACATGCGCCCGGGTGTGGCACGGCCACGCCACTTCCCCACCTCCCCACACCGGGAAGAGCCATGTTGATCCCCCACCTGCCGCCACAGCTGACCGACCCGCCGGACACACCCGACCACCAGGCGGACGGTCCGGGGCCGATCGCCGCCGTCCGCTGCGCCGCCGACCGGGCGGGCACGGTCGTCCGCGTCACCGGTGAGATCGACCTGAGCAGCGCCCACCTCCTGGTCGAGGCGGTACAACGGTCCTGCGACGGGCACGGCGGTCCGATCCGGCTCGACCTGTCCGAGGTGACGTTCTTCAGCGCGTCGGGCATCACCGCCCTGCTGCGCGCCCGCGCGGCGGTCGAGGCGGCCGGCGGCAGTCTCCACCTGGACGAGCCGGCGCCCTGCGTACGCCGACTGCTCGCGCTCACCAGGACCGGCCTACCGACCGGTCCCGGTGACGCGCGGTGGTGATCAGGAGTTTCGGCCAGGTGGACGGCCCGGACGGCGGAGCGCCGCCGCCGCAGGCCGCGGCTGGGGCAGGCCCGGGGCGGCCCGGACACGCATCGGGGCCTCCTATCGCGACGGCGGTGGTGTCACCCGGGCGAGGAGCTCGGCCAGGTGCACGGCCCGGACGGCGGAGCGCCGCCGACGCAGGCCGGTCTGGAGCTGTCGCAGGCAGCCGGGGTTGACCGCCACGACGTAGTCGACACCGGCCGCCTCGATCTCGTCGAGCTTCGCGTCGAGGATCGTCCGGGAGTCGGCCGGCCGCAGCAGCGCGTACGTCCCGGCGGCGCCGCAGCAGGTCGCGGCCGAGGGCAGCTCGACGTGGTCGGCGACCCGGCGCAGCAGCGCGCGCGGCTGCGCGTGCACGCCGAGGCCGTTGCGCAGGTGACAGGAGTCCTGGAGGGTGACCCGGGCCCGCCGGCCGTCGACGAGGACCTCGCCGGTGGGCGCCCGGTCGGCCAGCCACTGCGACAGCTCGCGCACCCGGTCGCGGCCGAGCACGCTGGCCAGATGGGCGGCGCAGCCGCCGGACGTGGTGACGATCGTGCCGGGCAGGTCCTCTCCGAGCCTCCGCGCCAGCTCCTCCCCGCCGGCCAGGTCACCGTTGTGGGCGTGCAGCGCACCGCAGCACCCCTGCGCGGCGGGCGTGGCGAGCTCCGGGCCGAGGGCCCGCGCGGCGCGGCTGACGCCGGGGAACAGCCCGCGCTCGAAGCAGCCGAGCATGAGGTGGTGGGGCGCGTCCGGCCGGCCGCCGACCGCCACCGGCGAGGGGCCGCCCCGGGCGGCGCGGCGGACCAGTCCGAGCAGGCGCAGCAGCCACCGCTGTTCGGCGACGAGCATGAGCGCGCGCGCCAGCAGCGGGCGACGACGGCCCCGCCACTGGTGGACCCGCCACTGCTCCAGCAGGCTGCCGTACTCGACGCCGGCCGGGCACACCGGCTCACAGGCGCGGCAGCCGAGGCAGAACGAGGACTGTTCGGCGAGGGTGGGATCGTCCGGCGGCAGGGTGCCGTCCTGCAGCGCCCGCATCAGCGTGATCCGTCCGCGCGGGGAGGACGCCTCGTCACCGGTCATCGCGTACGTCGGGCAGGCCGGCAGGCAGAAACCGCAGGAGATGCAGCGGGACAGCTGCTCGGGGTGGAAGACGTCGCCGGTCACGATCCCAGCTTTCCGGGGTTGAGGATGCCCGCCGGGTCGAAGGCGGTCTTGATCCGGCGCAGCAGCGCCATCTGCTCCGCGCCGAGGCGGTCGGTCAGGAACGGCAGCTTCGCCGCACCAACCCCGTGTTCGCCGGTGATGGTGCCGCCGAGGTCGAGGGCGGCGGCGAAGATGTCGGCGAAGGCGGCCTCGGCCCGGCGTACGCCGTCGTGGTCGTCGGCGGAGTCCAGGACGCACGTGGGGTGCAGGTTGCCGTCACCGGCGTGGCCGAAGGTCGCGATGGCGACGTCGTGCCGCGCGGCGGCGGCGTCGATCCGGTCGACCATCTCGGCGATCCGGGGCCGCGGCACGGTCGCGTCCTCCAGGATGGTGACCCCGCCCCGGCGGGACAGCGCGGGCAACGCGCAGCGGCGGGCGGCCAGCAGCGCCTCGGCCTGGGCGACCTCGCGGGCCATGGTGACCTCCATGGCGCCCGCGTCGACGCAGGCCGCGCCGATGCGCTCCAGGTTCGTCGCCACCGCCTCCGGTGGCCCGTCGTCGCCGAAGAGCAGCAGCGCCCCGGCGTCGACGCGCAGCCCGAGGTGGGCGAAGTCCTCCACCGCGGCGATGCAGGCCCGGTCGAGGAACTCCAGGGTGGCGGGCACCACCCCGGCCCGGATCACCGCGGCGACGGCCCGCCCCGCGTCGGCCAGGGTCGGGAAGTACGCGACCCCGGTGTTGCTCGACGCCGGGGCCGGCAGCAGGGCCACCGTCGCCTCGGTGAGCACCGCGAGGGTGCCCTCGGACCCGGTGAGCAGCCGGGTCAGGTCGTACCCGGCGACGTCCTTCCACAGTCGACCGCCGGTGCGGATCACCTCGCCGGTGGGCAGGACCGCCTCCAGGCCGAGGACGTAGTTGCGGGTGACCCCGTACTTCAGGCCGCGCAGCCCGCCCGCGCAGGTGGCGACGGTGCCGCCGACGGTGGCCACCGTGCGGCTGCCCGGATCGGGGGCCCAGAGCAGCCCCCGCGCGGCGGCGGCCTCGCCGAGGGCGGCGCTGGTCACCCCCGGCTGCGTCACGGCGAGCAGCTCGTCCGGGGCGATCTCGAGGATGCGGTTGAGCCGGGTCAGCACCAGCACGATCCCGCCGCGCAGCGGCACGGTGGCCGCGCACAGGTTGGAGCCGGCGCCGCGCGGCACCACCGGCACCCCGTGGCGGGTCGCGAGGGCCAGCACCGCGGCCACCTCGGCGGTGTCGGCCGGGAAGACCACCGCGTCCGGCTCGTGCCGGAACAGCGGGGTCGCGTCCCGGGCGTACGCGACGAGGTCGCCGGCGGCGTCGTGCACGTGGGTGGTGCCCACGATGCCGCGCAGCTCGGCGAGCAGGGTTGCCGACAGTGCCACGGGCGTTGCCTCCCCAGGTGGTGCGCCCCCGCCCGGCGGACCGGGCGGGGGCCGTGAGCGGGTCTACAGACCGACGACCGAACGGTCGGCGATCAGCACCGGCGAATCGTAGAGCGGCACGCCGGTGAACGTGTAGGTGCTGCCGCTGACCGACCAGCGTTGGCGGTGTTGTCGGTGACGCCGTACCCGCTGATCGACGTCATGGTGCTGTCGATCAGGGCGGTGGTCGCACCAGGAGTCGATCCGCGGGTCGCGCGCGAAGCGGCCCGCAAGGTCGACGCGGTCCGCGTTGCCCTTGGTCAGCCAGGCGCCGAGGCCCTCGATGCGCACCCGCCGGTCGGTCACCGGGCCATCCTCGCGCACCTCGGCGGGGCGCCGCCCGTGCCGTCCCCGTCCATACAGGAAAACGCTTACCCGAACCTATTGACGACGGCGAGTGCGTGTCGCTAGGTTGGGGCGGCCGGCGAGAAAGCGCTTTCCACCCCGCCTGATCGACTCCATCGACAGGGAGCGCCACATGACCCGACGCCACCTCCGCGCGTTCTGCCTCGCCCTGCTCTCCGTGGTCACCGTCCTGGCCACCACGTCCCTGCCCGCCCAGGCCGCGCCCCGCTTCCGCGTCCTGGTCTTCTCCAAGGTCACGAACTTCTACCACTCGTCCATCCCGGCCGGGAAGACCGCGATCCAGCAGCTCGGTACGGCCCACAACTTCGAGGTGGTCGTCACCGACGACGCGGGCGCCTTCACCGACGCCAACCTCGCGGGATTCGACGCCCTGGTCTTCAACAACACCAACTCCCTGCCCACCTCGGGCGACCTGCTCAACGCCAGCCAGCGGGCCGCGTTCCAGAAGTTCATCCGGGACGGCGGCGGCTGGGTCGGCCTGCACGCGGCCTCGGCCAGCGAACGCGACTGGCCCTGGTACGAGGGCCTGGTCGGCACCATCTTCGACTATCACCCGAACTTCGGCTCGACCGGCGGCGTGTACCCCGGGCGGATCAAGGTCCTGGACCGGGCGCACCCCTCCACGAAGAACCTGCCGGAGCTCTGGGAGCGCAGCGAGGAGTGGTACAACTGGAAGACCAACCCCACCGGCAACGTGCACACCCTCGCCCAGATCAAGGTCCGCGACGGCATCAGCGGCCTGGACGAGGGCGTCGACCACGCGTACTCCTGGTGTCACCGCTACGACGGCGGCCGGTCCTGGTACACGGCCGGCGGGCACTCCAACTCCTCGTTCAGCGAGCCGGCGTTCCTGGAGCACCTGCGGTACGGCATCGAGTGGGCGGCCGGCGCGGCCGCCGGTGACTGCGGTGCCACCGAGACCAGCAACTTCGAGCGCGTCGGCCTGGTCACCGAGAACCTCGCCGACCCGTTCGAGCTGGCCGTCGCGCCGGACCGGAAGGTCTACTTCATCCAGCGCACCGGCGCTCTGAAGGTGGTCAACCAGGACACGCTCCAGACCACCACGCTGCTCGACTTCGCCTACACCTCCGCCATGACCGACCAGTCCGACGGGCTGATCGGCATGACGCTGGACCGCAACTTCGCCACCAACGGTTGGATCTACCTGCTCTGGTCGGACAAGACCCTCAAGCAGCTCAACCTCTCCCGCTTCACGGTGGCGAACAACGCGGTGGCGATGGCGTCGGAGAAACGCCTGCTGACGATTCCGACCTTCCGGGGCGAGGGCCGGGCGAACTCGCACATGGGCGGCTCGCTGACCATGGACCCGTCCGGCCGGCTGTACGCGGCGATCGGGGACAACACCGACCCGTTCGCCTCCAGCGGCTACACCCCGATCGACGAACGCCCCGGCCGGGCCGCCTGGGACGCGCAGGCCACCGCCGGCAACACCAACGACCTGCGCGGCAAGATCCTCCGGATCACCCCGCAGGCCGACGGCACCTACACCATCCCCACCGGCAACCTGTTCCCGGTCGGCACGGCCAAGACCCGACCGGAGATCTACGCGATGGGCATGCGCAACCCGTTCCGGATCACCGTCGACCCGCTGACCAGCGCGGTGCTGGTCGCCGACTACGGACCGGACGCCCGCGCCGCCGACCCCAACCGGGGTCCGGAGGGGACGGTCGAGTTCAACCGGATCACCGCCGCCGGCAACTACGGCTGGCCGTACTGCGTCGGCAACAACATCCCGTTCAACGACTACGACTTCGCCACCAGCACCTCCGGGGCGAAGTTCAACTGCGCGGCGCCGGTCAACAACTCCCCCAACAACACCGGCCTGACCAACCTGCCGGCGTCGAAGTCGGCGCTGGTCTGGTACGCGTACTCCGCCTCCACCCAGTTCCCGGAGGTGGGCACCGGCGGTGGCGGCCCGATGAGCGGCCCGGTCTACGACTACAACCCGGCCAACACCCGGGCCACCAAGTTCCCCGAGTACTACGAGGGCAAGTGGTTCGTCTACGAACTCACCCGCAAGTGGTTCAAGACGCTGTCGGTCCACAAGACCGCGCAGACCTTCACCGACGCCCGCTTCGGCGCCACGAATGTCGGCGACCTCCAGTCCATCAACGGGGTCCTCGGGACCATGTCCTGGATCCAGCCCTTCGAGGCCGAGTTCGGGCCGGACGGCTCGCTCTACGTCATCGACTTCGGTGAGGGCACCGGCAGCGGCCGGGGCGGCAGCAACAACGGCGCCGGCATCTACCGCATCGACTACGTCGCCAACGGCCGCCCGCCGACGGCGAAGATCGCGGCGAACACGGACAGTGGCCCGGCGCCGCTCGCGGTGACCTTCTCCTCGGCCGGGTCGGCCGCCGGGGACGGCTCGTCGCTCAGCTACGCCTGGGACTTCACCAACAACGGCACGACCGACTCCACGGCGGCCAACCCGAGCTTCACCTACAGCACGCCGGGGAAGTACACCGCGAGGCTGACGGTCCGCAACAGCGGCAACGGGCTGACCGCCACGGCGGTGACCGACGTCGTCGTCGGCAACACCCGGCCCACCGTCACCATCAGCATCCCCGACGGCGGGTTCTTCGACTTCGGCGACAAGATCCCGTACACGGTGACGGTCACCGACGCCGAGGACACCACCATCGACTGCTCCAAGGTGGTCGTGCAGACCCAGCTCGGACACGACGCGCACGCCCACCCGCTGGACATCTACACCGGCTGCTCGGGGGTGCTGGCCACCGAGGCCGACGCCGGTGACGGGCACGGTCCGGGGCAGAACCTCTACACGGTGGTGACCGCCCAGTACACCGACGGCGGCGGCTCCGGCGGCGCCCCGGCACTGATCGGGTCCACGCGGTCACAGTTGCAGCCGAAGAGCAAGGAGGCCGAGCACCTCAGCTCCTCCTCCGGGGTGACGGTGTTCGACCGGGCCACCGCCCGGGCCGGCAAGCGGGTCGGCGACATCGACCACAACGAGTGGGTGGCGTACGGGCCGGTGAACCTGCGCAACATCGGCTCGGTGACGGTCGGCGCGTCCTCCGCCGGCACCGGCGGTGACGTCGAGTTCCGGGTCGGCTCGCCCACCGGCACGTTGCTCGGCAAGGCCACCATCAGCCCGACGGGCAGCTACGACAGCGTGGTCTCCCCCACGGTCACGCTGACCAACAAGCCGACCGGCACCTTCACGCTCTACGTGAAGTTCGTCAACGCGGCCCAGCCCACCAGTGGCACACCGGACCTGATGGCCCTCGACTGGCTGCGCTTCAACGGCGCCGGCGTCAAGCAGGAGCCGAGCGGGACGCTGTCGGCGTCGGCCACCCCCACCACGGGGACCGCACCGCTGTCGGTGAACCTGAGCGCCACGGCCACCGCCGGGTCGGGACAGACCATCACCGACTACGCGTGGGACTTCGGCGACAACAGCGCCGTCGTCCACGGGACCACGCTCAGCTCGACCAGCCACTCGTACACCCGCAAGGGGACCTTCACCGCCCGGGTGACCGTCACCTACAGCACCGGTGAATCCCGCTCGGCCAACCTGACGGTCACCGTCAGCTGACCGAGGGCACCACCCGGGCGGGCGGGGACCCTGGTCCCCGCCCGCCCGGGTGTGCTGGCACGCGCTGCCCGGCGTGGCACCGCCGTAGTGCTTCCGGCCCCGGCTCGCCACACCTGCCCGCCATGGCGATGATCAGCGGTGGGCGAAGACGAACCCGCCCTCGGCGTTCGGGGCCGGCCGGTGCGTCATCTCGGCCTCGACGGTGAAGCCGGCGGCGTCCAGCCAGGCCGCGACCCGGTCCGGCGGACGGCGGTGCACGTGGACGTGCATCGGGTGGCCGCCGTAGCCCTCCGTCTTCAGTCGACTGCCGTCGCCGGCGTGGAACCCGAGCAGCACGACGCCGCCGGGCCGCAGCACCCGGTGGAACTCCGCGAGCACTGCGGGCACCTCGTCGTCGGGGACGTGGATCAGGGAGAACCAGGCGAGCAGGCCGGTCAGACCGCCGTCGACCAGATCGAGGTGCGTCATGGAGCCCACCTCGAAACGCAGGCCGGGGTGGTCCCGCCGGGCCACCCCGATCATCGCGGGCGACAGGTCGACACCGAACGCGTCCAGGCCGAGGCCGTGCAGGTGCGCGGTGAGCCGGCCCGGACCGCAGCCCACGTCGGCGACCGCCCCGTTGCCCTGGGCCCGCACCAGTTCGGCGAAGAGCGCAAGGATGCCGCGCTGGAAGGGCTCCTCGGCGAGAGCGTCGCGCAGCAGGTCGGCGTAGCTGACCGCCACCGTGTCGTAGGAGGTCCGGGTGTCGTCGAGCCAACCGGGAACGGCCATGCGCTGCACGATAGCGACAGCGACCCGGCCGAGCGCATCGGCCGCAGGTCGCGCCCGTGGCGCGCCGAGATCTCCCACTCCCGCGCCCGAACGTGGCCGATGAGAGCGGCCGTCACACTCAGCTGGGCGGTGGGTCGGTCACGCCCAGGGCGGCGGGGTCGGTCCCTCGCCGGTCGTGATGAGGCGGCGCAGGCTCCCGTTGATGTAGAAGCTCCAGGCGCTGGAGCAGTTGTCGAAGCACTCGAACCGGGGCACGAGCCCTTCGTGGGCGAATCGGACCACGGTCCGGTCGCCCTGTTCCGCGATGTCGAAGGTGATGTCCGTGCCGGTCCACTCGCCGGGGTCGCTGGCGAAGGTGAGCTTCGAGTCGATCACGCGCCACACCACCCGTTCCCCCGGTACGAGTTCCGTCACCCGCTGTCGCGAGTAGTGGACGTCGGGGTAGGCGTACGTGAACTCGTCGCCGATCCGGCTGGCCGGACCGCCCACCTCCCCGGTCCACCAGCGGGCGACATCGGTGATGGCCGCGTAGACCTCGTCGGGGCTCTGGTCGACCGCGAATGAGGTGGCGTAGCTCTGGCTGTCCATGACTGTCCTTTGCGGGCCTAGTGCCAGTTGCTGATCTGCACGTCGCGCGGATCCGGCGTTCCGATGCCGGTCTCCACCAACTGCTTGAGACTCATGAGGTAGACCGCCCACTTGGTGCTGCAGTGGCTCATGAACTCGACCGGCTCACGCCAGCCCTCGTGCCTGAACAGGACGATCGCGTAGTCACCGTCCTGGTGCAGGTCCCACTGGATGTGGGTGCCGATCCACTCGTCCGGGCCCTCGACGACCTCCCAGCGCACCGAACGGTCCGGATCCAGCGCGACGACCTTCATGTCGAACCCACCCGGGGCGAACCGGAACTGGATGACCCCGCCGACGCCGGTGTCCCCCGTCGTCTTCTCGGTCCACCATCCGGACAGGCCCTCCAGCGTGGTGATCGCCTCGTAGACCTTGCCGGTCGTCGACCCCTTCACCCCGACGCGGTGCAGAATGTCCACCATCCGTCCACCCCTCTCCTATGTGTCGCTCGGGCCCGGCGCCTGTTCGCGGGCCTTCTCCTCGATCGCCTCGGCGAGATCCCTGATCCGCCGCAGCCTCCGGTCCCAGGTGGCGCCGACGTGGGCAAGCTGGGACACGGCCCGGGCCAACTGAAGGGAATCGATCCGGTACTGCTTCTCCCGCCCGGCCGTGACGCCGTGCACCAGGCCGGCCCGGTCGAGCACCATGAGGTGTTTGGCCACCGCCTGGCGGGTCACCGGGAGTTGCGCGCTCAGATTGGTCGCGGTCCCGCCACCCTGGGCGAGCAGCAGGTCGAGCATCCGCCGCCGGGTAGGGTCGCCCACCGCCGTCCACAACGTGTCGTCGACTCCGCCGTCGCCGGACCGGTGTCCGTCCTCCGGCGTCCGGCCCTGCCCCATGGTCATCGCCGGTCCGTCAGGCAGGTCCCGACGTACGGTGCCAGCCGCGCCAGGTGGTGGTCCCAGCCCTTCTCGTGGTCGCGGTAGGTCTCCTCGAGAACCGCGATCTCCCAGCCCCGCTCCCGGAAGCCGGTCTCGGTCATGCGCAGGAGCGTGCCGTCGCCGTCCGCCTCGAGCGCGAACGTCACGAGGAAGGAGTTGTCGGTCCGGGCCGGCTCCCCCAACGGTTGGGTCCAGCGGAACGAGAAGAGCCGGTACGGGATCGCGTCGACCACCTGGATGGCCACCGGGAACTTCTCCCCCTCGTCGGACACGAAGGCGATCTCGCCGACCCCACCCGGGACGGACTCGAAACTCGCCTCGTCGGGCCACCACTGCCGGACGTGCTCCGGATTGCTCACCACGTCGAAGACGATCTCCGGCGCCGCGCCGATCCGGATCTCGCGCTCGATCGAGCCGTACTCCATGGCCATCACCTTCCGCAACTTTCGGTTGCGGATGACCCTAGTCCAGTCCGGGCGCAACGCGCAACCCATCGTTGCGACTCGTCGGACGTCGGTCGGTCAGCTGCCGAGCTGGTCGCGGCGGCGGGTGAGGTAGGCCCGCTCCGCGGGGTTGCCGGCGAGACCGATGGCCCGGTCGTACGCCGCCCGCGACTCGCCGCCGCGCCCGAGTCGCCGCAGCAGGTCGGCGCGCGCGGCGTGGAAGGCGTGGTAGCCGTCGAGGACCTCGGCGAGCCGATCGATCTCGGCAAGCCCGACCCCGGGGCCGTCGACCTCGGCAACCGCGACCGCCCGGTTGAGCCGCACGATCGGCGAGGGGTCGAGCTGCACCAGGCGGCCGTAGAGGGCGACGACGGTGGACCAGTCGGTGTCCCGGGTGGAGGGGGCATCCGTGTGGACCGCGTTGATCGCGGCCTGGAGTTGGTAGCGCCCGGGTGGGTCGCCGCCGGCGGCCACCGCCTCGATCCGCTCGCGAAGCAGTGCGTTGCCCTCGGCGAGGAGGGTGGGGTCCCAAGCGCCCCGGTCCTGCTCGGCGAGGGTCACCAGCTCCCCGGTGCGGGACACCCGCGCAGGCCGGCGGGCGTCGGTGAGGAGCAGCAGGGCAAGCAGACCGGCCACCTCGCCGTCGTCCGGGAGGAGGGTTCGGAGCAGGCGGCCGAGGCGGATCGCCTCGTCGGTGAGGTCGACGCGCAGCGGGTCGTCCCCCTCGCTGGCGAGATAGCCCTCGTTGAAGACGAGGTAGACGACCGCGAGGACGCCGGCGAGCCGCTCGCGGATGTCGTCGGCCGAGGGCACCCGGTACGGGATGTGCGCCGCCTTGATCTTCGCCTTGGCGCGGGTGATCCGTCGCGCCATCGTGGTTTCCTGCACCAGGAAGGCACGGGCGATCTCGGGGACGGTGAGGCCGCCGAGCAGGCGCAGCGTGAGCGCCACCCGGGCCTCCAACGCGAGCGCCGGGTGGCAGCAGGTGAAGACCAGCCTGAGCCGGTCGTCCTCGACCGGGCCGGTCGCCTCGGCAGGGGTGTCGTCGTACACGATCAGGGCCTCATGGTGTTTGGCGTCGCGCTGCGACTCGCGACGGAGCCGGTCGATCGCCTTGCGGGTCGCGGTGGTGGCGAGCCAACCGCCGGGATTGGGCGGTACGCCGTCGTGCGGCCATCGCTCCGCAGCCGTCACGAACGCCTCGGCCGTCGCCTCCTCGGCGACGTCGAGGTCGCCGAAACGGCGCGCGAGAGCGGCGACCACCCGCGCCCACTCCTCGTGGTGGCCACGGGTGATCGCCTGCTCGACGGTGGGACCGGTCACGGCGCCAGCAGCGCTCGGACGGATCCCTCGGTTCGGAAGGGACGCACCTCGACCGTGCCGCGGCACGCCTTCGAACCCTCGGCGGCGAGCGCCAGGGCCACGTCGAGGTCGGCCGCCTCGATGACCCAGAAGCCGCCGAGGTGCTCCTTCGTCTCCAGGTAGGGCCCGTCGGTGAACGCCGGCTTGTCGCCCTGCCCGTCGACGGTGGTGGCGGTCGTCGCGGGCTCCAGTCCGTCGGCGAAGACCAGGTGACCGTCTCTGCGGAGTCTCTCGTTGAAGGCGCCGGTGTCGGCGAACGACTGCAGCATGGCCTCCTGGGAGGGGTAGGGGCCGAACTCGGTGTGCTCGGCCGGTCCGTAGACCGACAGCAGGTATCGGGGCACCGCGCTCACCTCTCCCCGGAGCCGTTACGCCGGGCCTCCCCGGGACCCCGGAACCGGTGCACCTCCTGCGGCCAGTCGAGCACGGTCGCGAGCCGGCCGGCCCAGTATCGCGCCGCCGCGTCGTCGGGCACGTCCACGACGGCGAAGCCGCCGAGGTGCTCCTTGGTCTCGACGTACGGGCCGTCGGTGAAGACCGGCTTGCCGTCGACCGACTCGACACTGCACACCACGGTGGACCGGTCGAGCCCGCCGTTGCTGAAGATCAGGACCCCCTCGGCCCGCATCTCCTCGATCACCGCGCGGCCGGCCCTGCCCTTCTCACGAATCTCCTCCGCCGTGTGTTCGCGCACCCACTCATCGTTGAAGGCGATCAGGTACTCCGTCATGGTCGTCTCCTTTCGTCCCGGGCGAGGGCCCTTCTCGGACTCCTCGTGTCCAGCGGCCCGACCGGCCGCCGCACACCAGTTCCACGAACGGCTGCGCCCCGATACGACACCATGCCGGAAACACCTTCTCAAGGAAGCCCCGGAGGTCCCGGTACGTGTGCCGGATCAGGGTGAGCAGCACCGCCAGGGCCAGGCCGAGCAGCGGCGCGAGCGTCACGCCGGCGGCCGTGGCGACCACCGCGACGACCCCCGGGGGCACCCAGCACCACACGGGCACCCGGCGCGGCGCACGGCCCCGGCGGCGCGCCGCCGCCTCGGCCGCCATCGGCACGACGAGCACGGGAAGGGCGGCGGCCAGCAGGGTCAGCCAGGACAGCAGCGACCGGTCGAACCGGGCCACCGCGAGCAGCCCGCCGAGCAGGGCGACCGCGGCCGTCGCGGCGGCGGGCGGCATCCGGGGCGCGAGGCCGCGTATCGCCAGGGCGCCGGAGTACGTCGTGGTCAGCGCGGCGGCGAACACGCCGACCGCGACCAGGAGGTTGCCCCACCCGGCCGCGCCACCGGCGGCGGCGAGGACGGCCACGACGTCGGCCGAGCCGGTACGCAGCCACAGTCCCGCCCCGGCCACCACCCCGAGCAGCGTCGGTACGACGAGCAGCCCGAGACACCAGGCGAGGTCCCGCCGGCGGGCCAGCCCGACGCTGAAGTCCGGTGCGCGGACGGCGAACACGGCCACGTACCCCACCAGCGCGGCGGCGTCGGCGAACCCGCCGGTGTCGACGCGGACCGGGGTGGCCGGCGGCGGGAGCGCCACCAGGCACCACCCGACGAGCGTCACCGCGCTGAGGGTGGTGACCACGGCGACCCGGTTGCCGAACCGGGCGGGGGTCAGCGACACGGCGAGGACCAGCGCCTCCAGCAGCACCGGTCCCGCCCAGCCGGGCAGGTGCCCGACCGCCGCCAGCGACGCGCCGCCGAGACCGACGTTGAAGCCGTTCCACCCGATCATCGACACGGCCAGCACCGCCGCGAGCAGGGTGCGGGCGACCGGCCCGACGTACGACGGCAGCACCCCGGTCAGCGGTCGGCCGTCGCCCAACGGTGGGCGCAGCCCGATTCGGCCCTGCCACCAGAGCAGGGCCGCCATGACGGCCGCCCCGACCAGCAGGCCGACCACCGGCACCGCGCCGCCGTGCCGGGCGGCCATCGCCGCTCCCAGCACCAGCGCGGCCGGCGCGGTACCGATGCCGAGCCAGGCACCGACCGCCGCCGGCCACCGCCGCCCCGGACCGGCCGTCGGGGCACGCCCCGCCCGCGCGGCGCCGGAGGGCGGCTCAGGCAACGTGGCGCAGGTAGCCCGCGACGGAGGCGTCGAGGACCTCTCGTCCGGGCCGTGCCCACACCTCGGCGGAGAAGACCTCCACCTCGACCGGTCCGGTGTAGCCGGCCGCGTCGACGGCCGCACGCAGGCGGCGCAGCTCGATGCAGCCGTCGCCGGGCAGCGCACGGCCGAGCAGCACGCCCCCGGGCAGCGGGGTCACCCAGTCGCACACCTGGAACGCGGCGATCCGCGCGCCCGCGCGGGCGATCTGCGCGTACACGGTGTCGTCCCACCACACGTGGTACGCGTCGACGACGACGCCCACCACACCCGGGTCGAACGCCTCGGCGATGTCGAGCGCCTGGCCCAGCGTGGCGACGACGCACCGGTCGGCGCAGAACATCGGGTGCAGCGGCTCGATGGCCAGGGTCACCCCGGCCGCCGCGGCGTGCGGGGCCAGCTCGGCGATCGCGTCGGCGACCCGCTTCCGGGCGCCGTCGACGTCCCGGCTGCCCGGTGGCAGGCCGCCGGAGACCAGCACCAGCACGCCCGTACCGAGGGTGGCGGCCTCCTCGATCGCCCGCAGGTTCTCGTCCCGCCAGCCGTCGGCGGTGAAGAACCCGCCCCGGCACAGCGAGGTCACGGCCAGCCCGGCGTCGCGCACCAGCTTCGCGGCGCGGCCCAACCCGTACTCGGCCACCGGCTCCCGCCACAGGCCGATCCCGGGCACCCCGGCGTCGACGCACCCGGCGACCACGTCCTCCAGCGGCCAGTGCTTGGCCGTGGCCTGGTTGAAGGAGAACCGTCCCAGCGCGCTCACTGGCCCACCATCCGTTCCCGACTGCGGGGCTCGCAGACCCGGCTCACTCCTCGCGCTCACTGGTCGACTCCGGCGACTGCGAAGAACGCCCGCGCGCGGGCGGCGGCCAGCTCGGCGTCGGGCAGCAGGCCGGCGGCGTCGGCGAGGGTGAGCAGGGTCGCCAGGTGCGCCGGCGAGCGCCCGGACTGGAGGCCCCCGACCATGGTGAAGTGGTCCTGGTGACCGGCCAGCCAGGCCAGGAAGACGATGCCCGTCTTGTAGAACCAGGTGGGCGTCGCGAACAGGTGCCGGGCCAGCGGCACGGTGGGCGCGAAGATCGCGTCGTACGCCCGCAGGTCGTCGCGGTCCAGCGCGGCCAACGCGGCGGCGGCGGCCGGCGCGATCGCCGCGAACACGCCGAGCAGGGCGTCGGAGTGGCCCACCTCGTCGCCCCGGATCAGCTCCGGGTAGTGGAAGTCGTCGCCGGTGTAGAGGCGTACGCCCGCGGGGAGCCGGCGACGCAGCGCGACCTCCCGGGCGGCGTCGAGCAGCGACACCTTGATGCCGTCCACCCGCGACTCGTGCGCCTTGACCAGCTCGACGACCGTGTCGGCGGCCAGGTCGAGATCGCTCGCGCCCCAGTAGCCGGCCAGCGCCGGGTCGAACATCGACCCGAGCCAGTGCAGCACGACCGGCCCGTCGGCGGCGGTGAGCAGCTCGTCGTACACCCGCAGGTAGTCCTCGGGGCCCTGGGCCGCGGCGGCGAGGTGCCGGCTGCACATCAGCACCGGGCGGGCGCCGGCCTCCTGCACCTCGTCGAGCTGCTCACGGTAGGCCCGGGTCACGTCGGCCAGGGTGGCCGGACCCGCCGGAAGCTGGTCGGTGGCGACACCGGCCACGATCCGCCCGCCCACCGCGCGGGCCTCGGCGGCGCTGCGCCGGATCAGCTCCCGGGTGGTCGGGTGGTCCAGGCCCATGCCACGCTGCGCGGTGTCCATCGCCTCGGCGACCCCCAGGCCGTACGACCAGAGGTGCCGCCGGAAGGCAAGGGTGCGCTCCCAGTCGAGCACGGCCGGGGCGCCCGGCACGTTCTCGGCGCCGGGGTCGGCGACGACGTGCGCGGCGGCGTACGCGATCCGGCCGGCCGGCGGCCCGGCGGGACGCGGGTGGCCGTCCCCGCCGCGCAGCCGGTGCCGGACCCCGCCGGGAAGCCGCACCTCCACCGGGTTCACAGCTCCAGCTCCGGCACCTCGAGCCGGCGACCCTCGCGGGCCGACCGCAGCCCCAGCTCGGCCAACTGGACGCCGCGCGCGCCGGCCAGGAAGTCCCAGCGGAACGGCTCCCCGACGGCCACGTGCCGCAGGAACGCCTCCCACTGCACCTTGAAGCCGTTGTCGAAGTCGTCGTTGTCCGGCACCTCGGTCCACTGCGCCCGGAAGTCCTCGGTGACCGGCAGGTCGGGGTTCCACACCGGCTTCGGGGTGACCGCCCGGTGCTGCGTCCGGCAGGTGCGCAGGCCGGCCACCGCGCTGCCCTCGGTGCCGTCGACCTGGAACTCGACCAGCTCGTCGCGGTGCACCCGTACGCACCACGACGAGTTGAGCTGGGCGACCGCCCCGCCGTCGAGTTCGAAGATGCCGTACGCGGCGTCGTCGGCGGTCGCGCGGTAGGTACGGCCGGCCTCGTCGACGCGTTCGGGGACGTGCGTGGCGGTGACGCAGGAGACCGACCGCACCCGCCCGAACAGCTCCTCCAGCACGTACTGCCAGTGCGGGAACATGTCGACGACGATGCCGCCGCCGTCCTCGGAACGGTAGTTCCAGGAGGGACGCTGGGCGGGTTGCCAGTCCCCCTCGAACACCCAGTAGCCGAACTCGCCGCGCACCGACAGGATCCGGCCGAAGAAGCCCCCGTCGATGAGGCGCTTCAGCTTGCGCAGCCCGGGCAGGAAGAGCTTGTCCTGGACCACGCCGGTCCGGACGCCGGCGGCGCGGGCCGCACGGGCCAGGTCCAGCGCGCCGCCGGTCTCCTCGGCGAGGGGCTTCTCGGTGTAGACGTGCTTGCCGGCCTCCAGCGCGGCCCGGATCGCCTTCTCCCGCTGCTGGGTGACCTGGGCGTCGAAGTAGATCTCGACGTCCTCGCGGGCGAGGGCACCGGTCAGGTCGGTGGTCCAGTCGTCCAGGCCGTGCCGCTCGGCGATCTCCCGGAGCTTGGTGGCGTTCCGCCCGACCAGGACCGGGTGCGGCCAGAGGGTCGTCCCGTCGGCCAGGGGCACGCCGCCCTGTTCACGGATGGCCAGTAGGGAGCGCACCAGGTGCTGGCGGTAGCCCATCCGGCCGGTGACGCCGTTGACGATGATGCCGATCGACCTGCGGGTCATGGTGATCCTTCCGTCGTACGGGTGGCCTGCTCAGTGGTTCGCGGCAACGCTGCCGAGCAACCCGCGCAGGTCGGTGGCGAGGCGGTCGAAGCGGGAGTCCGACATGATCTGGGCGTAGTCGCGGTGCGCGGGCAGGTCGACGTCGAAGGTGCGCAGGATGCGCCCGGGTCGCGGGCTCATCAGCACCACCCGGGTCCCGAGGAAGACCGCCTCGGCGATCGAGTGGGTCACCAGCACCACGGTGGTGCCGGTCTCCCGCCAGATCCGGTTCAGTTCGGCGTTCATCTGCTCCCGGGTGAGGGCGTCGAGGGCGCCGAACGGCTCGTCCATGAGCAGGACCGGCGGGGCGTGCAGCAGCGCGCGGCACAGGGCCACCCGCTGCTGCATGCCGCCGGACAGCTCGTGCGGCAGGGCCTTCTCGAAGCCCCGCAGCCCGGTCATCTCGATCAGGGCGTCGGCGCGCTCGGCGGCGGCGCGGCGGTCCATGCCCCGCATCTCCGCCTGGAGCAGGATGTTGGCCCGCGCTCCGCGCCACTCCAGCAGGGCGGCCCGCTGGAAGACGAAGCCGATGTCCTTCTGCGGTCCGGCGACCGGCCGGCCCATCAGCGACACGTCGCCGCTGGTGGGCCGGACCAGTCCGGCCACGATCTTCAGCAGCGTCGACTTGCCGCAGCCGGACGGGCCGACGATGGTGACGAACTCACCCGGGGTGATGTGCAGCGAGACGTCGTCCAGGGCGGTGGTCTGCGACCGCTTCGAGGTGAACCGGACGCTCACCCCGGAGATGTCGATGGCGGTGCCGGTCCGTACCGGCGCGCTGGCGGTCACCGGGTCATCCCTGGGCCGCGTAGGAGGCGTCCCAGTACGCGGTTGGCGCGCCCGGGTTCTTCAGCTCCGCGTAGCGGGCCATCAGGTCGACGGTCTCGCTCCACTGGGCGTCGGTGTTGACGCCGGGGGCGGCGTCGGTGCCGATCAGCGGCAGGGCGAGGGCGAGCTGCTTGGTGAGCACCTCGGCGGGCGGCTCGTTCTCGGCCAGCTCGCTCATCGCGGAGACCGCGCCGGGGGCGTCCTTCGCGGCCTCGGTCCACGACTTCTGGGTCGCCCGGACGAACTTGCGGGCCAGTTCCGGGTCCTTCTCGAGGGTCTCCGTGTTGGCCACCAGGCCGGTGCCGAGCAGGTTCATCCCGTAGTCGGCGAAGAGCAGCACGTCGACCTTCTTGCCGGTCTTGTTCTCGATGGTCGGTGCCTGGTCGTGGAAGAAGCCCATGATGGCGTCGACCTTGCCCTCGGCCAGCGCGGCGATCTTGCCGGCCGCGTCGACGTTGACCACCTTGACGTCGCTCTGCTTCAGGCCGTTCTTCTCCAGCCAGGCCGGGAAGGTGGCGTAGAGGGCGTCGCCGGGGGTGCCGCCGACGGTCTTGCCCTTGAGGTCGGCGGGGGTCTTGATGTTCTTGTCGGCGAAGAACTCCACCGAGGCGGGGCCCTTCTCCAGGTACGAGCCCAGGCTGCGGACCGGCATGCCGGTGGCGACGGACTTCAGCAGCGCCGGGCTGTCCGCCCAGCCGAACTCGGTCTGCTTCTGGGCGACCTGCTTGATGGTGTTGCCGGAGCCGTTGCCGGGCTGGATCTTCAGGTCGATGCCCTCGGCGGCGTAGAAGCCCTTCTTCAGGCCGTAGTAGAAGGGTGCGTGCTCGCCGTAGGGAACCCAGTTGAGGGTCAGGGTGACGCTCTTGTTCCCGCCGGCCCCGCCGGCGTCGGCGGAGTCGTCGCCGCCGCAGCCGGTGGCGGCGAACAGCAGGGCGGTGGACAGGAGCAGGGCGGTGGCGGTGCGCTTCATCGGTGCCTCCGTGCTGGTGAGGAACTCGGGAGGGTGCGCGGATCTGCGGGTGGTCAGGAGGTGGTGAGCGGCACGCCGGTGCGGCGGCTGGCGTGCCACGGGATGAGCAGCGCCTCGGCGATCTCGACGAGGACGAACAGGACGATGCCGATGGCGGACATGAGGATCAGGTCGGCGAAGAGCAGCGCCGAGTCGAGGTTGCCGTTGGCCAGCAGCAGGACGTAGCCGAGCCCTTCGCTGGCGCCGACGAACTCGCCGACCACGGCGCCGACCACGGCGAGGGTGACGGCGACCTTGAGGCCGGCCATCAGGTGCGGCAGGGCGTTGGGGAACCGGATCTTGCGAAACGTGCGCCACGGACCGGCACCCATGGTGGACGCCAGGTCGAGCAGCTCCGGGTCGGTGGAGCGCAGGCCGGCCACCCCGGAGATCACCACCGGGAAGAACGCGATGAGCACGGCCAGGATGACCTTCGGTGCCAGACCGAGCCCGAACCACACCACCAGCAGCGGCGCGATGGCGATCTTCGGAATGACCTGTGCGAAGAGGACGATCGGGTAGAGCGCCTTGTCCAGGGTGCGGGAGTAGGCGATGGCGACGGCGGTGGCCAGGCCCAGCGCGGCGGCGAGGACGAAGCCGAGGACCGTCTCGTAGAGGGTGACCAGGGTGTGCCGGGCCAGTTCGGACCACTGCTCGGTCATCGTCGTCCACACCTGACCGGGGGTGGGGACGAGGTAGTTCGGCACGTACTCGCGGGCGGCGACGAACCACCAGGCGGCGAAGACCGCCGCCAGCACGAGGGCGGGACGCCACAGGGCGTCGGCGAGGGTGGCGAGCCGCCGGCCGAGGCCGGGACCGGGCGGGCGCCCGGCCGGTGCCCCGGTCGCGGCCGGGGTGGTGGTGTGGTCGGCCGGGTCCGGCTCACCGACCCGGTCGCCGGGTGTTCCGGCCGCCGCGACGGGCCGGCGGCCCCCGGTGTCCAGAGCGTTCTCGGTCACGCGGATCCTCCTTCGAGCCCGGAATGTCCCGTGGGACCGGGCCGGGTCGGCGAGTCAGGCAAACGCTTTCCTGGGAGCGTAGGGCGCGGTTTTCCCTCAGGCAAGGGCTTTCCCGGATCTGTTTGCGAAGCGCCCTCGGCCGGGCCGGTCAGCCGCCGGCCGGGTAGGTGTCCAGCAGGCCGCACATGCCGAGACGGCCCCGCTCGGCCGGCTCCCCCGCCGCGTACACCCGGGCGCCCTGAAGGTGCGCGGCGTCGCCCCGGTCGAGCGCGTCGAGCTGGTGCCCGGTGCGCGCGGCGGCCGCCGCCGCGCCGGCCCGCCAGCGGTGGCGCCACTGCTCCACCAGCGGACGGCGCAGCGCCACCGCCGCCGCGTAGAACCGCTCCAGGGCCGGCCGACCGCCGGCCCGCAGCGCCGCGAAGCCGGCCACCGCCAGGTCGCGTCGGCGGTGCGCGACGCCCACGTCGCCGCCCGGCGCTCCCCCGCCCGGCAGGGCCGTCGCCGCGGCGTAGGCGGTGGGATCCGCGAGGTACTCCGGCGGCAGCGTGAGCACCGCGTCGCCGGCCTCGGGCAGCCCGCTGTTCTGCATGAGTACGACCAGGCGCAGGTCGCCGTCGTTGACCAGGCGGTGCACGGTGCCCGGGGTGAACCACACGACCGCGCCGGGCCGCAGTGGTGTCTCGCGGAAACCCTCCACGGTCAGCGTCTGCACGGCGCCGGAACCGCCGGTCACCACGTACGCCTCGGTGCAGCAGAGGTGCACGTGCGGTGTCCCGCCGACGAGGCCGTCCGGGCCCACGGTGTCGTAGACGCAGAGACGGGACAGCCCGACCCCGCCCGGCAGCGGGGCCGGCGCGTCAGGCATCGAAGTACTCGTCGGTGTCGTCGGCCGCGGGCAGCGCCACCAGCAGCACCTTCAGGTTCCCGATCGCCCGGTGCCGGCAGCCGGGCTTGATGAGGAAGGCGGACATCGGCCGGGCCGGGTAGCGGACGCCGTCCAGCTCGACCTCCCCCTCGCCCTCCAGCACGATGTAGTACTCGGTGGCGACCCTGTGGTAGTGGGTGACCGCGTCCTGGATCTGGAGCAGGTGGACGCTGGCCTGCCCGCCGCTCTCGTCGATGAAGCCGCGACGGGTGGTGCCACAGGAGCAGCGCTTGGTGGGCAGTTCATCGAGCTGGACGATGGCGTGGCGGTCGGACATGCGGGGGCCTCCCTGCGGGAAAGGGCTTTCTTTGCGGTACGGTGACGCTAGCCCGCACGGTGAAATGCCGTCAACAGTGAGTGAGGGGGCGGCCATGGCGACCCTGTCCGACGTGGCGCGACGAGCGGGCGTCTCGCCCGCCACCGCGTCCCGCGTGATCAACGGCAGCAGCAAGCCGGTGACCGAGGACCTGCGCGAGCGGGTGCTGCGCGCCGTCGCCGAACTCCAGTACGTGCCGAACGCCCACGCCCAGCTCCTCGCCCGCTCGCACCGTACGGCGGTGGGCGTGATCGTGCACGACGTCTCCGACCCGTACTTCGCCGAGATCACGCGGGGCCTGCAACGGGTCGCCACCGACCAGGGGCGGCTGCTGATGATCTGCAACAGCTACCGGGACCCGGAGCGGGAGCTGGAGTACGTCGAGCTGCTGCGCGGTCACCAGGTGGCCGCGATCATCATGGCCGGCTCGGGCTACCACGACGACACGTTCACGAAGCTGCTCAACGAGAAGCTGACCGCGTACGAGGCGACCGGCGGGCGGGTGGCGGTGATCGGCCGGCACGAACACTCCGGCGACGCCGTCATGCCCGACAACCGCACCGGTGGCTGGCTGATCGGCACCGAACTGTGCGCGCTGGGGCACTCCGAGATCGGCGTGGTCTCCGGACCGGCCGTCCTCACCACGACGACCGACCGGCTCGCGGGGCTGCGGGCCGCACTCGCCGAACACGGTCGCAGCCTGCCCGAGCACCGCATCCGGTACGCCGAGTTCGACCGGGACGGCGGCGCCGCCGCCACCGCGGCCCTGCTCGACGCCGAACCCGGCCTGACCGCCGTGGTCGCCCTGAACGACTCCATGGCCATCGGCGCGCTCGCGCTGCTGCGCTCCCGGTCGGTGGCGGTACCGCAGCAGGTCTCGGTCACCGGCTTCGACGACATGCCGATCGCCCGGGACGTGACTCCGGCGCTGACCACCGTCCGGCTGCCCCTGGTGGAGATGGGCGCACGGGCGATGGCGCTGGCCCTGGACCCGGGCGCCGGGGCACCCCGGACCGAGGTGCTCGCCGCCGAGGTCGTCCGCCGGGACAGCGCCGGCCCGCCCCCGGCCTCGGACGCGGACACGGACGCGACGCCGGCACGGCCGACGAGCCGGGCGGGGTCGGGCCGACGCGTCCGCACTGCGGACCCGGTCCGGTGACGCCGACCGGCCCGGGTGTCGCCGACCCGGCTCAGATGATGAAGTGCGTCCAGTACGCCAGCCAGATGACGAACAGCGCCCCCTGGAGCAGGGCGAGCGCGGCGGTGAGCCACACGTCGACACCGGCGTGCCGGGCCCACCGGGCCAGCACCAGGGCGACCGGGAAGACCGCCAGCAGGTAGCGCAGCAGGCTCTTGTACACCGGTGGTCCCATGGACAACGGCACCAGCACCATCAGCACCCCGTACACCAGGTAGGGCAGCCCCAGGCGGCGGGCGCCCGCGACCAGGACGGCCAGGACCACGACGGCGATCCACACCCGCAGGGCGTCCCGGGGCGCCGTCCCGGTCAGGCCGTGCCAGAGCACCCCGAGCGGGTTCTGCACGGAGATGCCCCAGCCCTTCTCCTGGGCGTGCTTGTAGGCGAACCAGTCCCCGCCCTGCCAGCGGCAGAACGCCATGAACGTCAGCCAGCCGGCCGGTACGAGCACCAGCGGCCAGCCGACGCGCACGTACCGTCCCAGGTCCCGCGGTCGCCACCGGTAACCGTGCTGCCGCAGCAGCACCAGGGCCAACGGGACGACGACGACGAAGCCCACCGAGCGGCTCAGCCCGAGGAAGTACCCGACGATGCCGGCGAGCAGCCAGCGGCGGTCCTCGGCGTAGTGGAAGGCGGCCAGGGCGAGGCAGAGGAACAGCGACTCGGTCAGCGCCGCCTGGAACAGGAACGCGGCCGGCAGCAGCACCAGGTAGCGGACGAACCGGCGGGCGCCGGCGTCGTCGCCGAGCAGCCGCTCGGCCAGCCGGTGCGCGTAGTAGAGCATCAGCAGGAACGCGACGTTGGCGACCAGCAGCAGCGCCAGCGCGGTCCGCCCGCCCAGCAGCGGGGCCAGCGGTTTCGCCAGGAACGGGTAGAGCAGCGGGAACGCGAAGTCCCGCCAGGGCTCGTCCAACGGCCGTTGCACCAGGTGGTCGTAGAGGAACGAGTCCCAGGCGAACCAGAGCGACAGCCACCGGTGCTCCGAGACGTCCCGCTGCTGCTGGCGCATCATCGCCTCGTGCGGCGGCGGCGCCCACGGCACCTCGTCGAACGCGCTCCACGCGAGCACACCGACGAGGCTCAGCACGATCTTGGTGCCGAGGAAGACCGCCACGACGTACGGCCACGGCGCCGGCACCCGGGCGACGGTCCGGCCCACCGCGCCGCGCGCCGCGACGACGCGCGCGCCGACCCGTCCCCGCGGCCCCGCCGCAGTGCGCGGCTGCCCGTCCCCCACGGCGTCTCCGTTCCGTCCGCTCCGGCGGTGCCACATCCCCGTTTCGCGTCGCGCGACACGTCGGCCGACCGGAAGAAACCCGGGGTGGGGGTGAGACCGCGCCGATGTCGGGTAAGCGCGCCGCCTCACACCGGGAGCAGGGAGCGGGCGAACATGGCTGACGAACAAGGCACCGTGGTGATCGGTGCGGGGCCGGCCGGGCTGACGGCGGCGTACGAACTGCTTCGGCACGGCGCCCCGGTGCGGGTGTTCGAGTCCGACCAGGTGGTCGGCGGCATCAGCCGCACCGTGGAACGCGACGGGTGGCGGTTCGACATCGGCGGGCACCGGTTCTTCACGAAGGTGTCGCGGGTCGAGGACTTCTGGCACGAGGTCCTGCCCGACGAGGACTTTTTGCTCCGACCGAGGATGAGCCGCATCTACTACCGGGGAGCCCTCTACGACTACCCGCTCAGCGCGTCGAACGCCCTGCGCAACCTCGGCATCCGGGAGGCGACGCTCTGCATGGCCTCGTACGCCCGGGCCCGCCTGCGCCCACCGCGGGACCAGTCGCACTTCGAGGGCTGGGTGTCGGCCCGTTTCGGCTGGCGGTTGTACTCGATGTTCTTCAAGACCTACACCGAGAAGGTCTGGGGCATGCCGGCCGACCGGTTGCAGGCCGACTGGGCGGCGCAACGGATCAAGAACCTGTCGCTGTCCAAGGCCGTCCGCAACGCGCTGCTGCCCCGGCGCAACCGCAAGGACGTGACCAGCCTGATCGAGGAGTTCCAGTATCCGAAGCTCGGGCCGGGGATGATGTGGGAGCGCTGCGCGGACGAGGTGCGCCGCCGTGGGGGCCGGGTCGAGACCGGCACCTGGGTCACCGCCGTGCACCGGGACCCGGAACACCGCCGCGCGGTCGCGGTCTCCGTGGACGGCGAGGGCGGGCGGCGTACCGAGCCCGCCGAGCATGTCATCTCGTCCATGCCGATCTCCGAGCTGGTGGCGGCGCTGCGCCCGGCCGCCCCGCCGGAGGTCCGGGCCGCCGCCGAGGACCTGCGCTACCGGGACTTCCTCACCGTCGCGCTGGTCGTGCCGGCGGAGTTCTCCTTCCCGGACAACTGGATCTACGTCCACGACCCCAACGTCAAGGTCGGCCGGATCCAGAACTTCGGGTCCTGGTCACCGCACCTGGTCAAGGACGGTCGTACCTGCCTGGGTCTGGAGTACTTCGTCTTCGAGGACGACGAGACCTGGCGTACGCCGGACGCGGACCTCGTCGCCGCCGCCACCGTGGAACTGGAGCGGCTCGGGCTGGTCCGGCCCGGGGTCGTCGAGGCCGGTTACGTGGTCCGGATGCCCAAGGCCTACCCGGTCTACGACGAGCGCTACCAGCGCAACGTGGACGTGATCCGGGAGTGGCTGGCCCGCGAGGTTCCCAACGTGCACCCGGTCGGGCGCAACGGCATGCACCGCTACAACAACCAGGACCACTCGATGCTGACCGCCATGCTGACCGCGGAGAACATCGCACTGGGCACCGCCCACGACGTCTGGTCGGTCAACGTCGAGCAGGACTACCACGAGGAGACGGCGAAACACGACGGCGACGGCCACCGCGGCACGGGCCGCGACGCGCCGATCGTGCCCGCGCGCCCGGTCACGCCGGTCGCCGATGCGCCGGCGCGGCCGACGCAGCAGACGACGGGAGTACGCCTCGGCTGAGCGCGTCCGGCCACCGACGGGGTGGTAGCGAACCGTCCACCTCCGTAGTCTCGGCCGGATGATCCGCGACGCCGTCCCGGCCTCAGTCACCGCGCTCTGATGGCCGGCCCAGCCCGACCCGACGCCACCTCTCCCCCGCCGTCGTCGGGCGGTACGTCCGCGCCTCGTTCGGGCTCCGTCCGGCTGTCGTCGGGTGCGAACCGTTGGACGGAGGCGGCTTCGCCGCGGTCTGGTGGGTACGGCTCGACGACGGCCGCGACATGGTGCTCAAGGTCGCCCCCGCGCCCCACGTACGGCTGCTGCGCTACGAGCAGGGCCTCACCGAGGCCGAGGCACGCTACTTCCGGCTGGTGTCCGCCGACGTGCCCGCGGTCCCGGTCCCACCCGTGCTGCACCACGGAACAGATGCCGATCTCGGCGAGTGGCTGTTCACCGGTCGACTGCCCGGCCGCTCCCTCGCCGACCTGTCCGTGACCGGAGCGGACCTGACCCGCGCCCGCCACGACGTCGGCCGCGCCCTCGCGGCTCTGCACCGGATCACCGGCGAGCACTACGGCTATTCCGATCCGCCGGACGACCACGCGGGTTCCGGGCCCGGCGGGGACGGCCTCGGGTTCGGAGGCGGCGGGGGCGGCCGGGCGCGCGGTGACACCTGGCGCGACGCCTTCGGTGCCATGGTGGACGACCTGCTCGCCGACGCGGCCGACTGGGAGGTTCCGCTGCCGGCGCCCGCGTCGCGCATCCGCGCGCTGGTCGACCGGCACGGCGACGCGCTGGACCAGGTCCACCGGCCCGCCCTGCTGCACTTCGACGGGTGGGACGGCAACGTCCTCGCCGCGCCCGACGCCACCGGCGCGTACCGCCTGTGCGGACTGGTCGACGGCGAGCGCTGGCTGTACGGCGACCCGCTGCTGGACCTGGTCTCCCCGTTGCTGTTCCGGCGCGTCGAGGACGAGCCGGCGCACCCCTTCCTGCGCGGCTACGCGAACGCCGCCGGTGTGCCGCTGGTCCTCGGCGGCGGTGCCCGCCGGCGACTGGCGCTCTACCGGATGCACCTCTACCTGCTGATGACCGTGGAGATGCCGAGCCGCGGCATCACCCGGCAGCGGAACCCGGAGCGGCACGACCGGCTCACCCGCCTGCTCGACGGCGAACTGACCGGCCTCGCGGACGCCTGACCGGCGAGGCCGGACCGACCCTGTCCGTTCACACGACGAGGCTCCGGCCTGCCGAAACGCTGCCCGATAGTCAACATCAGGTCGTCGAACAGCACTTGCCATCGCTGGGCGTCTACCCTGTATCCGGCAGCCACCGCTGCGTCATGGCCAGTCCACGCAACCGTCCATGATCGACGGTGGCTGCCTTCATTCCCGCACCACATCGCGTTCAACGCCTATGGTCAGATGAGGACGGCTCAGTGAGTGATGTTCCGGATCTCGGTCCTGTGCCGCAGCGTATGGCAGTCGACGCGGATCAGGTTCGTCGGCTCGTCGCCGACCAGTTCCCTCAGTTCGGCGACCTCCCGGTTGAGCCGGTATCCGACGGTGGCTGGGACAACTGGACCTTCCACCTCGGCCCCGAAATGCTGGTGCGTCTGCCCAGCGCAGCCGAGTACGCCTTGGCGGTCGACAAGGAACATCGGTGGCTCCCGGCCCTCGCCGCTCGGCTGCCGCTGCCCATCCCTACCCCGCTGGCGAAAGGCAAGGCCGGCGCGGGCTACCCCTATCCGTGGTCGATCTACCAGTGGCTCGACGGCGAACCTGCGACCGTGGACCGTATCGCGGACCCGAGGCGATTCGCGCTCGAACTGGCCGAATTCCTAGCGGCTTTGCAGAGCGTCGACACCGCCGACGGTCCGCAGCCGGGAATCCACAACTGGTTCCGGGGCGGCACCTTGCGCACCTACGACGAGAAGGTCGAGCGCGCGCTCACGACGTTGGACGGCCACGTCGATGCCGAGCTGGCACGCGAGATCTGGGCGAGCGCGCTCGACGCCCGCTGGGACGGTGTGGACCGCTGGTTCCACGGTGACGTAGCCGAGGGCAACCTTCTACTCAAGGACGGGCAGCTGGCGGCCGTCATCGACTTCGGGACATGCGGCGTCGGCGACCCAGCCTGTGATCTAGCGATCGCCTGGACGTTGGTGACCGCCGACGGACGGCAGGCATTCCGCAAGCGGTTATCGGTCGATGAGACGACGTGGGCGCGCGGGCGTGGCTGGGCCCTCTGGAAGACCCTCGCTACCTGTTCCTACACACTCGACGATCCCGAAGACGGGGATGGAGCCGCGAACTGGCAGCGCATCCTCGGTGAGATCTTCTCTGAATACACCGCCGGCGCCGTCACCAAACCCAGCCCATGACAGCCACCACACCTCGCACGTCCTCATTCAGCCGTGATCACGATCCGCGGCTGGAGTACTAGGTCGGATTCTGTCCCTGCCGTCGCCACCGCCCGCCCGTGCGTGCCGGCGTCGGCGTCGGCGGGCAGCGGTACGTGACGTAGCCGGCCCGACGCGGCAGGCCAGGACAGCATCCTGTTCGAGATGCGGGCGCCCAACAGGCTCCACGAAGTCCGGGTGGGTCTGTCACAGACGCTCTCAGCACCGTTGGTGGTAGACGTTTCGCCGGGGTACGCGCTGCGGGTCGAGCCAGGCCGGTGGCAGGAACTCGGGGCGGCCGTCGGATCCCGGACGCACCGCCCACTCGCCCTGGTGGACGACCCGGTGATGGTGGCCGCAGAGCAGGACGGCGTTGTCGAGCCGGGTGGGACCGCCGTCCGACCAGTGCCGGATGTGGTGGCCGTCGCACCAGCGAGGTGGCCGGTCGCAGCCGGGGAAGGCGCAGCCGCCGTCGCGCAGGACGAGGGCGCGACGCAGCGGACCGGTGATCAGCCGACGCTGCCGGCCCAGGTCGAGGACCTGACTCTCGCCGCCCAGGACGGCCGGTAGGAGGGCGGCGTCGCAGGCGATCCGCCGGACGGCGTCGGGCGTGAGACGGACACCGGTGTCGAGGGTGCCCGTACCGAGGTGGTTGAGCAGCGGGTCCAGCGCGACGGTGACGACGAGCTGCGGCCGGTCACCGCCGTGCTCGGGAAGGTCGCCGGTGCGCAGGGCCAGGCGACACAGCTCGGCCAGGGCGTCGTGGCGACGCTGGCCGGGACCGCGGTCGTCGTCCAGGCCGGTCGGGGCGCACAGCGGCTCGATCGCCGCGCGGAGCAGCGACGCGGTCTCGCCGTCCAGGCGGCCGGTCACGCGGACCTGTCCGTCGGGCTGGTCGGCGAGCGTGAGGTGCCGGTCGACCAGCGCCCGTTCCTCGGCACGCCGGAGTGCTTCCGCCTCGGCCTGCTCGGCCAGGTCGGGGGCGACGTGGTCGAGGATGCGCGCGCCGAGACGGCGCAGGACGGTTGGCTCGTGCTGTGCGGCGAAGTCGACCAGCAGCGAGGCGGCCTTGTCGGCCACCTCCGGACCGACGGCCGCAGGCAACGCGCCGACGGTCTCGGCCACCACCACGGCCTGCTCGACGGTGACCGCGCCACGGGCCAGCGCCGACCGCACCTGCGGTGGTCCCTCATCCAGACTCGCGGCCGTGGCGACGAGGTGGCGCGCGGACCGGCCGGTGAGTCGGAGCCGCTCGCGCAGCCATACCGCCGTCGACGTGGCGCCCTGCCGGGTGGCGAGGCCGCGACCGTCGACCTCCCGCACCAGGCCCAGCTTCACCGCCGCCAGTCGCTGCTCCAGCGCGTGCACCGCGTCCAGCGACGCGACCACGTCGGCGTCGGACAGCGCCCACGGTGACGCGTCGACGACCTCATCGACCACGCCGCTGAGCTGCGCCAACGCCATCATCACGCGTCCATGTTAGAACACCCGTACGACACTTTCCCCGGGCTGGGCGACGTGGAGGGACCGGTGAGCCACTGGTACGGCGGGCACGGCCATGGCGGTGTGCCGGACCGAAGGCGGTAGGGCGCGACCGCCGTGCGGATCGCCCGGCTCGACCCGGCCACCCGGGCCGGCGGCGTCGAGGGTCCGGCCGCTGTTCGTCCCGCCCCGGTACTGACCCCGGCGTGGACATCGGAGCGGATGAGGAGCGCCGGCAGAACGACGGGTGGCGCCGACGTCGCGTCGGCGCCACCGTTCAAGGCGTAGGTCAGTCCAGGTCGACCGGGCGCAGCACCCGGTCGATGGCGTGCGCGATCTGCTTGTTGCCCTTGTTGACGTCGAAGGCGACGACGCGCGGGTTGCGGTCGTCGGTGTCGGCGTCGACCAGCCGGACCTGCTTGTAGTGCCAGTAGTGGCGGACGTCGACCTCGATCGTCGGGCCGAGCGCGGTGGTCAGCTCGGCGCCGTCGGCCTTGACCGCGGCCTTCCGGTCGATCGTGGCGCCCGGTACGACGTGGTAGAGCAGCACGTTCTCCACGGTGTCGATGCCGAGGCCGGCGACGGCGGTGAAGGCGGCGCTCTCGCTCGGCAGCCGGGGGTAGGCGTCGGTGAGGTCCTGGACGAGCTTCTGGAAGGCGCCGTCGTTCGGGATGAACGCGGTCAGTGCGAGGTGCCGTCGGTGAGCACCTTGACCGACGAGTCCGGCTTGGCCTTCAGCACCGCCAGCACGGCCTTGGTCAGCACGTCGAAGTCGCGCGGGTTGTGGTCGAAGCCGCTCTGGTCGGCCAGGAGCACCTGGGCGAGGGGCTTCGTGCCCAGCGGCTTCTTGGTGCCGGCCTGGGCGGCCGGTACGGCGACGGCGGTGGTGGCCAGCGCGGTGGCCACGGCGCCCACCGCCACCCGGGCGGCGAGTCGTGCGATGTTCATCAGCGGGCCTTTCGTCGGGGCGACTCGATGCGTGACTGTCGTCACGACCCATGCTTCGTCCGGCCGCGGCCGCGCGGATGCGCCCCGACGGAAAAACCCCATCCGGAAACTCCAGGCGGAGAAGCTCCACACGGAAACGACGTTGCCGTCGGGGATCGGCGGGCCTAGCGTCCGGACCGTGCTGATCCGGGAATTCGACCAACGGGACTGGCCCCAGGTGTGGCCGATCCTCGCCGACGTGGTGCGGGCGCGGGAGACCTTCCCGTACGACCCGGCGCTGCGGGCCGAGCAGGCGTACGCCCTGTGGGTGGAGCCCTCGCCCGCGCGGACCGTCGTCGCGGTCGAGGGCGACACGGTCCTCGGCACGGCGAAGATGGGCACCAACCGGCCCGGGCCGGGCGACCACGTCTCCACCGCGAGCTTCATGGTCGCCCGGACGGCGCGCGGCCGGGGCGTGGGCACCGCGCTCTGCCGCGACGCGCTCGCCTGGGCCCGCGCCCGGGGGTACGCGGGGATGCAGTTCAACGCGGTCGTCGAGTGCAACACGCGCGCGGTGGAGCTGTACCGGCGGGAGGGTTTCGCCGTGGTGGGCACGGTGCCCGGCGCGTTCCGGCACCCGACGCTCGGCCGGGTCGGGCTGCACGTGATGTACCAGGAGTTCTGAGCGCCTCCCCCCGCTACCTGGTCAGGTCCCGCCGTCGGGTTCGGTGCCGGTGGCGGTCAGCAGGGCGCGACCGGCGGAGGTACTGACGTAGAGCACGCTGCGGCCGTGCCGCGCGCGGGTGACCAGGCCGGCCGAGTGCAGCGCCGTGAGGTGCTGGGAGACCGCGGCAGGGGTGAGCGTGACCCGCCGGGCCAGTTCGCTCGTCGTCGCAGGGCTGCACACCAGGTTGAGGAGCCGGGCCCGGGTGGCTCCGAGAACGCCGGCCAGAGCCTCGGCTCGGACGGGGTCGGCCTCCCAGAGGGTCGCCGCCCCGCGGACCGGGTAGACCGCCAGCGGCACCGAGTCGGGGCGCACGTTCCAGAGCACCCGCCGGTCGACGAAGACGCTGGGCATCAACGGCAGGCCGCGTCCGCGCAGCTCATGGTCGACGTTCCAGGGATCGTCGGCGGCGATGTGGTCGTCGGCCCAGCGCAGCGACGGGTGCAGCCCGTCGACGAGCCGCCGGACGCCGCCCTCGGCCAGGTGCCGGCACCGGTGCGCGATGTCCGCCTCGAGCAGGGCCTGCATTCGTGGCCAGTACGGCGCCACCGCGAGCCGGTGCCAGAGCCGGACCGCCCCGACCAGGTCGCTCAGCAGCCGGCCCGGCGCCACGAGGCCGGCGGCCACCGGCGGCGGCAGCGGCGACCGGACAGCGACCGCGCGCAGGTCGGCGACGACCACCTCGTGCGGCGTGGCCGCGACGGTGGCCAGTTCCTCCTCGATGTCGCCGGTCGGACGGGCCGGCGGCGGAGTGAGGAAGTCCGGTAGCCACGCTCCGGGTCGGGCTGTCGCGTCCAGCATCCGCAACGACTCCACGTGGGCAGGATCGTCGGCCAGTGCCCGTGCCCGACGGATCCAGGGCAGGTGGACGACGTACCGGCCCGGATCGGCCAACGCGTAGCGGCTCCGGACCGTCTCCCAGAGCGGTGAGACCCGAAACCTGATGTCGGCGGCGTCGCGCACCTCGAACCGGATCGTGCTCACGTCCCCGCCCCCGTCGTTGAAGCCCCACCTTAATCCGTGGGTCCACCCCGGCCGGTGCCGGTTGACTGTCCGGATGGATGAGCACAGGACCTCACCGGCTGCCGCGGACGCTCCTCCGGTGGACGAAGACCTGGTCGCGTTCGCGGTCGCGGTCGCCCACGACGCCGGGCGCACCGCCACCGCCGCCTTCTTCGACGGGGCCCCGGGACGCAGGCGCAAGGCCGACGGCACCGAGGTGACCGACGCGGACGTCGCGGTGGAGGAACAGATCCGGGCCGCGATCGCCCGCTTCGCTCCGGACGACGCGGTGCTCGGCGAGGAGGCGGGCGAGTCCGGCGGCGGGTCCGGGCGCCGCTGGGTGGTCGACCCGATCTCCGGGACCGGCTATCTCACCCGCCGGATGCCACTGTTCGCGAATCTCCTCGCGTACGAGGACGAGCACGGTCCGGCGATCGGCGTGATCCACATGCCGGTGCAACGGGAGACGGTCTTCGCGGCGCGCGGCCGGGGATGTCGGCTGCTGACCGACCTCGACGAACCGGTGCGTGCCGCCCGTCGGACCTGGGTGGGTGACCGGGACCGGTTGGACGGGGCGTTGGTGCTCGGCGCCAACCAGCACGCGTGGTCCGAGGACGCGCTGGCCGTCCTGCACCGGCGGGTCAACCTGGTGGGCGGCATCCACCACGCCGTGGTGCACGTCGTCACCGGGCGGGTGGACGCGGCCGTCCTGGTCGGTCAGGGCTACGACGACGTCGCACCGTTGCCGGTGATCCTCGCCGAAGCCGGCGGGCGGGTGTCCGACCTGGACGGCCACCCGGTGCTGGGTGGGAACGGGACGGTGGTCGCGGCCAATCCGGGATTGCACGGTCAGCTCCTCGCCCTGCTGGACGACGTGCCACACACCCGCGGCGGCAAGGCGCTGCGCTGACCGGGCACCACAGCCCCGACGCGCCCGGCACACGGGGGCCGGGCGCGTCGGCGACCCGAACCGCACGGCGCGTCCGGCGGAGCGTCAGGCGGCGGCGGCCAGCGCCTCGTTGCGGACGTCCTCCTCGGACAGGCCGCGACGCCAGTAACCGGAGAAGGTGACCCAGCGGCGGTCCAGGCCGCGGTCGGCGACGAGGTGGCGCCGGACCGCGCGGACCATCGACGATTCGCCGGCGATCCAGGCGTACGGGCTGCCGGTCGGCAGTCGCGCGGCGCGCACGGCGTCGGCGAGCAGGGTGCTACCGGCGGGGGTGCCACCGCGCACGATCCAGCTCACCTCGGCGTGGGCGTCGGTGGGCAGGTCCTGGATGTCGCCCGGGTCGGGGACCTCGACGAAGGCACGGACCCGGGTCCCGGCGGGCAGCCAGGCGAGGATGCCGCCGACCGCCGGGAGCGCGGTCTCGTCGGCCACCAGCAGCACGTGGTCGGTGTCGTCCGGCGGCCGGAAGCAGACGCTGCGGTTGTCGTGCACGGCCGGTCCGAGCAGGACGACGCGGTCGCCGGGGCGGGCCCGGCCGGCCCAGCGGGTGGCCGGACCGATGTCGCCGTGCCGGACGAAGTCGATGTCCACCTCGGACACCTCGGGCCGCTGCTCCCGGATCGTGTAGGAGCGCATCACCGCCCGCACGGCGGGGTCCATCGTCCGGTACGCGGTGAACCAGTCCTCCTCCGCCTCCCCCGGCAGCAGCGGCTCACTCTGGCCCGGGTGCGGGAGGAAGACCGACACGCTCTGGTCCCGGCCGCCGCCGGCGAAGCCGGCCAGCTCCGGCCCGCCGAGGGTGACCCGCACCAGCGAGGTGCCGACGGTACGCACGGCGACGACCTGCGCGGCGAAGAGGCGGTACTGGAGGGCGACCGGCTCGGCGGTGCTGCTGGTCGCCATCAGCTGACCTTCCGGGCGCCCCGGATGGCCTTGGCCAGGTTCTCGAGCAGCGGGGCGGCCCCGGCATACGAGAAGCGGGGCACGGCGTCCCACGGGGTGACCTGGTTGGCCCGGACCGCCGGAAGCTGGGCCCAGGTGGGCCGCGCGGCGAGGTCCTTGGGCTGCAGGGCGGTGCTGCGGTTGTCCAGCAGGATCAGGTCGGCCGGGAACTTGCCGGCGTTCTCCCAGCTCAGCGCCTCGAAGTAGTCGCCGGCCTCCAGCTTGGTGGGAACCACGATGTCGACGCCGAGCTCGGCGAAGTACATGAGGTCGGTGCTCACCTTCGGGTTGGAGACATAGAACAGGTCGGGACTGCCGGAGCAGGCCATGACCTTGATGCCGGGGTTCGCCTTCACGGCCTGCCGCACCGACTCGGCGGCGGCGTCGAACCGGGCCCGCGCGTCGGTCACCTTCTTCGCCGACAGGTCGGCGCCGAGGGACTCGGCGAGCTGCGCGTACCGCTCGATCGGCTTGGTCATCGGCACCCGGGCGGTGGTGACGGCCACGCTGGGCGCGAGCGGGAGGATCTTGTCCTTGCTCTCGTCCGGCACGTACCACAGGGCACCCGGGTCGTACATGTGCGTGACCAGCAGTTCGGGGCGCAGGGCGGCGTACTTCTCCAGGTTGAACTCGCCCCAGACGTTGCCCAGGATCTCCACGCCCTCGACGTTCAGGTCACCGGCCTGCGGGTCCCTGGTGCCGTCGGCGCGCTTCGTCTCGCCGAAGACGCCGACGATCTGCTTGTCGAGTCCGAAGTCGACCAGGGCGGCGGCGACCCCGGTGAAGGCCACAACCCGGGTCGGGCCGGCCGCCGCGTCGACCTTCGTGCCCCGGTCGTCGGTGAACGACCACGGACCGCCCGAGCTGCCGGCCGACGGGGTGGAAGAGGTGTCGTCACGGCCGCAGGCGCCGAGCAGGGTGGCCAGGGTGGCGGCCCCACCGGCGGCGAGGAGGCCACGGCGGGTGAGTCGGCGGGCGGGTACGGGATGCGGCATGGTGTCGTCTTTCGATCAGGGTCCGGGATGACCATGGACAGCAGCGGTTAGGTTAACCTAACCTAAGTCGCTGTCAAGACCCGTTCGGCGATCCCGCACCACATCGGAGCCCACACTGTCCGTCACGCATCCCTCACCCACGGCTCTCGTCCGGGCGCCCATGCCGCCGCGTCCACGGCGCCGTGCCGCCGGGCGGGCCGCCGGGCTGGCCCTGTCCGTGCTGCTGCTCGGCACGGTGGCGGTGTTCAGCATCGCGGTCGGCGCGAAGCAGCTTCCGCTCACCGACGTGTGGCAGGGCCTGCTGCACCGCGACGCCGCCGAGTACGCCGTCGTGCACCGGATGCGCCTGCCGCGTACGCTGCTCGGCCTGCTCGCCGGCGCCGCACTCGGCGTGGCCGGCGCGGTGATGCAGGCGCTCACCCGCAACCCGCTCGCCGATCCCGGACTGCTCGGCATCAACGCCGGAGCCTCGGCGGCGGTCGCCACCGGGGCGGCCCTGGTCGGCGTCGGGTCGGTCGGCGGGCAGGTCTGGTTCGCGATGCTCGGCGCGGCCGCCGTCACCGCCGCCGTCTACGTCGTCGGGGGCGGCCGGGGGGCCACTCCCGCCCGGCTGGCGCTGGCCGGCGCGGCGCTGAACGCCACCCTCTACTCGTACGTCAGCGCGGTGATGCTGCTCGACGCCGCGTCGCTGGAACGGCTACGGTTCTGGACGGTCGGCTCCCTGGCCGGCGCGGACATCGGCACCGTACGGACGGTCGCGCCCTTCCTGGCGGTGGGGCTGCTGGTCGCGCTGGCCGTCGCGCGTCCGCTCAACGCGCTGGCGCTCGGCGACGACGCGGCGCGGGCCCTCGGTGCCCGGCCGGCCCTGGTACGCGGCGCGGTGATCGTGGCGGTCACCCTGCTCTGCGGCGCGGCCACCGCGGCCTGCGGACCGATCGTCTTCGTCGGCCTGTTGGTACCGCACCTCGTCCGCGCCCTCACCGGGCCGGACCTGCGGTGGCTGCTGCCGTACTGCGCGGTGCTCGCCCCGGTGCTGCTGCTCGGCGCGGACGTGCTCGGCCGGGTGCTGAGCCGGCCGGGCGAACTCCAGGTCGGCATGGTCACCGCCGTGCTCGGCGGGCCGCTCTTCCTCTGGCTGGTGCTGCGTCGACCGGTGGCCCACCCGTGATCGTCCTGCGTACCCCCGGCGGGTTGTCCCTGCGGCTGCGCCCCCGCGCACTCGCGGTCGGCGTGGCGTGCGCGCTGCTGACCGTGGCGCTGGGCGTCGTCGCGATCGGCAGCGGTGACTACCCGATGAGCGCCGCCGACGTGCTCCGCACCCTGGCCGGTGGGGGCTCCCCCGCCGAGGACTTCATCGTGACCGAGCTACGGCTGCCCCGGCTGGTCACCGCCGTCGCGGTGGGCGCCGCGCTCGCCCTGGCCGGCGCGGTCTTCCAGTCGCTGGTCCGCAACCCGCTGGGCACCCCCGACATCCTCGGTTTCACCCAGGGAGCGGCGACCGGCGCGCTCGTCGTGGTGGTGCTCGGCGGTGGCAGCGCGATGCTGGCCGGCGCCGCGCTGACCGGCGGGCTGGCCACCGGCGTGCTGGTGTACGCGCTGGCCTGGCGGCGGGGCGTGCACGGCTACCGGCTGATCCTGGTCGGCATCGGCGTGGCGGCCATCCTCACCGGCGTCAACGGGTGGCTGCTGACCCGTGCCCCGCTGATGGACGCCGCCCGGGCGGTGCTCTGGCTCACCGGCAGCCTGGACGGGCGCGGCTGGTCGAACGCGGTGCCCCTGCTGGCCGCGCTGGCCGTGCTGGTGCCGGTGGTGCTGCTCGCCAACGGTCCCGCCCTGCGACTGGTGGAGATGGGCGACGACGCCGCGAGCGCGCTCGGCGTACGCGTGCAGCGCCTGCGGCTGGTCGTGCTGGCCGCGGCGGTCCTGCTGGTCTCCCTCGCCGCGGCCGCCGCCGGGCCGGTCTCCTTCCTGGCGCTGACCGCGCCCCACCTGGCGCGCCGGCTGACCCGCGCGCCCGGACCGAACCTGCTGCCCTCGGCGGCCGTGGGCGCGCTGCTGATGGTCGCCGCCGACCAGATCGCGCAGCGGGCCGTTCCCAGCCACCAACTGCCCGTCGGCGTGGTGACCGGCGTCCTTGGCGGCGGGTACCTGGTCTGGCTGCTCGCCACCGAGCGCCGGGCCGGCCGGCTGTGACGGCCACGACCCCCGGGCCGGCGGCGCCGGCCACCATCCTGAGTCGGCGGCACCGGCCGCCGACGAGAACGGAGCACCCATGTCCCGGTTGAGCGGCACGGCGATGACCCTCGCCTACGAGCGGCGGACCATCGCCGAGGACCTGACCGTCGCCGTCCCCGACGGCTCGTTCACGGTGGTCATCGGACCCAACGCGTGCGGCAAGTCCACCCTGCTGCGGGCGCTGTCCCGGCTGCTGCGACCGACCGCCGGGGCGGTGCTGCTCGACGGCGAGGACATCCACCGTCGCCCGGCGCGGGCCGTCGCCCGGACCCTCGGGTTGCTGCCGCAGTCGTCGGTCGCGCCGGAGGGCATCGGCGTCGCCGAACTGGTCGCCCGGGGCCGGTACCCGCACCAGGGGCTGCTGCGGCAGTGGTCCCGCGAGGACGAGCGGGTGGTCGCCGAGTCGATGGCCGCGACCGGTGTCGACGACCTCGCCGACCGCCCGGTCGACGAGCTGTCCGGCGGGCAGCGGCAACGGGTCTGGCTCGCCATGGCCCTGGCCCAGCAGACGCCGCTGCTGCTGCTGGACGAGCCGACCACCTACCTGGACATCGCCCACCAGATCGAGATCCTCGACCTGTGCGCCCGGCTGCACGAGGAGCAGGGGCGGACGCTGGTGGCGGTGCTGCACGACCTCAACCACGCCGCCCGGTACGCCACCCACCTGATCGCCATGCGCGACGGCCGGGTGGTGGCCGCCGGCCCGCCCCGGGAAGTGGTCACCGCCGCGCTGGTCGAGGAGGTGTTCGGCCTGCCCTGCCGGGTGATCGACGACCCGGAGACCGGCACCCCGCTGGTCGTGCCCGCGCGGCGTCGCGTCCCGGAGACCCGGCCCACGGTCGCAGCGGACCGGGGGCCGACCTCGGTCCCCTGAGGCCGGACGGCGGTTGACGAGGTCCCGGACCGGGTAGTGGCGACTCCACAATGATCATCGGCGACCAGCCCCGGTCCGCCCGGCAACGGAGGTGCGTCCCGTGCGGGACTGGTGGCGCGAGGCCGTCGGGCGGCTGCGGAGCGACGGGACGGCGGTCGTCGAGCTGACCGCCGCGGCGGCGGTCGCGTGGATCCTCGCGGCGGTGGTGATCGGTCACCCGGATCCCTTCTTCGCGCCGACCGCCGCGCTGGTCGTGCTCGGCGAGTCGCGGGGCCGGCGGCTGCGGCAGACCGTCGAGATCCTGCTCGCGGTCGCCGCCGCCGTCCTGGTCGCGGAACTGCTGGTGTACGCGCTCGGTCCGGGTACCGGCACCGTCCTGCTGGTGCTGCTGCTGACCACCACGCCGCTGGTGGTCGCCGGGGCACGCCGCGCCCTGGTCGTGCAGGCGGCGGTCTCCGCCATGTACCTGGTCGCGGTCGCCGCGCCGAACGGGACGCTGATGCCGTTCCGCTTCGTCGACGCGCTGATCGGCGGGGCCGTGGCACTCGCGGCCAGTCAGCTCATGGCCGCCCGCGATCCGCTCGCGCCGCTCGTCGCGCAGGCCCGGCGCAGCTACGCGGACCTCGCCGACCTGCTCGACGAGGTGAACGCGGCGCTGCGGGCGTGCGACGAGGCGGCCGCCCGGGCGGCGCTGGGCCGGGCCCGCGAGGTGGACGACTGCGTGGGCCGGTTGCAGGCGGCGGCGCTGGCCACCGGCGAGACGCTCCGGCTGGGCCTGCGTCGCCGGCACCTCGGCCGGCTCGCCGAGGTCGAGGCGACCGTACGGCAGCTCGACTACGCCGCCCGCAACGTCCGCGTGCTGGCCCGGGCCGGGTCCACCCTGACCCGCCGGCACACCGCCACGCCGCCGGAGCTGGCCACCGCGATCGACGCCCTCACGGTCGCCGTACGGGCCGCGGGTGAGGCGCTGGCCACGGGCGTGAGCGGGCACGACGCCGAACGGCACGCCGCACGGGCCGACGCGGCGGCCCTGGAGGCGGTGCGGATCGCCGCGCGACTCCTGCGGTCGGACCCGCCACTGCCGCTGACCATGATCGTCGGCCAGATCCGGGCGACGGCGATCGACCTGCTGCGCGGCGTCGGCCAGGACGACGTCGCGGTGCTGGACCGGGTGGACGACGCGCTCGGCCTGGCCCCGGCGTGAACGCCGCCGGCGGCGGCGGGACCCCCGGCCGCCGACGAGCGGTGAGCCGACAACACCGGTCCGGAGGCGGTCAGCCGGGGCAGCGGTCGGAGAGCGCGTAGCGCAGCAGCACCACGTCGCCGATCTGGCGGACCTCCGCCAACCGGGCCCGTCGCTCCGCGTGCCAGGGGAAACGGCCCTCCCCGGCGAACCGGGGAGCCCGGTGGTCGCCGACGAAGAACGGGGCGACCACGAGGTGCAGCTCGTCGGCGAGCCCCGCGGTGAGGAACTGGGCGTGCACGCTGACGCCACCCTCCACCATCAACCGGCGTACGCCTCGGGCGGCGAGGTCGTCCAGCGTCCGCGCCGGGTCGACCGGCTCGCCCGCGTCGACGACGACGGCGAGGCCGGCGAGCCGGTCCCGGGTCTTCTCCACCGCCGACGAGGCGCAGTAGACGATCCGCTCGGTGTCGCCGACGGTGAAGAACCGGGCCGTCGGGTCGAGGTCGCCGCAGCCGGTCAGGGTGACCCGCGTCGGCGAGGCCGGACGGCCGGCGGCGACCCGCTCGGCCCGCCGTCGGGCGGACCGCACCAGCAACCGGGGGTCGTCGCGGCGGACGGTGGTCGCACCGACCAGGATCGCGTCGCAGCCCGCCCGTACCTCGTCGACCCGGTCCAGGTCGTCCGAGTTGGACAGCAGCAGCCGCTCGTCGGTGGCGTCGTCGAGGTAGCCGTCGAGCGACGTGGCGCAGCTCAGCAGCACGTACGGGCGGGTGGTCACGGGACGAACGGAAGGTCGAGGACGTGCTCGCCGCGACTGGCCTTGGCCGCCAGGTAGTCGGCGTTCGCCGGGGACAGGAACAGGCCGGTGGACACACGCTCCGCGACGCGTACGCCGAGCCGGTCGAGCTGGGCGGCCTTGTCCGGGTTGTTGCTCAGCAGCGCGACCCGGTCCACACCCAGCGCGGCGAGCATCTGCGCGGCGACGGTGTAGTCCCGCTCGTCCTCCCGGCGCCCGAGGGCGACGTTGGCCTCGTAGGTGTCCAGGCCGGCGTCCTGGAGCGCGTACGCGTCGAGCTTGGCGTACAGGCCGATGCCGCGGCCCTCCTGACGCAGGTAGAGCAGGTAGCCGCCGACGGTGGCGATGCGCTCCACCGCCTCACGCAGTTGGGGACCGCAGTCGCAGCGCTGGCTGCCGAACACGTCGCCGGTCAGGCACTCGCTGTGCGGGCGGACCAGCGGCAGCCCACCGGCCGGCGGGTCCGCCTCGGCGCGGTCGCCGAGGCCGAGGGCGAGGTGCTCGCGGCCGTCGACCAGGCCCGTGAAGGAGAAGACACGGGCGCGGGTGGCGTAGCCGTCGGGGAAACGCAGCGGGACCGTGACCTGGTTGCGGACCGTGGCGTCAGGGCGGTGTTCGGACATCGGACTCCTCGTCAGACGGTGCCGGCGGGCACGGGTACACGGCGGACCAGCAGGACGGCGGCACCGGGCAGGCTCGCCACCAGTACCAGGGCGCCGTAGACCATCGCGGTGGTGACGCCCTCGGCGGCGGTGAGGCCGGCGGCGGCGAACGCCCACGCGGCGACGCCCTCCCGGGGGCCGAACCCGGCGACGTTCGCCGGGACCGCCATGGCCAGCAGCGCCAGCAGCGTCAGCGGGACGAGCAGGGACAACGGCGCGTCCGAGCCGGCGGTGCGCGCGGCGACGACGAACGTCGCCAGGTGCCCGGCGACCGCCACGGCCGAGGCCAGCAGCACCCCGCACCAGGCGCGGCGGGCGAGCAGGCCGGCGCGGACGTCGGCCGTCGCGGCCCGCAGCACCCGCGCGACGCGCGACGCCCCCGCCACGGGCGTCACCCGGGCCACCAGGACCACGCCGAGACCCACGGCGAGCAGCACGCCGGTCGCCGCCGGGAGGAAGGGCCGGACGGGGGACGGAAACGCGGCCAGGACGACGAGCGCGACCACGGCCAGCACCACCTGCCCGACCGTACGCTCCCAGACCACCGCGCGCACACCGCGCCCGACGTCACCGGAGTCGCGACCGTGTCGTACGGCCCGGTGCACGTCGCCGAGGACGCCACCGGGCAGGGTCGCGTTGAGGAACACCGCCCGGTAGCAGTGGGCGACGGCGGTGCCCAGCGGCAGCCGCACGCCGAGGCCACCGGCGACGAGACTCCACCGCCAGGCGCAGCACACGGTGGTGAGGACCCCGATGCCCAGCGCGGCGGCCAGTGCCGGGGCGTCGATCAGCCGCAGCCCGTCGAGGACCGGGCCGGTGCCCACCGTGGCGAGCAGCGCGGCGAGCAGAGCCACGCCGACCAGTGTCCGGGCCAACGGCCCGAACCGCCGCCGCGCCGCCGTCCCGGTCGTCTCCGCGTCCATCCACGCCCTCCCTCGACGATCTTCCCGTCTGAAGGCACGTACGCCGGGCGTCACCGGTTCACTCACGCCCCGGCCAGGAGGTCACAGTGGTCGACCAGGACGCGCAGCTCCCCGGCGGCAAGCTGGGCGCGGCGGCGTGCGGCGTACTCCCGGGTCGCCTCGACCAGCTCGGGCCGCTGCTCCCGGGCGGCGCCGAGCCAGCCGGTGAACCACTCGGCGATCAGCGCGGCCCGGTCCCCGCCGAGCCGCCACGGGCTCGGCTGGACGTCGACGTCGACGCCGTGGCGGGCGAAGGCCGTGGCGGCGGCGTCGACCGCGTCCGGGCCGAGCAGGGTCCGGCCGCCGACGGTGCGGCGCTGGTGGTCGTTGAAGGCCGCGGCGATCTCGGCGTCGAGCGGGTCGGCGGGGGTCACCGCGACCCGGCCGGTCACCGACAGCGCCAGCAGGGTGGGGCGACCGGCGCAGGCGGCGACGAGGCGGTCCACCTCCTCGGCGGTGAGCATGTCCAGCAGCGCCGAGGCGGTGACCAGCGTGGCGTCGGCCAGGTCGGCGACGGTGAGCCGGGTCAGGTCGCCCCGACGGGTTGCCACGGTCACCGGCGCGCCGTCGGCGGCGGCCCGGGGCATCGTGGCGGCCGCCCGCGTCAGCAGGTCGGCGTCCTGGTCGTGCAGGACCCAGTGCTGCGGCCCGGGCAGGCGCGGGGCCAGCCAGCGCGCCATCGAGCCGGTGCCGCTGCCCAGGTCGTGGACGGTCAGCGGGCCGTCGGGGAGCCGGCGGCGCACCGCGTCCGCCAGGTCGGCACGGCGGGCCGCGCCGTCGGCGGGCTCGCGCAGGGCCAGCCAGTCCGCGAAGTCCGCCGGCAGGTCAACGCTCATGCTGTGATCGCCCCTTCCAGCACCCGCGCCAGGGTGGCGGTGGTGCCCGTCCAGTCGTCGAGGGTGTGGCGGCGGTCCGCCGCCGCGCGCCGCAGCCGGTCGCGCAGGTCGGCGTCGTCGAGCCAGCGGGCCAGCGCACCGGCCAGGGCGGCCGGGTCGTCCGGCGGCACCAGCAGGCCGGGTCGGGTGCCGTCGGACGCCCGGCCGAGCGTCTCCGGCAGGCCGCCGGCCGCCGTCGCCAGCACCGGCGTCGCGCGGGCGAGCGCCTCGGTGACGACCATCCCGTACGTCTCCCCGCGCGAGGCCAGCACCAGCAGGTCGGCGGCGGCGTACGCGGAGTCCAGAGCGTCCCCGGTGCGGGGGCCGGTCAGGTGGACCCGGTCGGCCAGCCCGTGCCGGGTCAACCGGCGGCGCAGCCCCGCCACGAACGCCGGGTCCCGGTCGAGCGGGCCGAGGCAGACGCAGCGCCAGGACCGTTCGGCGACCGCCGCCAGGGCGTCCACCAGCACGTCGTGCCCCTTGTGCCCGGTGACGGCGGCGACGCAGAGCAGGTTGCCGCCGCGGTCCGAGCCGGTGGTCGGCGGCGCGGGGTCCACACCGGGCGCGGCGACGTGCACCACCGGCATTCCGTATAGCTCGCGCAGCCGCCGCCGGGTCCACTCGCTGGTGGCGACGACCGCCGACGCCGCCGCCAGCGCCACCCGCTCGGCGTCGTTCTCCAGCGGCATGTGCACCAGGACGACCAGGCCCAGCCGGGCGGCGTTCGCCGTCAGCTCCCCCGGCACGGCCGAGGCGACGAGACCGTCCACGAGCACCGCACTCCGGTCGGGCAGGGCGGCGAGCATCCACGCCAGGCCGACGCGGGCTGCCGTGTCCGGGTGCGGCCAGTCGCCGGGCAGCGGGTGCTCGCGGACGGCCCAGCCGAGCGCGGCGAGCCCGTCGAGGACCCGCCGGTCGTAGTGGTTGCCGCCGCTCGGCGACGCCGGATCGTCGATGTCCCCCGGCAGCACCACGTGCACCGTGGGACCGTCTCGGCGCCCCGTCACAGGGACCGTTCGTAGCTGGCCCAGGCGACGTGCGACTCGTGCAACGTGACGGTGATCCCGGCCAGCCCGTGCGCGCCGTCGCCCAGGTCACCGGCGTGCACCCGGTCGGCGAGGCGGTCGGCGACGGTACGCGCGAGCACCTCGGTGGTGGTGTTCACGCCGGCGAAGGCCGGGTCCTCGTCCAGGTTGCGGTAGGTCAGCTCACCGAGCACGGCCCGCAACTGCTCGGTGGCCCGCCCGATGTCCACGACGATGCCGTCGGCGTCCAGGTCGGCCCGGCGGAACGTCGCGTCCACGACGAACGTCGCGCCGTGCAGGCGCTGCGCCGGACCGAACACGTCCCCCCGGAAACTGTGGGCGATCATCATGTGGTCCCGGACCGTCACGCTGAACACGGCTCACTCCTCGTCGTAGCTGATGCGGTGGCAGAGCGCGGACAGGTCGCCCGCGTGCAGTCGGGCCAGCACGTCGGGCAGGTCCGCGAAACGGGACTCCCCGGTGACCAGGGCGTCGAAGACCGGGTCGGCCAGCAGGTCCAGGGCGAGGGCCACCCGGTCGGCGAAGCTGCGGCTGCCCCGGCGGGCCGGCGCGACCATCCCCACCTGGCTGGCCCGGACCGTCAGCCGTCGGGAGTGGAACGCGCCGCCCAGCGCCACCGTCACCGGGCGGTCGCCGTACCAGCTCAGCTCGACGACGGTGCCCTCGGCGGCGAGCAGGTCCACCGACCTTTGCAGGCCCGCGGAGCTGGCGCTGGCGTGCACCACGAGGTCCCGCCCGCCGGTGGCGTCGTCCGGGGCCGCGAAGTCGACGCCGAGGGCGGCGGCGACGGCGGCGCGGGCCGGGTCGACGTCGACCAGCTCGACGCGTACGCCGGGGAAGCGGGCCAGCAGCGCGGCGACCGCGCAGCCCACCATGCCGGCACCGACGACGGTGACCCGGTCGCCGACCAGGGGCGCGGCGTCCCAGAGCGCGTTGACCGCCGTCTCCACCGTCCCGGCGAGGACCGCGCGGGCCGCCGGCACGCCATCGGGTACGACGACCACCGCGTCGGCGGGGACCACGTACGCGCTCTGGTGCGGGTACAGGCAGAACACCGTCCGGCCGCGCAGCCGCTCCGGGCCCTCCTCGACGAGGCCGACGTTGAGGTAGCCGTACTTGACCGGGGCCGGGAAGTCGCCCTCCTGGAACGGGGCGCGCATCGCGGCGTACTGGTCGGCGGGCACGTGGCCACCGAAGACCAGCGTCTCGGTACCCCGGCTGACCGCCGAGAAGAGGGTGCGGACCAGCACCTCGTCCGGCCCGGGGGTGGGCAGGAGGCAGGGCCGGATCTCGCCGACGCCGGGCGTACGCAGCCAGAAGGCCCGGGCCTCGCGCGTCACCGCTCCCCCACTTCCCCGTCCGGGCGAACCGGACGGCAGCTCTTGTCATGTCCACGGTCAGGAGTTGTCGATCATAGACACGGAGCCGTGACGACCACGGTTCGAAAGGGTTCCGACAATCGGTTGAACGACCGGGGCCTCCCACCCGTACGTCCGTAGGAAGGGAGATGCCCATGAAGCGGATGACCCCGTTGCTCACGCTGCTGACCGGGAGCGCGCTGGCGGCCGTGCTGTTCACGATGAGCGCCCAGGCCGCCCCACCGGCGCCGCAGTCCCAGGTCGGGGGGACGGCCGCCCCCGCGTCGCCCGCCGGTCCGCCGTCGTCGGGGGCGACACCGGAGGCCCCGCCACCGGCCGACGACGCGGCGAGCCCCGGCGCGCAGCCGGCGGCCACCCCGCCGGCGCCGTCCGAACCGGCACCGCCGTCGGCGGCGGCACCCGCACCGGCGGTGGACGGCACCTGGACCGGCCGCCTCGACGGTGGCGCGACCATCGCCGTCACCGTCAAGGGCGACAAGGCGTCGGCGTACGTCTGCGACGGCCGGAGCCTGGAGATCTGGCTGCGCGGCACGGTGACCGGCGGCGCGCTCGATCTGTCCGGGAAGGACGGCGCCCGGTTGACCGGGCGGATCGACGGCGACCGGGCCACCGGTGAGGTGACGGGCCGCGGAAGGACGTGGGCGTTCACGGCCACCGCGACCGGCGGAAACGCTCCGGCGCTCTACCGGGCCACCGCGCAGGTCCGCGACGCGGGGGTGGACGGTGGCTGGATCCTGCTGCCCGACGGCACGCAGACCGGCGTGGTGACCTGGAACGGCCGTCCGGTGTCGGCGCCGCCGCTGGATCCGGCCTTCGGCACCACGATCGTCAACGGTGTCCGGATCACCGCCGAGCCGGTCGTGCCGGGCACCGGGACCGGTGGGTGATGGCGGACCACCGCCGCAACGGGCCGCGGGCCACCATGGACCCGGGGCCGACCGTACGGGTGGCGATGCTGCCCGACCCGTTCGCCGATCCCGTCGCCGACCCGGGGCCGGCCCGCGCCGGCCGGGCGTCGCTCCTCGTGCCCCTGCTGGTCGGTGCGGGCGTGGCGGTGGCGCTGGGCGCCTACGGCCGCACGCACCCGCCGACCGGGATCGCGGTCAACCTCGCCGGCTTCTCCAGCCCGCAGACGGTCAAGGTGTGGCTGGGCACCGGGGCGGCGTTCTTCGCGGTCCTCCAGGTGCTCTCCGCGCTGGCGATGTACGGCCGGCTGGGTAGGTTCTCGCCGTCCTGGGCCGGCCTCACACACCGCTGGTCGGGACGCATCGCGTTCCTGCTGACCGTTCCGGTCGCGGTGCACTGCCTCTACGCGCTGGGCTTCGCCGACGCCGACCTGCGGACGCTGCTGCACTCGGCGCTCGGGTGCTTCTTCTTCGGGGTGTTCACCACGAAGATGCTCGCCCTGCCGAAGCCCGGCCTGGCCGGCTGGGTGCTGCCGGTCGTCGGTGGTGTCGTCTTCACCGCACTCATCGGGGTGTGGTTGACCTCGTCGGTCTGGTACTTCACGACGTTCGGCGTGCAGCGGTGACGCGCGCCGGGAGGGACAACGGGATGAGCGACGACCCACGGGACGCCCGGCCCTGCCGGCGGGCGGTCCTGGCCGGCGGCGGCGCGGCCGGCGTCACGGCGCTGCTGGCCGGCTGCCAGACGTACGGGGCGGCGTCGGCGCCCGCCCCGGCGGCTCCCCCGCCCGCCGCCGCCGGTACACCGGACGGCACCGCGCCGCCGGCCGAGGGCGCCGCGCCACCGGCCGGCGGGGCGGGCCCGGTGCTGGCCCGGGTGGCCGACATCCCGGTCGGTGGTGGACGGATCTTCGCCGACCAGGGGGTCGTGCTGACCCAACCGGCGGCCGGGACCATCAAGGGGTTCTCCGCGCGGTGCACCCACCAGGGCTGCACCGTCACCTCGGTCGACGACGGCACGATCGTCTGCGCCTGCCACAACAGCGTCTTCGACATCGCCGACGGCTCGGTCCGCAGCGGTCCGGCCAAGGTGGCGCTGCCGGAGACCCCGGTGGCCGTCGACGGGGACGACGTCCGGCTCGCGTGAGAACGCCTCTCGCGGGAGGGACGGGACCGGCCCTATGATCGCCGGAACTCCGGCGGTAGCGTGTCGCCACGTCATGACCTGCGGGGGCGGTTCTCCCGCCGGCGGGGCGCCCGCGATCGTACGGAGGATGGTTCATGTCCCACAGCGAGGAGCCGTTCACGGCACGTGACGACGTGGCGTCACGGCCGAGCTTCGACACGATGCTGCGCGGCTACGACAAACGGCAGGTGGACCGCTATGTCGAGCAGCTGCGCAACGAACGGTCGACGCTGACGGCCGAGCGGGACCGGGCCGTCGAGCGACTGCGGACGCTCACCGCCGAGTACCAGCAGCTCGAAGCCGAGACGACCGAGCTGCGTGACCGGCCGACGCAGGTCGACCGGGCCTCCTTCCGCGACCTCGGTCCGATGGTCGAGCAGATCCTGGCCCTGGCCGAACGGCAGGCCGAGCTGATCGGTGACACCGCCGCACAGCGCGCCGCCGAGTTGCAGGCCGAGGCGGAGAAGACCCTCGCCGACGCCCGCGAGGAGGCCGTCCGGACGACGCGCGAGTTCGAGGAGGAGCTCACCGCCCGGCGCACGGAGCAGCAGAAGGCGGACGAGGAGCGCCGGACCGCCGCCCAGGCCGAGCTCGCCGAGATCCGCGCGGCGGCCGAGCAGCTGCGGGAGGCCGGCGAGGCCGCCCACGAGCGGGCCCGCCTGGAGGCCAACCGGATCGACGAGCAGAGCGCGCAGAGGGTCGAGCAGGCCCGCGCCGAGGCCGAGGCGTTCCTCAGCTCCGCGCGTACCCAGATCCAGCAGGAGGTCCAGGCCGCGCGGGCCCGGACGCAGGAGGAGCTGACCCGCTGGCAGGCCACGGTGGAGCGGGAGCTGAACGACCGGCGGGCCGCCAGCGAGCAGGAGATCGCCGAGCAGCGCGCGTCGGCGGAGCGGGAGCTTGCCGCGCAGCGCACCGCGGCCGAGCAGGAGATCGCGACGCTGATCGCGGAGGCACAGCAGTACGCGGTGAAGGTGCGGCAGCGCGCCGAGGAGCAGGCGGCCACCCATCAGCAGCAGCTCACCACGGTGCAGCACGGCCTCCGGGACCGCCGGGAGGCGTTGACCCGGTTGCAGTCCGAGCTGGAGACCTCGCAGCAGCAGTTGGACCAGGTACGACAGGAGGGCGACACCACCGAGCGCGAGCTGGTGCAGGTGCAGCAGCGGCTCAACCGGACCCGGCAGGAGCTGACCGAGGAGCTGCACCGCCTGGACGAGGCGCGGCGCTCCGCCGAGTTCGCCGAGAAGCACGCCAAGGAGGTCCGGGCCAGGGTCAAGCGGGAGGCGAAGCGGGTGGCCGACCTGGCCGCCGCGGCGGTGATGGCGGCCGCCGCGGGCGGCGGCGAGACCGCGGAGTACCCGCAGGTGGCGACGCGTTCCGAAGCGGCCCGCGCGGAGGACGGGCGGGCCGGGGCGCACCGCTCGACCGATCCGGCCGCCGAGGCACCGGCCGAACCGACGGCCCCCACCCCCACCGAGACGCCGGAGACGCCGCCGGAGACGCCGGCGGAGGCGGCGGTGCCGGAGGCCGTGGTGCCGGTGGAGGCGGCGGTGGTGCCGGCGGAGGACCGGCCCGTCGAGCCGGCCGCGGCGCCGGTCCCGGTCGGGCGCTGACGACCGCCGCGCGGCACCCACCGGAGGCTACGGTCGGGGCATGGTCACCGTCGAGGACGTTCGTGCCCTGGCGCGGACCCTGCCCCGCAGCAGCGAACACCTGATCCGGGACCGGGTGAAGTTCCGGGTCGGGTCGATCGTGTACGTCGCCTTCTCCCGGGACGAGACCACGATGGGCTTCGGTTACCCGAAGGAGGAGCGCGACGCCCTCGTCGCCACCGAACCGCACCTGTTCTTCGTGCCCGGCCCGTCCGACCTGCGCTTCAACTGGGTGTGCTGCCGTCTCACCCCGCTGCCGCACGACCGCATGACGGATCTCGTCACCGAGGCGTGGCGGATGGTCGTACCGAAGTTCCTCGCCCGCCAGCGGCTCGGCTGCTGATCCTTACCAGCCGCTACCACACACCGAGGGCGACCGGGTGGCCGGATGTCTCGGCGGCCAGCCGGTGCTCCCGCGGGCTCACCCCCCGGACACGCTTGAAGGCGGTGCTCAACGCGAACGCGCTGCCGTAGCCGACCTGCCGCGCCACCGCCGCCACCGTGGTGTCGTCCTCGCGCAGCAGGTCGGCGGCGAGGTCCAGCCGCCAGTTGGTCAGGTAGGTCATCGGGCCCTCGCCGAGCAGGGCGGTGAAGCGCCGGGACAGGGCCGCGCGGGAGACCCCGACCTTCGACGCCAGGTTCACCACCGTCCACGGGTACGACGGCCGAGCGTGCAGCAGCCGGATCGCCGGGCCCACGACGGGGTCGTGCTGCGCGTGGTACCAGCCGGCGGCGGGCGCTCCCGCACCGGACAGCCAGGACCGCAGGACGCTTATCAGGAGCAGGTCGAGCAGGCGGTCCAGGATCAGCTCCTGACCCGGCTCGTCGCGGCCGAGGTGCCGGCCCAGCAGCTCGACCAGGGGCGCGTCGGCCGCCTCCGTCGTACGGGTGAGGACCGGGGGCAGCAGCCGCAGCAGCCGGCGGCTCAGCTCGCTGTCGACCTGGTACGTCCCGCTGAGCATGACGACGTCCCCGTCCTCCTCTCCCCAGGTCCGGATGCCCAGCCGCATCGCCTCGGCCAGGTCCCGCCCCTGCGGGCTCGTGCACCGTTGGTCGGGGTGCACGACGACCCGTACCGGGCGGCCCGGCTCGTCGGCGAGGGTGTAGCAGTCGGGCCCGCGCAGCAGGGCGACATCGCCCGGCTCGATCCGCGCCGGTTCGCCGCCGTCGGGCACGATCCAGGCGTGCCCACGGACCATCGTGACCAGCGACAGGGGCGCCCGGTCCTCGATCCGGACCGACCACGGCGGGGTGAGGATCGAACGGAGCAGGAAGGCTCCCCGCGCCCTCGGCTGGTCGAGCAACGCGGCGAGTGCGTCCATCGCCACATGCTAGACGGGCGCGGACCCCGCCCACCGGCACGCGGCACGCTCACGCATGCGACCGAGTCGCCCGGACATGGCCCCGGCCGTGCCGGCGGCCTACCGTACGGCTCGACACGGTGGTGCTGGTCGGAGGAGGAGACACATGGCGACGGCGGTACTGGTTCTCGCGACGGTGACGACGGGCCTGATGGCCGGGCTCTACCTCGGGTTCTCCGTCGCGGTGATTCCCGCGCTGGCCCGGGTCGACGACGCGACCTTCGTCCGGGTCATGCAGCGGGTCAACGACGCCATCCAGAACCCGCTGTTCGGTCTGGTCTTCGTCGGCGCGCTGGTCGCCGGCGGCGCCGCCGCCTGGTGGCACCTCGACCGCGGCGACATGCGCTGGTGGGTCCTCGCCGGCGCCGTCGGGTACGCGGTCACGGTGGCGGTCACGGTCGCGGCGAACGTCCCGCTGAACAACCGCCTGGACCGGGCCGGGCCGGTCGAACGGCTGGCCGACCCGCGCGCGACGCGGCAGGACTTCGAGCGGCCGTGGGTCCGCTGGCACACCCTGCGTACGTCCGTCTGTGTGCTCGCCTTCGGCTGTCTCTGCGTGGCGCTCTCGGTGGCCTGACCGGTGCGCCGGTCGGCGCCGGACCCGCGGTGCGGGCTCGACGCCGACCGGCGGGTGGTCAGCCCCAGACGCCGGTGGCGGCGGTGTCCCGAGCGTAGTCGCGGAAATCGCGGGGTTCCCGGCCGAGCGCACGCCGGACGCCGTCGGCCAGGTGGGCGTTGCGCCCGTCGAGGATCTTCGTGAACAGGTCGACGAACTCCACCGGCAGGCCTTCCCGGCGCAGCACGTCGGCGTACCGCTCGGCGGTGACCGGCACGTAGCTCACCTCCCGCCCGGTGGCCTGGCTGATCTCCTTGGCGACGTCGTGGAACGTCAGCAGGCGCGGGCCGGTCAGCTCGTACACCTCGCCGCCGTGCCCGTCCCCGGTGAGCGCCGCGACGGCGACGTCGGCGATGTCGTCGGCGTCCACGAACGGCTCGGCCGCGTCGCCCGCGGGCAGGACGATCTCACCGGCTCGCACGGGGTCGAGCAGGAAGTTCTCGCTGAAGTTCTGGTGGAACCAGCTCGCCCGGACGACGGTGCAGGTGGGGTCGGCCGCCCGTACCGCTTCCTCGCCGGCACGGGCTTCCTCCTCGCCGCGCCCGGACAGCAGGACCAGCCGCCGCACCCCCATGTCGACGGCCTGTCGGGAGAAGGAGCCGACGGCGTCGGCGGCGCCGGGGAAGCCGAGGTCCGGGTGGTAGCAGAGGTAGACGGCCCGTACCCCGTCGAGGACCGGTCCCCAGGTGCGCCGGTCGTCCCAGTCGAAGGGCACGGGGGCGGTGCGGGAGCCGGCCCGCACGGGCCGGCTCCGCGCCGCCAGTCGGCGCACCACGCGGCGGCCGGTCCGGCCGGTGGCGCCGAGGACGAGGACGGGGTGCTGCGGATCGGAATGCGCGCTGTCGGTCATGCCTCCAGTACAGTGACCGGCCCGGACGGTGACCATCGTCGCGTGACTCGACCGCATGCGCGGTCGTCGCACCCGGGTACGGGGGCAGGGCCGGCGGGACCGGTGGACGGCCGCTGACGGGTACGCGACAATCCGTGAACGGTCCGTATCCGTACGCCACAACTGGCAACGGGGTTGATTGCGCGGTCACCGGACATGCCTGTATGTATGTAGCTCTGGAGGTCCTGCGCCTACGCCGAGACCGCGCCTCCGCGTCCGATCGAGCGTATCCGGAGGGGCTGTGGCAACCATTCTTCTCAGCTACCGGCCAGACGACGACGCGGATTACGTCGAGGCGTTCCTCGGCGAACTCTGCGACGCCGTACGGCGGGTGGACGGGGGCCGGTCGTCGTGGCGGGTCCACCTCGCCACGGACGACGACATCGTCGGTGACGAGTGGACACCACGGGCGCACGGGGCGCTCGCCGAATGCGCGATTCTCCTCGCGATCTGCTCTCCGCGCTACTTTCTGACCGAGCGCTGCGGACGCGAGTGGTGGACGTTCCAGAATCGACTCCTCCACCACGAGACCGTCACCGGTCGCCGGCCGGCGGCCATCGTGCCGGTGGCGTGGGGCGAGAACGGCCTGCACGGCGACCTGCCCGCCGCCGAGTTCACCACCGACATCGCCTCCCGCTCGGACGTACGGGCGCTGGCCCGGCTGAGGAGCAACCGGGCCCCTTACCGGCGACTGCTCGACCGGCTCGCCCGGCACGTCGTCGACGTCAGCCGCGACGATCCGGTGCTCCCCGCGGTGACGCGGCTGCCCTACCGGGCCACGCCGGACGCGTTCCGCGCGGCCGGCGGGCACCACGCGTACGCCGCGGTGGTGGGCGGTGGGTCGCCTCCGCCGGCCGTACGGTTCGTGGTGGCGGCGGGTCGACGTGACGAGATGGCGCCGGTCCGGAACGACGTCACCTACTACGGCGCCCGGCGTGCGGACTGGCGACCGTACCTTCCCGAGGATCCGCAGGCCCTCGCCGTGCGGGCGCGGGCCGTCGCCGCGGACCATCTCTTCGACGCCGAGGTCGTCGACGACATCGAGAGCATCGTCGCGGTGCTGGAGCAGGCCGACGCCGACGACGAGCTGGTCGTGATGCTGGTCGACGCCTGGCTGGTGCACCTGGCCGCGGGCCGGCGCGCCCTGGCCGAGGTCGAGCGGCGGCCGGGCACGGCGATCGCGGTCGTCGTGCCGCTCAACGCCACCGACACGGAGACCGTCCGGGCCCGGGAGCAGTTGACGGTGGCGCTGGGCCGGCTGCTGGCCAGCCGGTCCGGGCGGCGGGACCCGCTGCTGCGCATCGGTCCGGACTCCACCGAGGAGTTCGGGCAGGCCCTGGGCGGGGTCCTGGAGGCCGCCCGCAGCCTCACCTTCCGTTCCGCGCACGTCCGCAGGGTCGCCCCGGGGGCCCCGGCGGGCAACCGCCCGTTGCTCGACGCGCCGTGAACTCCACGTCCCGTCAGGTCGCCCGGTCCGGGCGCACGGCCGGTTCCGGCATCGTCTTCTTCCTGAGTTTCGCCGAGTCGAACGACGACGAGGACGCGATGGTCGTGGCCTTCTTCCGGCGACTGTGCGACGAGGTACGAGCGGTCCGCGGAACGCGCCGCGGCGACCCGGCCCCGATCGGCTTCCTCAGCATCGCGAGCCTGCGCCTCGGCGCGGACTGGTCGGAGGAGATCAGGATCGCGTTGGGAACGTGTCGCGTCTTCGTGGCCGTGTGTTCACCGACGTACTTCGGCAGCGAATCCTGCGGGCGGGAATGGCAGGCATTCGCCGACCGACTGTCGGAATACCGACGCTCGACGGGTCGCTCCGCCCCGTCGCTGTTTCCGGTGCGCTGGCGGCCGACGCGCATTCCCGAGCAGCTCGACTCGATCCAGTACGTCGACCGTGAATTGTCGCCGGCCGTGTTCGACGAGGGTCTGCGCCAGGTGATGCTGCTCGATGGACACCGCGACGCCTACCATAGGTTCGTGACCCGTTTCGCGGATCTGATCGTGCAGACCGCGCACGAATACGACGTCCCGCCCTCGACGCCCGGCCCCGACTTCTACCGCCTGCCCCAGGCCTTTCCCCACCCACCGCCGCCGGAGCCGATTCCCCGGCAGCGCGCCACGGGGCACACCGACGACCGGCGTACCGGGTCCGACGGTGAGCCGCTGCATCCGCCGGACCTCGGCGGCGGGCACGAGCTGCCCCGCCTGCACCCGAACTGACCCGTGACAGCATCCTCAAGGAGGTCCACGGCGTGTCCGGTACCGTTCCGCAACCCGCCGCCGGTGAGCCACGGCAGGGGCGCATCATCACGTTCTACTCCTACAAGGGTGGCAGCGGGCGGACGATGGCCCTCGCCAACGCCGCCTGGATCCTGGCGAGCAACGGATACCGGGTGCTCGCCGTCGACTGGGACCTGGAGTCGCCCGGGCTGCACCGCTACTTCCACCCCTTCCTGCTCGACGACGAGCTGCGCCGCACCGAGGGCCTGATCGAGCTGCTCCAGCGGTACAGCGCCGCCACGGTCACCGAGGACAGCTCGCCGTCCTGGTTCGAGGACGTCACCCGGCTGGACAGCGCGACGATGTCGCTGAACTGGGTCTTCCCGCACGACGGTGTCCTGGACTTCCTGCCCTGCGGCAAACAGGACCAGCGCTACTCGGCGAAGGTCGCCAAGTTCGACTGGGACAACTTCTGGCAGCGCCTCAACGGCAAGGGTTTCATCGACGCCCTCGCCGCGCGGATGCGCCGCGACTACGACTTCGTCCTCATCGACAGCCGGACCGGTCTGAGCGACAGCGCGGGCGTCTGCACCATCGCCCTGCCGGACACCGTCGTCGACTGCTTCGCCCTCAACACCCAGGGTGTCGACGGGGCGGTGAGCGTGGCCCGGTCGATCACCCGGGCGGACCCCACGATCCGGGTCTACCCGCTCCCGGGCCGCGTCGAGCCGGGCGAGCAGGCCAAGCTCCAACGTGGCCGGGACTACGCGCAACGCAAGTTCCGCACCTACACGGACGCCCTCGGCCTGGACGCCGAGCAGTACTGGAGGCTCGTCGAGGTCCCGTACAAGCCGTACTACGCGTACGAGGAGATCCTGGCGGTCTTCGGTGACCGGCCGAGCGAGCCCAACTCGCCGCTGTCGGCGTTCGTGTCGCTCACCCAGCTCCTCGCCGGGCGGGAGCTGGAGACACCGGACACGCCGGCGAAGCAGCGGATGTCCGTGCTGGCGCGGTTCGAGCGGACGGCGACCACCGCGCCGATCCGGGTGGTGGTGCACTACGCGGCGATCGACCGGATCTGGGCCGAGTGGATCGGCCAGGAGCTGACCCGCATCGGCCACGACTGCACCCTGGTAGGGCCGGCGCGACCGGACGCACCGCCGCTGGACGGCGTCGACCGGGTCGTGGTGCTGCTCTCCCACGACGGGCTCTCCTACGAGGACGCCGAGCGGTACTGGCGGCGCGAGATCGACCGGGCCGACCTGCGGCCGGGTGACCTCGTCGTGCCGATGCGGATCAACGGCCCCGCCCTGCCGATGCCGGCCTCGGTCGCCGGCTCCGTCGACTTTCCCAGCCTCCGTGCCGAGGACGCGGTACCGGCCGCCTTCACCGCGCTCGGAATCCGCTACACCCCACCGGGGACGGCCGGCGGGAAGACCTTCCGGATCCGCTACCCCGCGGAGCACACCCGGCACTGGCGGGTGCCCAGCCGGCGCAACACGGCGTTCGTGGGGCGCGAGGCGACCGTCGAGGACCTGCGCGACCGCCTGCTCGACCTCAACGGGTCGACGGCCGTCGCCCTGGTCGGCATGAGCGGCGTCGGCAAGACCCAGATCGCGCTGGAGTACGTCTACCGCTTCGCCGCGACGTACGACGTCGTGTGGTGGATCTCGGCGGGCAGCGTCGAGCAGGTCACCGCCGGCTTCGAGGCGCTGGGCGAGGTGCTGGAGCTGCCGCCGCGCCAGGAGGGGATCGACCGGGTCGAGACGGTCCTGCGCGCCCTGCGCGATCGGGACTCCGAGTCCCGCTGGCTCGTCGTGCTGGACAACGCCGAGGACCCGGGCGAGCTGCTGGACATGGTGCCGACCGGTCCGGGCGACACCATCGTGACGACGCGGGACCAGGCCTGGTCCCGGACGACGAGCGAGATCCCGGTCGATGTCTTCGACCGCGAGGAGAGCGTCGCGTTGCTGGCCCGGCGCGGGGCCGAGCTGACCCCGGCCGAGGCCGGCGCGCTGGCGAAGCGGCTCGGTGACCTGCCCGCGGCGGTGGAGACGGCCGGTTACTGGCTGGCGAGCACCGCCGGCACGCTCCCGGAGTACCTTCGGCTGCTGGACGAGCACGTCGCCGAGGCACTCCAGGTGCCCGGGTACGACGCGCCGATCACCGCGACGTTCTCGGTGGCGATGGAGTCCCTGCGGCGGCGCAGCCCGGCAGCCGCTCGGCTCGTCGAGTTGATCGCCTTCCTCGCGCCGAACCCGATCCCGACCGCCATCCTGAAGTCCGAGCGGATCGGCGCGCTGCTCGCCGAGCATGACGCCGCGCTGCGCGATCCTCTGCTGCTCAGCAGGCTGATCCAGCACATCGGCCGGTTCGGCCTGATCAAGTCCGACCCGGCCAACCACAGCATCAGCATGCACGTGCTCACGCAGCAGGTGATCCGGCACGGTCTCAGTCCCGACGAACGCGCCGCGAGCCGGCGCATCGCCCAGGAGGCGCTCGCGGACGTGAACCCGGGTGACGCCGACAACGCCGACAACTGGCCCCTGTACGAGGCCTTACGACCGCACGTCGACGCGCTCGACGCGGTGACGTCGAAGGCCCCGGCGGTCCGTCAGCTCATCGTCGATCTGGTCCGCTACCTGCGACTCCGCGGCTACTACGCCGGCGGCGAGCATCTCGCCGACCGCGCCCTGGCCTCCTGGGCCGACCTGTTCGACGACCCCGACGACGTGCCGACGCTGCTCCTGCGCTTCCAGTACGCCAACATCATTCGGGACCTGGGACGGATGGGCAGCGCGTACGAGATCGACCACGACGTGCTCCAGCGGTTCACCCGGGTCGTGGGCGACGACCACCCGTACACGCTCATGGTGGCCGGCAGCTACGCACAGGACCTGCGGGAGCAGGGCCGATGGGCGGAGGCGAAGGACCGCGAGGCGAAGACGTACGCGCTCATCCCGGTCGTGCTCGGCGAGGACCACCCGCGCGCGCTGATGGCCGCGAACAACTACGCCCTGACCATGCGGCTGGCCGGCAACTACGCCGAAGCGGAGCGCCTGGACCGCAGGACGTGGAACAAGCGGCGGCGACTGCTCGGCGAGCGGCACCCGTTCACCCTCTCCTCCGCCGACGCCTTCGGCACCGACCAGCGGGACACCGGCGACCTCCAGGGATCCCGGCAGACCCTGGAGGCGACCTGGAAGGCCCGCGAGACAGTCCTCGGCGAGGAACACCGTGACACCCTGCGGTCGATGCGCAACCTCGCCACGACCCTGCGCTGGCTGGGCGAGACCCGGTTCGCCGCCTCCCTGCTCGACACGGCGCTGCCGCGCTACGAGCGGTTGCTGGGCACCGGGCACCCGTCGACCGTGGCGTGCCGCCTGGAACGCGCGAACGTGGCGTCCGACCTGGGTCAGGACGACGTCGCCCGACGGCTGGCCGCCGACGCGGAGCGGGCCTACCGGGAGTTGCTCCACCCGAAGCATCCGTTGTACCTGGTCGCGCTCAACAACCTCGGTGTCTTCACCCGCCGCACCGGGGACGTGGCAGGCGGCCGGCGCATGGCCGACCAGGCGGCGGCGGGTTTCGAGGAGGTGCTCGGCGCGGCGCACACCATCACCGCGCTGGCCCTGGTGAACGTGGCGAACGCCGCGAACGCCGTCGGCGACCTCGAGTACGCCAGGCGCACCGACGAGCGGGCGTACGACATCCTGCACGCGGCGCTGCGTCCGGAGAACATCGCCCTGATCGGCGCGATGCTCAACGTCGCCGTGGGCCGGATCTCCGCCGGCGACTACGACCAGACGAGTTGGAACGACGCCGTGGCGTACGCGGCGCAGGTGCTCGGCGCCGAGCATCCCATCACCGAACTCGGGCGGCAGAAGCGCCGGGTCGACCTCGACATCGAGCCGTTCCTCATGTGAGCGGCCGGAGCGTCGGCGGGGCGGACCGTGCGGCGAGGTCCGCCCCCACCCGCCCCCGCACGTACCGGATGACCCGCAGGAGGTCCCGGCAGTGGACCGACCGGTTGGCGAATCCGTTGGACGGGTGGAAGCGGTGCGCGTACAGCCCCCCACCGCAGACGTCCACCACGTCGCAGCCGGCGCACGCCGCGGGCACGGTCCGCGTCGAGCGCTGCTCCGCGCGGACGGACGGCACGACCAGGGCGTCGTCGAACGAGTCGGCGAGTACGTTCAGGCCGGTCTCCGGCGCGCCGGGAAGGGTGGTCTTCAGCGTGTCGCTGCCCTGGATGCTGCCGTCGGTGTCGACCACGACGGCGCCGGTGCGGGTGGTGCCGATCTCCTCGGTGCCGCTGGGTCCGCCGAGGAGCATCTGGATGATCGAGTCGAAGAGACGGATGCCGACGGTCCGCCGAGGCGCGGCGTACCACTCGTCGAACACCGGGAGCAACCAGTCGGCGTACGGCGTCGCGATGCGGCGCGGGTCGTGGCCGGGTGGCGGATGGGCCCAGTTCCCGTGCGGCAGTCGGAGGTCGATCAACGGCGGGGCGAACGCCAGGAGGCCGCGGTAGACCTCCAGCGGATCGTTCGCGAGGTCGATGGTGCAGAGAATGCCGCCGAAGACCGCCCGGTACTCCTCGGCACCGAGCAGGGTGAGGGCCCGCGCCACCCGGGGAAAACTCTCCCGACCGTCGGCGGAGCGGCGGCGCCGGTTGTGCGCGGGCAGCCCGCCGTCGAGACTCACCCCCACCCGCACACCCCGGTCGCGGAAGAGCTCCAGGAACTCACGGTCCAGCCGGACCCCGTTGGTCTGGACGGAGACACCGACGTCGACGCCGGCCGGCACGGCGGCGCGGACGGCGTCCACGGTGCGCCGCAGGTGAGCCACCCCGGCCAGCAGCGGCTCACCGCCGTGCAGGATGACGCGGACCGAGAGCAGGTCGTGGGCGCGGACGTGGGCGCCGATCCGTTCCGCCGTCGCGTCGACCACGGCATCCGACATCGCCCGCGGGCGGCCCCGCCAGCTCTGGTCGACGTGCTCGTAGACGTAGCAGTAGTCGCAGGCCAGGTCACACCAGCCGTGGATCTTCACCACGAACTGCCGGAACGGGAGCGGCCGACTCAGATCGCCGAGTCCCACGGCGCCACCGGCTCCAACGGCACCCGCTCACGGCGGCGGCGAGCCGCCTCGCGCAGATGATGGGAGAGAACATCGAGACCCACCTCGTCATCGAGTGGGGTCGGGGCCGTCGCGCCGTCGGAACATCCGGTGGTCGGGCGGGTCGGGTGAACTGACGCGTCGCTGACCGGCATGGAGCCCCCTGGCGCGGCGAAATAGCCTCACTTCCTCGATTAAAACAAACGGTTGTTCGGAAGACGACTGCTGATATCCGACTGCGCTGGTCAGCTCGGCAGCGACCGACCCGGATCCATGCGTTCCTGCGCGATCTGCGCCCACCGCACCATCTCATCGCCTTCAATGCGTGTGACGGCCTTGACCAGTTCGGCGTCACGGGAGGCGGGATCGTCGTACGGGGACGCGCCGACACGGTAGAGCCGGCGCTGTTCCTCCACCGCCTCCCGCGCCTGGCTGAACCGCAGGTAGTTCTCGTGCCAGCCGAACACCGCGCGGAAGCCGGCCACGACCACCAGGAGCGATCCGAGAATCGCGGGAATCTGCGGGCGGGTGGGCACGAGCAGCGCCGCGAGCGGGATGGCCGCCGAGAACAGCACAGTGGTGAGTTCGGATATCCGGTGCGAGCGGCGGGAACGCCTCGCTGCCACCAGATACCACCGGTACGAGCCGTCGGCGACCTCCATCGCGTACGACTGTCCCGCACGGGCGTCGTTCGGTTCGACAACCACGGCACACCTCATTCGTTCGACCGCCGCCTCGCTGTCCCCGATGATCCCCCGGGGCCGCCACCGGACGCCACGTGTCGGACGCATATGCGCCACCGCGCCGACGGACACCCGTATGGCGGGTTGCCGGAGATGGACGCCGGTGGTTGTTTGTGCCAGGCACACGGCACGCCGTCCGGCCGTTCTCGTGGGTAGACTCCGCGTCGCGATCGGATGACCGTGCGTCGACGTCGGGACAGCGCCGCGCGACCGGCGGAGATTGGGGTGGCCACAGGTGAGCACACTGCCGGCCGTCGCCGCCGACGTCACCTCCACCGCCCTGACCGTGATCGCCCCCGACGGTCGTTGCCTCTGGTCCAACGTGGCCACCCGTCGCCTCGGCGTACGGCCGGAGGAGCTGCCGCTGTCCCGGGCGGAACCCGACGGCCCGGCGGTCGACGTGCCGTGGCCGCTCGCCGACGGCGACACCCGGTGGCTGCGCGTGCGCTGCCACGACGTGCGTCACGACGGGCAGCCGCTGCGCCTGTACGAGGTACGCGACGTCAGCGTGGAGCGGCGCGAGCGCGACTGGGGACGCAACTACCGGTGGCGGCTGGCCCACATCGAGCAACTGGCCAAGGTGGGCACCTGGGAGTGGGACGTGGCGACCGGCCACGTCATCTGGTCCGACGTGCTGTTGCAGATGTTCGGCTTCCCGCCGGGCACCGCCTTGGACTACGCGTCGTACCGGGAACTGCTGCACCCCGACGACGTCGCCCTGATCGGACGGACACTGGAGACGGCGCTGGGCGTCGGCGGGCCGTTCGCCTACACGCACCGGATGTACCTGTCGGACCGGACCACGCTGCGCGTCTTCGAGTGCTACGGCGAGGTGTTCACCGATCCGTCCGGCGCTCCCGTCCGGGTGCTGGGCACCGCGCACGACATCACCGAGATGCGGCAGGTCCAGGACGAGCTGATCCGGCTGGCCGAGCGGGACCCGCTGACCGACCTGCCGAACCGGCGGGCCCTGCTCGCCCGCCTCGACGACCTCATCGGCGCGGCCGGGGAGTCGCCCGGTGCGCTGCTGCTCATCGACATCGACAACTTCAAGGACATCAACGACGTCCACGGGCACGTGGTGGGCGACGACGTGCTGCGCGTCCTGGCGCGGCTGCTCGTACGCCACCTGCCGACGGGCACCGTGCTGGGCCGGCTGGGCGGTGACGAGTTCGCGGTCGTCCTCCCCCGCACCCCGGCCGGTGACGCTCTGGCCGTCGCGGAGAGCCTGTGCGACGTCGCCGCGCGTACGCCGGTGCCGCTGGCCGGCGCGGGGCTGCGGGTCACCCTGAGCATCGGCGCCGCACCGGTCGGGCCCGGCGTCACCCGGGACACGCTGCTCGCCCACGCCGACCTGGCCCTGTACGAGGCCAAGGACGCCGGCCGCAACCGGGCCCGGCTCTACCTGCCCGAGCAGTACCGGCACGCCGTGCAGCGGGTCAACGTGGTGACCCGGGTCCGCGACGCGCTCGACCAGCACCGGATGCACCTCGACGCCCAGCCGATCGTCGACCTGACGACCGGCGCGGTGGTCAGCCACGAGCTGCTCATCCGGCTGCACGACGGCCGGCAGCCGCCGCTGCCGCCGGCCGACTTCCTGCCCACGGTGGAGCGGGACGACCTCATCGGCGACCTCGACCGGTGGGTGGTCGCCACCGCCACGACGGCGCTGGCCGACCCGGCCGTCGCCGCCGCCGGTACCTGCTTCGACGTCAACATCTCCGCCCGGTCGATGGAGTCGCCGGGTTTCGGCGACTGGGTGGTGGGCGTGCTGCGCGCGGCCGGCGTCGAACCGGGCCGGCTGGGGGTCGAGGTCACCGAGACGGCCGCCATCACCAACGTGGCGGCCGTCCGCAACCTGGCCGGCGCCCTGCGGGACGCGGGCTGCCGGCTGAGCCTGGACGACTTCGGGGCCGGGTTCGGCTCGTTCTCCTACCTCAAGCACCTGCCGTTCAGCACCGTGAAGATCGCCGGCGACTTCGTCCGGCAGGCCGACCGGGGCGGCGCGGACCCGGTGCTCATCGACGCGGTCGTCCGCGCCGCGCACGGGTTGGGCATGCGCACGGTCGCCGAGTCGGTCGAGCGGGCCGAGCTCGTGCCGGCGCTGCGGCGGCTGGGCGTCGACGCCGGCCAGGGCTTCCACCTGGGCCGCCCGGTCCCGCTGGAGGACCTGCTCGACCACCTGCGCGACCGGCGGCACACCGCCGCCGTGCCCCGTCCCCGCGACCCCTGACCCCTGGAGATCTGGTGAACGCAGCACCCACCCCGGTCGTCGTCCCCTCTGGCATCGACCTCGTCACGCCCGACCTCGGCACCGCCCGGGAGTTCTACACCGACCTCTTCGGCTGGACGTACGACGCCGACGGGTCCACGGCCCACGCCGACGGCGTACCGGCGGCCGGGCTGCGCGCCGGTGCCGGTCCGGCCCGCTGGTGGACCCGGTTCACCACCGACGACGCGCGGGCCGCACGCGCGGCGGCGACCCGCGCCGGGGCGCGCGTCGAGGGCGACGAGGTGCACGACCCCCTCGGCGGCGCCTTCCGGCTCGACGCCGGCGACACCGTCGTCGCGCCGGGACCGGGACGGCCCGCCTGGTACGAGTACATGACCTCCGCCCCCGCCGACGCCGACCGGTTCCTCGCCGACGCCCTCGCCCTGCACGCCACCGTGCCGCCCGGCGCGCCCGACGACTCGTACGCGCTGCTGGTCGCCGGTGGACGGCCGGTCGCCGGCCGGCTGGCGCTGCCCCCGCCGCTGGCGGGCGTGCTGCCCACCGGTTGGATGGTCTACGTCGCGGTGGCCGACCCGGACGAGGTGGCCGGGCGGGCCGGGAGTCGCGGTGGCCGGGTGGTGGTGCCGCCGAACGACGTGCCGACCGGGCGGGTGGCCGCGCTCGCCGACCCGGCGGGTGCGGTGTTCACCGTCATCCGACCGGCTGCGGCCTGACCGTCCCCCACCGGGATCCGGTCGGGACTCCGACGGTGTGACCCGGACGTCGGCGGGTAGGCGTGCGGGGACCGGACGCCGGCACCGACGGCCGGGGTCCCGCACGGGGCGACCGCTGCCCGGATCACCGGAGATGGGACGGAAGGCGATGAAGGTCAGGAACTCCCTGCGGGGGTTGAAGAACAAGATGAACTCGATCGTGGTACGCCGCCGTGGGCGCACCTTCGTCATCAACAAGAGCGACCGGCGCCAGAAGGCACGTCAGGGCTGACCGCGGACACGGCACCCCTCCCGGCCCGTCGTGGAGCCGGAAGGGGTGCCGTGCGCTACGCGTACGCCGGAGGAGCCGGCGGGGTCAGACGGCGCCGACGGTGGCGGCGGCGTCCACCAGGCCCGCACCGCATCCGCCGGAGCAGGTGCCCGGGATCGCCCGGGCGTTGGCCTTGAGGGCCGACTCGACGCCCGACGGCGTCAGCGTCGGCCGCTTGCCGAGCATGAGCGCAGCGATGCCGGCCACGTGCGGCGCCGACATGCTGGTGCCCATGTACGCCGTGTAGCTGGCGCTGCCCGGCGTGGTCGTGCCGGCGTTCATCGTGGACAGCACGCCGTTCTCCGGCGTGGTCTTCGTGCCGGCCGGGTCGGTCTCCCGCCGCACCTCGCCACCGGGCGCGGAGACGTCGACGGCGGTGCCGTAGTTGGAGTAGAAGGCGCGGTTGCCCTCCCGGTCGAGCGCCCCCACGGTGACGACGTCGGCGCAGCTGGCCGGGCTGAAGCCGCTGGCGTTGGCGTTGCTGTTGCCGGCCGAGACGACGACCGTCGCGCCGCGGCGCACCGCCGACGTGATGGCACTCTGGTACGTCCGGCTGCAGGCGCCGCTGCCGCCGAGGCTCATGTTGATGACCTTCGCCGGCGTGGGGTTGGCCGGGATGCCGCGAACCGAACCGCCGGAGGCCCAGACGATGGCGTCGGCGATGTCAGAGGTGGAGCCACCGCACTTGCCGAGCACGCGGACGTGCTGGACGCGGGCGTTGGGGGCGACACCGGCCACGCCGACGCCGTTGTTGCTCACCGCGGCGATCGTGCCGGCCACGTGGGTGCCGTGCCAGCTGGAGTTCTTGGCCTTCGAGCCGAGGCCGCACTCGCCGTCGGTGGCGTTCCAGTCGCCCTCGTCCTGCGGGTTGGCGTCCCGGCCGTTGCCGTCCCGGGAGTTCGTCGAGGTGCTGATGAAGTCGTACCCGGCCACGGTGTTGGCGTCCAGGTCCGGGTGGGCGGTGCGGCCGGTGTCGAGGACCGCCACGACCACGCCGGTGCCGGCGGCCGTGTCCCAGGCCGTCGGGGCGTTGATGCCGCCCGTCGCCTCGTAGTAGTGCCACTGCTGGGGGTAGCTCGGGTCGTTCGGGGTGGACAGCGCGTACATGGGGGTGTCCGGCTCGGCGTACTCGACGTCGCCGCGCAGGGCGAGCGCCCGGAGGAGGCCGGTGGTGCGCCCGCTGGCCCGGACCACGTGGGCGCCGGTCGCGAGCTGGCGGACCTCGGTCAGGTTGATCCCGAACCGTCCGCCGAGCTGGCGGAGGGCGGCGCCGCGGTCGGCACCGGCCCGGAACTTCACGATGTACTCGCCGGTGGTGCTGTCGGCGGACGGTGCCGCCGCCGACGGCACCGGGGCCGCCGACGCCGGTGCGGTCAGCGCGGTCGTCGCCGCGAGGGCCGCTGCGGCTGCCCCCGCCACGGCGAGGACAGAACGCGGTCGTGTCACGTTTCCTCCCAACAGTGTCCGCCCTGGTGAGCGGCATGTCGGGGACATTAATTGTTAAATGGCAATTAATCAATGGCCTGTGTGGTCGGTCGGATCGGGGCACCCCGACCTGGCGCGGGACCGCCGGACGGGGTAGAAAGACCCCATCCACGTTCCTCCCCGTCCCGACGGCGGCCGACTCGTCGAGAGAGCGCTCTCTCAGCCGCCCGCGCCAGCGAAAGGACCCACCACCCATGACGAACCACCCCTCCCCGCCGGGAGGTCCCGCCCGACGGCGCGTGGCCCGCGCGCTCGTGCTCGGCCTGGTGCTCGCCGCCGTCACCCCGACGGTCGGTGGGGCCGCGAGCGCGTACCCGCGTCCCGGCGCGCCGACCGACCTCGGGCCGCACGTCACCGTCTTCGACCCGAGCATGCCGGTCGACCAGATCCAGGCCACCCTCGACGCCACCCACGCCCGGCAGGTCGACAACGAGATGGGCACCGAGCGGTACGCGTACCTGTTCAAGCCCGGCACGTACGGCACCCCCGAGCAGCCGCTCCAGATCAAGGTCGGCTACTACACCGAGATCTCCGGCCTCGGCGCCTCCCCCACCGACGTCGTCATCAACGGCAAGGTCGAGGTCTACAACCGGTGCCTGGCCGACGGCGGCACCGGCAACTGCATCGCCCTGGTCAACTTCTGGCGCACGCTGTCGAACCTCTCGATCAACGTCAACGCCGCCGGTCAGGACGGCTGCCGGTCCTCGGCGAACTTCTGGGCCGTCTCCCAGGCGGTGTCGGTACGCCGGGTGGCGGTCAGCGGCGGCACGTTCTCCCTGATGGACTACTGCACCGCCGGTCCGCAGTACGCCAGCGGCGGCTTCATCGCCGACTCGAAACTTCCGTCCACCGTCAACGGGTCCCAGCAGCAGTGGCTGACCCGCAACAGCGAGGTCGCCGGCTGGTCCAACGGCGTGTGGAACCAGGTCTTCTCCGGCGTGGTCGGCGCCCCGGACGACGCCACCTTCCCCGACCCGCCGTACACGACGCTGCCCACCACCCCGCTGAGCCGCGAGAAGCCGTACCTGTTCGTCGACGAGCGGGGTCGGTACGCCGTACGGGTTCCCGCCGCCGCGCGGGACACCCGCGGCACCAGCTGGTCCGGTGGCATCACCCCGGGACGCACCATCCCGCTGTCGGACTTCCACGTAGCACGGCCGTCGGACCCGGTGAAGACGATCAACCGGGAGCTGGCCCGCGGCAAGCATCTCCTGCTCACCCCCGGTGTCTACGACGTCGACCGCAGCATCCACGTGCGGCGACCGGACACGGTGGTCCTCGGCCTCGGGCACGCCACGCTGACCGCCGTCGACGGCGCGATCCCGCTGGACGTCGCCGGGGTCCCCGGCGTGGTCGTCGCCGGTGTCACGATCGACGCCGGCGCCACCGAGTCGCCGGTGCTGCTGCGGGTGGGCCGCGAGCACGGCCGCAACGCCAGCACGCCGGTCAACCCCCTCACGCTGTCCGACGTGTACTTCCGGGTCGGCGGTCCGCACGTCGGCCGGGCCGACACCGCGCTGCAGGTCAACGCCGACCACGTGCTGATCGACCACACCTGGGTGTGGCGCGGCGACCACGGTGTCGAGGGATTCACCGAGGGCGTCAACGGTGACACCGACCGCTGGCGGACCAACACCGGGCGGTACGGCGCGGTGATCAACGGCGACGACGTGACCGCCACCGGGCTCTTCGTCGAGCACTTCCAGCGCCACAACACCGTCTGGAACGGCGAACGGGGCACCACCGTGCTCTACCAGAACGAACTGCCGTACGACCCGCCGACGCAGGCGGACTGGATGAACGGCGACGTGCAGGGCTGGGCCGGCTACAAGGTCGGCGACCACGTGCGGACGCACACCCTGCACGGCGGCGGGGTCTACGTGTTCAACCAGAACAACCCGTCGATCCACACCGAGAACGGCTTCGAGGTCCCGGAGACGCCCGGTGTCCGGCTGCGGCACATCATGACCGTCAACCTCAGCGCCGGCACGATCGACCACGTCGTCAACGGTGTGGGCGGTCCCGCCGACACGACCCGCGTGGGCGCACCCGTGTACGTGACGGAGTACCCGACGCCGTAGGCGAACGGGGTCGGTGGGACGTGGTCACGGCCCACCGACCCCGCTCCGACGGGGGTGACGTCGTGGTGAGTTGGTGCGCCGGGGAACTAGTCTCCAGGGCAGCGACGTCCGGCCCGTGCGCGGCGCGGGCCCGGTGAAGGCGGGGAGACGGACATGTCCAGCGGCCAGTTGTACGACACCATCGGAGCCACGTACACCGTGACGCGGCGCACCGAGCCGCGGATCGCCGCACAGATCTGGGCCGCGCTCGGCGACGCGCGGACGGTGGTGAATGTCGGGGCCGGTACCGGCTCCTACGAACCCGCCGACCGTGCCGTCACCGCGGTGGAACCGTCGGCGCTCATGCGGGATCAGCGCCCCGCCGGCGCCGCGCCGTGCGTGGCCGCCGCCGCGGACAGCCTGCCGTTCGAGGACCGGTCCTTCGACGCGGCGATGGCTGTCGCCACCATCCATCACTGGCAGGACCCGATCGCGGGCCTGCGCGAGATGCGGCGTGTCGCCCGCCGCGTGGTGGTGCTCACGCACGACACCACGGACGCCGGCTGGATCGGCCGGTTCTGGCTCACCCGCGACTACCTCCCCGAGGTCGCCGACCTCATGGTCGGCCGGCCTTCGCTGACCGGGTTGGCCGGTGCGATCGGAGCCCGCGTGGAGCCGGTGCCCGTCCCGTGGGACTGCGTCGACGGCTTCTTCGAGGCCTACTGGCGCCGGCCCGAGGCATACCTGGACCAGACCGTCCGTCGCGGGCTGTCGGTCTGGGCCAGAGTCGGTCCGGACGCCGAGCAGAGGGCGGTGCACCGCCTCCGCGCCGACCTCGCCTCCGGTCGGTGGGCGGAACGCAACCGGGACCTCGTCGATCTCGACGCGGCGGATCTCGGCCTCCGACTGCTCGTCGCCTGAACCCGCCGTACCGGTCAGCCCTGGCGGAGTCCCTCGTAGTACGGCTTCATGGCCGGGTAGTAGTCGTCGAAGTCGCGCCTCGGCTCGCCGGTGTGCGCGGCGACCAGCAGGTCCAGGTAGTACTCCCAGCCGGGGCCGACCTCGCCGACGCCCTCGTCGCTGTCGAGGTGGTGGGTGAACGTCAACTCGGTCGCGTCGCCCGCCTCGGCGAGCAGCATCTCCACGTGCCAGGACCCGTGCTCGTCGACCATCGACACGACGAGGCGCCGGGGCGGTTCGCACTCCTCGATCAGCAGGTCGCTCCACGGCGCGTCGTCCTCGAACGCCATCTGCACCTTGACGGTGCGTCCGGGGCCGCGTCGCCCTCCCACCGGCCGAACCAGCGGGCGCTGCGCTCCGGGTCGGTGATGCTGGCCCACACGTCGGTCGCGGGCGCGCGGAACCGGCGGGTGAGCACCAGGTCGGTGCCCTTTCCGGTGCGGACCAGTCGTCCGCCGGGCGTCGTCGTCATGCCGTCCTCTTTCCTGTCCGGTCCGTCGCGTCGCGGGCCTGGCGCTCGCGGCGCGTGCGGTACACCTCGGTCTCCAGCGCGTCCAGGCGGTGCGCCCATCCGGACGGCGCGTCGAACTGCGCGAGCCATTCCGTGAGCCGGGCGAGGGGCGCGGTGTCGAGCCGGTAGAAGCGTTGCCGGCCCACCAGTTCGTCGCGCACCAGGCCACTGTCGCGCAGCACCCGCAGGTGGCGACTCACGGCCGGCCGGCTGATCGGGAACCGGTCGGCGATGTCACCTGCCGACTGGTGCCCGTCGCGCAGCAGCACGAGGATCTCCCGTCGTACGGGATCCGCGATCGCCGCCGCCACCTCGTCCACGCCGAAAGCGTAACCCATCGGTTACGCTTTTGTCCGGCCGCGGACGGCGAGGGCGGCGGGTCGGGACGAGCCACGCCGGGCCGGACGACGCCGACCCGGCGTGGTGCCGCGATGTCCGCCGTCAGCGGCCGTGGTGCCGGAACGCCTTGTAGATGCCCACCGGCAGCGCGGGCGCGCCGTCGACCGGGGCCGGGTCCTCGTCGGTCGGCGCCACTCCCCCGGCGGCGATCCGGTCCAGCGTGGCGAGCCCGACCGCGTCCACCGAGCCGAAGACGGTGTAGTTCGGTCGCAGGGCCGAGTCGGCGTAGACCAGGAAGAACTGGCTGCCGTTGGTGTCCGGACCGGCGTTGGCCATGGCGAGGGTGCCCCGGGCGTAGAGCCGCCGCACCCCCGTCGGGTCGGTGGGCGCCGGCGGCAGGTCGGTCGGCAGCTCGTCGGCGTAGCGGTAGCCCGGTCCGCCCGAACCCGTCCCGGAGGGGTCGCCACACTGCAGCACGCTCAGCGTCGGATACGCGGTCAGCCGGTGGCAGGAGGTCCGGTCGTAGAAGCGGTGCCGGGTCAGGTGCAGGAAGCTCTGCACCGTGCACGGCGCCGCCTCCCGGTCCAGCAGCAGCCCGATCGGGCCGTGGTTGGTCCACAGGGTCACCCGGACGGTCCCCTGGTCCGGCGTACGGCGGGGGTCGGGTGGCAGCGGGACCGGCCGGGCGGCCGGCTCCTCGGGGGTCGCCGTGTAGGCGCACGGGCCGGGGGTGACGCGCGGCTCGCCCGAGGCCACCGGAACGGTCGCCGGGGCGTCGGGCGCGGCCACCGCGGCGGTCCCGGCCGTGGCGAGCAGCGCGCCGGCCAGCAGCGCCGCGCCACCGAGGCGGGTCAGCGTACGGAGGGGGCGACGCGGGATCGGAGCGGACTGCGGTCGGGGTTCACACGACACGGGCAACCTCCTGGACTCGTGGTACGGAAGCGACCGGAGTCTATGGAGGTCGTCGACGCTTGTCGATCAGAGGCGCGGATCGGCACCCCGGCCGGGCCGCCGGTGGGCCGGTCAGCGGGGCGGTCGGAAGCCGGCGATCGGGTTGGCCAGGGTGCCGGCGAACTGGAGCGCGGCGGACGGGTCGGCGAGGTCGACCATCTGCCGGTTGTTGCGCAGTTGGAGCCGGTTGAGGCAGGACAGGGCGAACTCGGGTGCGAACAGGTCGTACCGCGCGAGGCGGTCGGCCAGGTGCGGCACCCGGTCGGCGTAGTCGGCGGCACACTCGGCGACCGTCCGCCAGACGGTGTCCTCGTCGCAGACGTCCTCGGTGACCAGGACGGCCGCGAGGTGGCGGAGGAAGCAGTCGACCACGTCGGTGAAGATGCACAGGATCTTCTCGTCGTCGGGCACGGCGACGGCGATCCGGCGTACCCGCTCCGGCAGGTCGGCGTCCGGGTCCATGACGACGATCTCCTCGGCGATGTCCTTGAAGATCACCCGCTCGACCGTCGCGTCGCGCAGGACGAGGATGACGTTCTCGCCGTGCGGCATGAAGGCCAGGTCGTGGGCGTAGAGAGCGTGCAGCAGCGGCACCAGGTAGGCGTCGAGGTAGCGGCGCAACCACTGGGCCGGCGTCCGGCCGGACCGCGCGATCAGCGCCGCGACCAGGGAACGGCCGTCGTGGTCGGTGTGCAGCAGCGACGCCATGGTGGCCAGCCGCCGGCCCGGCTCCAGGCCGGGCACCGGGCTCTCCCGCCACAGCGCGGCCAGCATCTTCCGGTACGGGGAGTACCGGTCGGTGGCGGCCTCGTACTGGCCGTGGCGGTAGCCGATCGCGGCCCGTTCCCGGAGGATCGACAGCCCGGCACCCTTGAGCACCGGGTCGCCCTGCACGAGGTCGGCGAGCCAGTCGTTGATCGCCGGGGTGGCCTCCATGTACGCGGCCGACAGTCCCCGCATGAAGCCCATGTTGAGCACCGACAGGGCGGTCTTCACGTAGTGCCGGTCCGGCCGGGTCACGTTGAAGAAGGTGCGGATCGACTGCTGGGCGAGGTAGGTGTCGGGTCCCTCGCCGAGGTGGACCAGCCGGCGCCGGGCGACCTCGCCGGCGAAGGTGACGGCCAGCTTGTTCTCCCACTGCCAGGGGTGCACCGGCAGCAGCAGGTAGTCCCCGGGGTCCAGGCCGAGTCCGGTGAGGGTGGCCGCGAAGCGGGTGCGGGTGTCGTCGTCGAGTTCGGCGCGGACCATGGTGTCGTAGTCCAGGTCGGCGGCGCAGGTGAAGGTGGCGTGGTCGCGGTGGGCGGCCAGCCACACCAGCCGGACACCGGCGGCGGACTCCGGGGCGTACCGGTGGTGGTCGTCCACCCCGAAGCCGATCCGGCCGTTGTTGGCGACGAAGCACGGGTGGCCCTCGGTCATCCGGGTCTCGATGGTCTGGAAGTCGGCCTCGGCCAGGTCGGCCGCGCTGATCGGCGGCGCGGCGAGCTTGTACGCGGTGCCGGCCAGCGTCGCGCTGATCTCCTCCAGGTAGACCGGCAGGACCGTGTCGCTGAGGCCGAGTGCGCCGCGCAGGTCCAGGCAGAGGTCGACCGCGTCGAGCGGCAGGTCCCGGCCACCGGAGTGCCGGGTGACGGTGTCGGCGTCGATCTGCCAGTGGTCGAGGGCGAGCACCCGGGCGGCGAAGCGGTACTCGACCGCGCCGTCGTCGCTGCGCACGCGCCACCGGCCGCCGCCGGTGTGCTCGGGGGCGATCAGACGTTCGTGGGCGAACTCGGCGAGGGCCTTGCGGACCAGCAGCCGGTTGGCGCGGGCCCAGCGCTCGGGCGTCAGATGGTCGGCTCCTGCGTTCACGCGGGTACGTCTCCTCGGGTGGCGGTCCGGAACTGCTCGCGGGTGCAGACGCTGAGCAGCGCGTCCTTCTCGGGCTTGCGGATCGGGCCGACGACGGCGAACCCGACGGCCGCGTTGAGCGCGTGCACGGCCGTGTTGCGCACGTCGGGCTCGACCACGACCCGCCGCACGGCGGGGTCGGCGAAGATCCAGTCGAGCACGGTGGTGATCACCGCCCGGGTGAAGCCGTGCACCGGGGTGTCGGTGGGCGCGCACAGGAAGTGCATGCCGACGTCGCCGTCGGCCGCGGCGTGCAGCCCGACGAGCTCGACGTGGGCGGGGTCGTAGCGCTCGGCGAGGAACGCCGGGGTGCCGCGCCAGAGTCCGAGGTAGGCGTCGTGGTGCGGGTGGGCGGCGATCCGCCGGTACTCGTCGGCGACCCGCGCGAGGTCGGCGTCCTGCATCATCCAGAAGACGGCCTTCGGGTGGGTCACCCAGCCGTGCAGCAGCGCGGCGTCCGCGTCGGGATCGAGCGTACGCAGGGCGAACTCGCCGAGCCGGTCGTCGACCCGGGTGAACACGGTCACGAGACGGCTCCCGCCGGCACGCCGAACTCCTGGAAGGCGATGCTCTTCTCGATCAGGTAGTGCTCGCGGCCGGTCACCTCGCGGACGATCCACGAGTTGCGGTACGCGCCCATGCCGAGATCGGGTGAGGTGACGCTGTGCGCGTGGGTGGCGGCGTTCTGGAGGAAGATCCCCCGGCCGGTGTGGTCGATGCTGTAGTTGCGGGCGACGTCGAACCGGCCGTGGCCGTCCCAGCGGATCCGGTCCCGGACCGGTTCGAGGAACTCGGGCACCCGGTACCGGTAACCGGTGGCCAGCACCAGACCCTCGGTCTCCAGGGTGGCGTCCCGTCCCTGCTCGACGTGGTGCAGCCCCAGCGTGTACGTCCCGCTCGCCTCGTCGTACGCGGCGGCGCGCAGGGCGGTGCAGGTCAGCAGCCGGGTGCGGACCGGGCCGGCGACGCTGCGCGCGTACAGCAGGTCGTAGATGTCGTTGATGAGGTCGGCGTCGATGCCCTTGAACAGCGGCTTCTGCTCGGCCTCCAGCCGGTAGCGGGTCTCCTCCGGCAGGGCGTGGAAGTAGTCCACGTAGTCCGGAGAGGTCATCTCCAGCGTCAGCTTGGTGTACTCGAGCGGGAAGAACCGCGGTGACCGGGTGACCCAGTTCAGCTGGTAGCCGTACGTGTCGATGTCGGTGAGCAGGTCGTGGTAGATCTCGGCGGCGCTCTGCCCACTCCCGATCACGGTGACGCTGCGCCTGGTACGCAGCGCCGCCCGGTTCTCCCGGTACCGCGAGTTGTGGACGGCGTCGCCGCCCAGCCCCCGGCACGCGTCCGGCACGTGCGGCGGGGTGCCGGTGCCGAGCACCAGGTGGCGGGCCCGGTGGGTGACCGTCCCGTCGGCGGTGTCGGCCCGCACCACGTACGCGCCGTCGGCCTCGTCGTATTCGACGGTGGTGACCCGGTGGCCGAAGCGCACGCTGGGCAGCTGGCCGGCGGCCCAGCGGCAGTAGTCGTCGAACTCGACGCGCAGCGGGAAGAAGCTCTCCCGGATGTAGAACGGGTACAGCCGGCCGGTCTCCTTAAGGTAGTTGAGGAAGGAGTACGGCGAGGTGGGGTCGGCGAGGCTGACCAGGTCGGCGATGAACGGCGTCTGGAGGCGGGTCGACTCCAGCAGCATGCCGGGATGCCAGTCGAAGCTGTCGCGCGCTTCGAGGAACAGGCAGTCGAGGTCCGTGATCGGCGCGGTCAGGCAGGCCAGGCCCAGGTTGTACGGGCCCAGCCCGACGGCGATGAGGTCGTGCGTCGTCATGGTGGTCTCCGGTGTGTCAGCCGACCGGGCAGGACAGCGGGGCGGCGGTGCGGGCGTCCACGTAGGCGCGCCCGTGAGCCGCGACGAGATCGAGGACGTACGCGACGTCGTCGAGGGTGGTCTCGGGGTTGAGCAGGGTGAACTTGAGGTGGTGTGCGCCGTCCACCGTCGTACCGGCGACGAGCGCGGCGCCGGAGGCGGCGAGGGCCTCGCGGGCGTACAGGTTGGCGTCGTCGGCGAGGACGCGGTCCGGGCCGGTCGGCAGGTAGCGGAAGACCACGGTGCTCAACGGGGACCGGGTCACCACCTCGAAGCGGGGGTCCTCGGTGAGCATCCGCCAGGCGCCCGTAGCGCGGTCGCACACCTCGTCGAAGAGGGCGCCGATCCCGTCCGGGCCCATGACGCGCAGGGTCAGCCAGAGCTTGCAGGCGTCGAAGCGGCGCGTGGTCTGGAGACTCTTGTCCACCTGGTTGGGGATGCGCCGCTCGACCATGCGGGCCGGGTTGAGGTAGTCGGCGTGGAACGTGGCGTGGCGCAGCGTCCGGCGGTCGCGGACCAGCAGGGCGCTGGAGCTGACCGGCTGGAAGAACGACTTGTGGTAGTCGACGGTGACCGAGTCGGCCCGCTCGATGCCGTGCAGGAGGTGCCGGCGGGTCGGCGAGACCAGCAGCCCGCAGCCGTACGCGGCGTCGACGTGCAGCCACACGCCGGCGGCGGCGCAGAGGTCGGCGATCTCCGGCAGCGGGTCGATGCTGCCGAAGTCGGTGGTGCCGGCGGTGGCGACGACGGCCATCACCACCAGGCCGGCCCGCTCGCAGCGGTCGAGTGCGGCGGCCAGGTCGTCGGTCCGCATCCGCCGGTCGGCGTCGGTCGCCACGGTGATCACCGCGTCCGCGTCGAGGCCGAGCAGCGTGGCGGCCTTCTGGACGCTGAAGTGGCCGGCGGCGGAGGTGATGACGCGCAGCCGGGACAACATCTCCGGGCGGGACGGCCGATCGGCCGGACGGCCGAGGCGGGCGCAGGTCTCCTCGCGGGCCAGCAGCATCGCCTGGAGGTTGGACTGGGTGCCGCCGCTGGTGAAGACACCGTCGGCGTCCGGGCCGAGGCCGATCCGCGCGGCGGTCCAGTCGACCAGCCGGCGTTCGATCAGGGTGGCGCCGGCGCTCTGGTCCCAGGTGTCCAGGGAGGAGTTCACGGCGCTGAGCACCGCCTCGCCGAGCAGGGCGGGGATCACCACCGGGCAGTTGAGGTGGGCCAGGTACCGGGGGTGGTGGAACCAGACCGCGTCCCGCAGGTAGACCTCGCCGAGTTCGTCGAGGGCGGCGCCGGTGTCGGCGAGCGGCCGGTCCAGGTCGATGCCGGCGACACGCGGGGCGAGGTCGTCCGGCGTGACGCCGGTGCCGGGGCGGTCGACGGTGGCCACCCGGGTCGCCACCCGGTCGATGCCGTCGGCCAGCACCCGCCGGTACCGCTCGGCGGAGCCGGCGTGGAACAGGTGGGCGCGGGCGGCGGCCGAGCCGGTGGTCGGGCCGGGGGGTGGTGCCCCGACGGCGGTTCCGGGCAGGCTCATGGCAGTCCTTCTCGGTCACGGGAGGACACGGTGGACCGGGACGGGCACGCCCCGTGACGCGACCGTGTCGCTTGATCACAACGGGGCTTAGGTTAGCCTAACCTAAAGCGAAGTCAAGGAGGCATGATGAACGGCGTGCACCGGGACCCGTGGGGGATCCCGCACCTGCGGGCCGACACGGTGGACGACCTGGCCCGCCTCCAGGGGCGGGTCGCGGCCACCGACCGGGCCTGGCAGATCGAGACCGAGCGGTGGCGGTCGGAGGGCCGGCTCGCCGAACACCTCGGCCCCGATGCGGTGGCCTGGGACCGGTTCGCCCGACGGGCACGTCTCGACGACACCGCACGCCGGTGCTTCGACCGGCTCGACGCGCCCACCCGCCGATGGGTCACCGCGTACGTCGACGGCGTCAACGACGGGCTCGCGGAGGGCGCCGCCGGGGCGCCGGAGTTCGCCGCGATCAGCCGTGGGCCGGGCCGGTGGCAACCGTGGTCACCGCTGGGGGTCTTCCTCGTCCAGCACATCCTCTTCGGCACGTTCCCCACCAAGCTGTGGCGCGCGCACGTCGCCGCGACCCTGGGCCCGGAGGCGGTGGACCTGTTCGCGACCGAGGACCCGGGAGGATCGGGCAGCAACGCCTGGGCGGTGCCGGGCGACCCCGCCACCGGCCGGGCACCGGTCATCGCCGGCGACCCGCACCGCATGCTGGAGCTGCCCGGCGTCTACCAGCAGGTGCGGCTCGCCTGCCCCGAGTTCGACGTGGTCGGCCTCGCGTTCCCGGGCGTCCCGGGGCTCCCCCACTTCGGACACGCCGGAGAGGTCGCCTGGGCGATCACCAACGCGATGGCCGACTACCAGGACCTCTACCGGGAGGAGCTGCGCCGCGAGGGCGAACGGCTGCTGGTCCGGGACGCCGACGGCTGGGTGCCGGCGCGGCGCCACGTCGAGCGGATCGACGTCCGCGGCGGCGAGCCGGAATCCGTGGAGGTGATCGAGACGCCCCGCGGCCCGGTCGTCGACCACGACCGCCGCACCGGTGAGGCGATCAGCCTGCGTACGCCGAGCCGGGTCGAGGGGAACCTCGGCTTCGGCGCGCTGCTGCCGCTGCTACGGGCCCGCACCACCGACGACGTCGTCGAGGCGCTGCGGGTCTGGGTCGAGCCCGTCAACAGCGTGCTCACCGCCGACCGGCGCGGGCGGGTACGCCGGCTCGTCGCCGGGCTGGTGCCCGTCCGCGACGACCGGTGTCGGCGGGAGCCGGTGCCCGGCTGGGACCCGCGCTACCGGTGGCGGGGCGGGTACGCGCCCCTGGCCGACGCCCCGGTGGAGGGTCCCACCGTGTGCGCCAACGACCGGCGCCCCGACGTGGCCGACCTGGGTACGGACTTCGCCCCGCCGCACCGCGCGCGCCGCATCGCGGGTCTCGTGGCCGACGGCGTCGAGCCGGACGTCGTACACATGGACAGCCGGCTGCCCGCGACGGCGCTGCGCGGCCTGCTCGACCGGCTCGACCCCGACGGCCTCGGCGGGCCGGCGCGGGCGCTGCGGGAGCGGCTCGCGGCCTGGGACGGGCGGATGCGGGCCGGCGACGCCGACGCCGGCGCGTACGCCGCCTGGCGGGCCGCCCTGGCCCGCCGGCTGCACGACCACCCGCGCCTGCGGCCCCTCTTCGGCGCCCGCGCCCACGACGAGCTGTTCGCCCCGTGGACGGACCCGGCGGCCCGCATCGGCTACGCCCTCGACGGTGTGGTCGCCGGCCTGGACCGCCTCGACGGCGACGTCGCGCCGGTCGCCGCCGCGGCGCTGGAGGAGGTGGCGGCGGGCGGACCGCCGTCGGTGTGGGGACGGCGGCACCTGCTGCGGCCGGTCCACCTCGGCGTGGCGCCGGAGGTCGAGGCGGCGGTGGCGGCGATGCGGGCGCGCGTCGACCTGTCCGGTGACACCGACTGCGTGCTCGCCACCAGCAGCACACCGGGCGTGTCCGACGAGTGCTGGCGCGGGCCGGTCGCCCGGTACGTGTGGGACCTCACCGATCGCGGGGCCAGCCGCTGGATCGTCCCCTTCGGCGCGTCCGGACGCCCCGGCGACCCGCACTTCGACGACCAACTCCCCCTGTGGGCCGACGGCCGGCTGATCCCCGTGGTCACCGACGCGCGACAGCTCACCCCGACGACCGGAGACGAGGCACCATGACCTACCGCGAGGCGATCCCCGGCTTCGGCGAGCTGTCGCTCGTCGTGCTCGACCCCGGCGCCCACGCCGACCTGGTGCACGGCTGGGTCACCCAACCCCGGGCGACGTTCTGGGGCATGGGCTCGTGGACGGTCGAGCAGGTACGCGAGATCTACGAGTTCGTCGACGGACTGCCCACGCACCACGCGTTCCTGATCATGCTCGACGGGGCGCCGATCGGCCTGTTCCAGAGCTACCAGCCGGAGGCCGACCCGGTCGGCGAACGCTACGAGGTGCAGCCCGGCGACGTCGGGATGCACCTGCTCCTCGCCCCCGGCGACGACCCGCCCCGGGGACTCACCACCGCCATCGCCCCCGCCCTGTTCCGCTCCCTGTTCCGCGACCCGGCCGCGCGGCGGATCGTCGCCGAGCCGGACGTCCGCAACGACCGCGCGCTGCGCCGGCTCCAGCGGGAGGGCTTCACCCTCGACGAGGAGATCGACATGCCGGACAAGCGGGCCCGGTTGGCGTTCCTGACCCGGGCCCGTTTCGAGGCGGACCACCGGGCGCCGGTCTGACCGACCGCCGGGCCGGCGGCACGCGCGCGGTCGGCCCGGCGGTCGGTCGGCTACCTTCGGCGACTGGATCGTCCGACCGGACGGAAGGGAGCGGCACGTGCGCGAGGACTTCCCGCGGTCCGAGGCCAAGGAACTCGACGCGGCCGACCCGCTCGCGCACCTGCGCGACCGGTTCGTGATCGCCGACGACGACCTCATCTGCCTCGACGGCAACTCCCTGGGGCGGCTCCCCGCGGCCACCCCGGAGCACCTCGACCGGCTCGTCCGCCAGGGGTGGGGTGAGCAGCTCATCCGCTCCTGGTCGACCTGGATCGACTGGGGCCGCCGGCTCGGCGACCGGCTCGCCACCCACGCCCTCGGCGCCCGACCCGGGGAGGTGGTGGTCTCCGACTCGACCTCGGTGAACCTGTACAAGCTCGCCGCCGCCGCACTCGACGCCGCCGGCGACCGCCGCACCGTGCTGGTCGACGCCGAGGAGTTCCCCACCGACCGGTACATCCTCCAGGGCCTGGCCGAGGCGCGGGGGCTGACCGTGCGGACGCTGCCGTCCGACCTCGACGAGGGGTTGCGGACCGACGAGCTGCGGGCGGCCCTGGACGACGACGTCGCGCTGGTGGTGCTCTCCTCCGTCGCCTACCGCTCCGGGGCGCTCCAGGACATGGCGGCGGTCAACGACGCCGCCCGCCGCGCGGGCACCGTGGTGCTGTGGGACCTGTCGCACGCCGTCGGCGCCGTACCGATCGAGCTGACCGCCACCGGCGCCGACCTCGCCGTCGGCTGCACCTACAAGTACCTCAACGCGGGCCCCGGCGCCCCCGCCTTCCTGTACGTGCGGCAGGAGCTGCAGGCGACGCTGCGCCAGCCCATCCAGGGCTGGTTCGGCCAGCGCGACCAGTTCACGATGGGCGCCGGCTACGAGCCGGCGCCGGACCTGGACCGGTTCCTGGTCGGTACGCCACCGATCCTCGCCCTCGCCGCGCTCGACCCGTCCCTGGACGTGCTCGCCGAGGCCGGGATCGACCGGGTACGCGCGAAGGGCCGCCGCCTCGGGCAGATGATCGTGGACCTGACCGACGCCTGGCTCACCCCGTACGGTTTCCGGGTCGCCTCCCCCCGCGACCCGGACCGGCGCGGCAACCACGTCTCGCTGCACCACCCGGAGGCGCTGCGGATCTCGCGGGCGCTGGCGGGTGACGGGCGGGTGGTCGCCGACTACCGCACGCCGGACCGGCTGCGCCTCGGCGCCGCGCCCCTCTACACCCGCCACGTGGACGTGTGGGACGCCATGAGCCGGCTGCGCGACCTCGCCGAACGACGCGGTTGGGAGCGGGTGCCGGGCGGCCCCTCCCGGGTCACCTGAGCGGGCGGTACGCGTGACTGTCCGCGCTCAGGTGACCCGGGTACGCGCCCACATCCCGGACCGGGATCGACACGGCGGTTCACATCGGGAATCCTCTATCTTCATGTCCACCGGGTCCACGAACGCCCTGCCACCTGCCGAGGTCACCGACCATGACCGGGCGCCCGCCGCCCGGGTCCACTCCCGGCGGGGCCGATGGCGTTGGCTGCGGCACGAGTGGACGCTGGCCGTGCTCGGTGGACTCCTGCTGGCGGTGGCGCTGACCTGGCCGACGATGCGGCATCCGGCGAGCACGATCCCCGGCGACATCGGTGATCCGACGCTGCAGGCGTGGCAGATGGCCTGGGCCGGGCACGCCGTGCTCGGCAATCCGTTCGGCCTCTGGAACTCGAACACGTTCTTCCCCGAGACGTACACGTACGCCTACAGCGACACCCTCCTCGGGTACGCCCCGGCGGGAATGCTCGGCTCGGGCTTCGAGGCCGCCCTGGTCCGGTACAACGTGATGTACGTGCTGGTGCACGCGCTGGCGTTCGTCGGGGCGTACGCGTTGGTCCGGCAACTCGGTGCGGGCCGGTGGGGTGGCGTGGTCGCCGGGGTCGCGTGGGCGTTCGCGCCGTGGCGCCTGGCGCACGCCGGTCACCTGAACATCCTGTCCAGCGGTGGGATCGCGCTGTGCCTGGCGATGCTGGCCCGCGGTCACGGTTGGTCCTTGCGGCACGGATACCGTCCGGAGCGCCGGCGGCCGGGCTGGGCGCTGGCCGGGTGGCTGGTCGCCGCCTGGCAGATCAGCCTGGGCTTCGGCATCGGCCTGCCGCTGGTGTACGTCCTGCTGGTCGCGGTCCTGGTCGGGATCGGCGCCTACGGCCTGTCGTGGTGGCGGCGACGGGAGCGGCCCCCGTTCGGGCGGCGGTTGCTGGCCGCGGATCTCGCCGGTGGGGCTGTCTTCGGCGCGGTGACGCTGCTGCTGGGCCTGGTCTACCTGCGTGTCGTCGACCTCAACCCCCAGGCCGAGCGGTCGCTGGCGTGGACGGAGAGCCTGTCACCGCCGCTGATCGGCTTCATCACGGCTCCGGCGGATTCGTGGTTGTGGGGTGAGCGGCACGCGGCGGCCCGGGAGCAGTTGTCCTGGCCGCCGGAGATGGCGTTGCTGCCCGGGATGACCCTGCTCTGGTTGGCCGTCACGGGGCTCGTCGTCTCGGTGTACCCGGTCCGGCACCGCGTCGCGTTGGGACTCGGCGTACTCGGCACGGTGCTGCTGGGCCTCGGCGCCACCCTGGGTGACGGCGATCCGGGCTACCTGACGCTGTCCCGTCACCTGCCGGGGTGGGACGCGCTGCGCACGCCGGGCCGGATGATGCACTGGACCAGCCTGTTGCTGGCGGTACTGGCGGCGGGCACGGTGACGGTGCTCGCCGAGGCGGTACGGCGGTGGTCGACCCGGGGCCGGCTGCGGTTCCTGGCGTCGGTGGTCCTCCTGGTGCCGCTGGCCATGGTCGCGCTGGAGGGCGTCAACCGGACGCCGCATCCGGTGGTGCCGCCACCGCCGGCCGCCATGCGGGCGGCGGAGGAACCGATGGTGGTGCTTCCCGCCACCGGCGGCGCGTACGACCTGATCTTCATGCTGTGGACGACCGACGGCTTCCCCCGCGTGACGAACGGGCTGGCCGGGTTCGAGCCCGCCACCCAGGCGCAGACCAAGGCCGCGACGGCTGCCTTTCCCGATCCGGGCAGCGTAGCGTACCTGCGGAGCATCGGAGTGCGCTCGGTGGTGGCCCTGCCGGGCTGGGCCGCCGGGACGCCGTGGGAGGGCATCGCGGCCCGGCCGGTCGACGGCCTGGGCATCACCCGGGAGGAGATCGACGGTGTGCTGGTCTATCACCTGTGACGCGGCGGACGCGGGGCGTCGCGGCGCGGGTCGGGCGGGGTGAGCGCCATGCTCCTGTCCGTGGTGGTGCCCTGCTTCAACGAGGAAGCGTCGGTGGAACGCCTGCACGCGGCGGTGACCGCCGCGACCGCGGAGCTGTCGGACGTCGACGTCGAGGTGGTCTACGTCGACGACGGCAGCGTGGACGGGACCCTCGTGGCGCTGCGCCGGCTCGCCGCCGCCGACCCGTCCGTGCGGTACACGTCGCTGAGCCGGAACTTCGGCAAGGAGGCGGCGATGCTGGCCGGCCTCGAGCGGGCCGTCGGGGACGCGGTCATCATCATGGACGCCGACCTCCAGCATCCGCCGCGGTTGCTGCCCGAGATGGTGGCGTTGTACCGCCAGGGCTTCGACCAGGTGATCGCCCGCCGGGACCGTCGTGGGGACCGGTTCCTGCGGATGGTGGCCTCGCGGTCCTTCTACCGGGTGGTCAACTGGTGGATCGACGTACGGCTGCTGGACGGGGCGGGTGACTTCCGGCTGCTGTCCCGACTGGCCGTGGACGCGGTCCTGGCGATGCCGGAGTACAACCGGTTCTCCAAGGGGTTGTTCTCGTGGATCGGGTTCCGGACGGTGGTGGTCGCGCACCGCAACGAGAGCCGACAGTCGGGGCGGAGCAGGTGGACGTTCGGCAAGCTCTTCAACTACGCGTTCGACGGGCTGCTGTCGTTCAACAACCGGCCGCTGCGGTTGGCGATCTACGGCGGCCTGTTCCTCACCCTGCTCGCGGTGGTCTACATGGCCTGGGTGGTCGAGGACGCGATCAGCCGGGGGATCGACGTTCCCGGCTACACCACCACCATCATCAGCGTGATCGGCCTCGGCGGCATCCAGATGACGATCCTCGGCGTGATCGGGGAGTACATCGGCCGGATCTACTACGAGACGAAGCGCCGCCCGCACTACCTGGTCCAGGAGACCGAGGACCTGGTCACGGAGACCGGGGAGGCACCCCGGGTCCCCGCCCAGCCGGCGGCGCGGTCGGCCGAGCGCCTCCGGCCGGGTGGGCCGGCCCGCGAGGACCTCGCCCGGCACCGCTCGCTCCGTCGTGCGGCGGGTGAATCCGTCGAGCGGTGGGAGAGGTGATGCGCCTGCATGTGGGGTGCGCGATGTGGACGCACCGGTCCTGGCAGGGACGCTTCCTGGCGCACCCGCTGCCCGCGCACGAACGGCTGCGTGCCTATGCCGCCTGGTGCACCGCGGTCGAGGGCAACACCACCTTCTACGCGACCCCGTCCCGGGAGACGGTGGCGTCGTGGGCGCGGCAGACCGACCCGGACTTCCGCTTCGTGCTCAAGCTGCCGAAGGTCGTCACGCACGAACGTCGGCTCACCGGCGCCGACGAGGAACTCCGCGTCTTCCTGGACGCGATCGAACCCCTCGGCCCGCGCGCCCACGCCCTCTGGATCCAGCTTCCGGGCTCGTTCGCCCCCGCCGACGTGCCGGCGCTGGCCCGATTCCTGCGCGGGCTGCCCACCGACCACCGGTACGCGGTGGAGGTGCGCCATCCCGCCTTCTTCGACGACCCCCGGGCGGTGCGGACACTCGAGGAGACGCTCGCCACGGTCGGCGCGGAGTGGATCCCCTTCGACACCACCGCGTTCTTCCGCGCCCCGCCGACCAGCGACGCGGAACGGGAGGCCTGGACCAGGAAGCCGCGTACGCCGCTGCGGACCGATGCGCTGACCGACCGGCCGATCGTCCGGTACCTGGGCCGGGACGATCCCGCGCGGACGGTCGAGGGCTGGCAACGGTGGCTCGACGTGGTGAGCGGCTGGCTGCGTGAGGGCCGCTCCCCCACGGTCTTCGTGCACACCCCGGACAACGCGGACGCGCCCGACCTCGCCCGCGGCTTCCACCGGGAGGTCCGGGCGCGCCTGCCCGGGGTCGAGCCGCTGCCCGAGCCGACGCCGGTCGGGCAGTCGACGCTGTTCTGAGCGAACACCGGCCGGCGACGCGGCGGCTGGTGGCTCACCGGCAGCGACGGCCGGTAGTACGCTGCGCCTTCATGGGCATCTCCCACCATGGACGCACGGAACGTCTCGATCTCACCGACCCGTCGCTGCGCGAGTGGACGTGCCGGGTCGTGCACGTCGACCCCGACCGCGGCATCGTGCTGGACCGGTCCGCCTTCTACCCGGGGGGCGGCGGTCAGCCGCCGGACCACGGCGTCCTGCTGTGGCAGGGGGTGCAGACCCGGATCCTGGGCACCCACAAGGGTGACGACCTCTACCTGATCCCCGCCGAGGGCGATCCGGTGCCCCCGGTCGGCACGGAGGTGCAGGGCGCGGTCGAGGACGACCGGCGGACCATGCTGATGCGCACCCACTCCGGGCTGCACGTCCTCTGCGGCGTGGTGTTCCGCGACTTCGGCGCGCTGGTCACCGGCGGCAACATGGAGCCGGGCGAGGCCCGGATGGACTTCAACCTGCCGCAGGTCCCGGAGGGCTTCAAGTCGCTGCTGGAGGAGGCGGTCAACAAGGAACTGGTGACCGACCGGCGGGTGTCGGTCCGGGTGCTTCCGCGCGCGGAGGCGCTGGCCATCCCCGACATCGTGCGCACCCAGACCAATCTGATCCCGCCGGACGAGGAGGAGGTCCGCATCGTCGACATCGAGGGCCTCGACGTGCAGGCCGACGGCGGCACGCACGTCGCCTCCATCGGTCAGGTGGGGCGGCTGCAGGTCGTCAAGGTGGAGAGCAAGGGCAAGCAGAACCGCCGGGTACGCATCCGTCTCGCCGACTGAACCGACCCCCGGAGCGCCGCCGACGGCCGCAGGCGCGGGAGGTGCCGTCGGACGGCTACCGCGACCTGGCCCGCCGGATCCGAGTCACGACGAGCAGACCGATGGCGAGCAGAGCCAGTCCGGATGCTCCGGCCAGCACGAGCGGAACGGGAACGCCGCCGCCGCGGTCGATGTCGTCGGCCGCGGCGCTCGACGCGGGCGTGGCCGGCGGTGCCGTGGACGCGACGGCCGCGGCGAGCGGGTAGCGCAGGATGCCGGGTCGCGTGCCCGCCGGCTGGTTGGCGGTCTCGGACACCGTGAGCAGGGACCGCCCGTCGCGGCTGTAGGTGATCGACTCCCCCTGCGGCTCGTCGGGCAGGGCCGTGACCCGCGGGACCCCGCTGGTCAGCGCCGCCACCACGTCGCCGCCGACGACGTCGAACTCGAAGGCGTCGGCGTACGTGCGCAGCACCACCCTGCGTCCGTCCGGGGCGGTGGCGGCGCCGGTGACCGCGGTCCGGCCGACCCCCGCGAACGGGTTGCTGGTCGTCGACGCCGGGAGGCGGACCTGTCCCACCCTCGCCAGGGGCACCGTGGTTCCCGGTCGCAGGGCGGCGGTCGGGGCGTACAGGGCGGCCGAGTACTTGGTCACGATGAGCGGCCGGCCGTCGCCGGTCACGAGCAACGCCTCGGCGTCGTGCGGACCGTCCGGATAGGCCATGCGGTACAGCACCGGCCGTTCGGCGCCCGGCGGGAGCTTCCACACCGCGATCGTCGTCCGGGAGCGGCCGTTGTCGCCGATGTCCGCCACCCAGACCGTACCGTCGGCGCCGATGGCGAGATCCTCGGTGTCCCGGGGCCGGGAGGGGTAGGGCACCGACCGTACGACGGAGCACTCGGAGTCCAGGAAGAAGATCCGGCGACCGTCGGAGTCGTCGACGCCGTCATTGACCACGACGAACCCGTCGTCCGTGGCGACCATGCCGGAGATCTCGGTCAGCGGGCCTCCCCGCACGTCGCACACCCGCGTCGGGGGGCTCGGCGCGGGCGACGGGGTCGCGCCGGCCCGGGCCGGGACCGCCGTGACGGCGACGACGACCGCTGCCGCCACCACCGTCCGCAGCCCGCGCGGGGTTCCCTCGCCTCGTCGCACTGCCCGGCCGCGCGCTACTTCACCTTGCGCGTCGACCGGGCCACGATGGCGTCGTACTCGGGGTGCTTCTCCAGCCATCCGCTGAGGAACGGACAGATCGGCACCACCGTGCGCCTTCTGGCCCGGGCGTCGTCCATCACGGCACGGGCCAGGGTCGAGCCGACCCCGCGACCCTCGAACTCCGCACCGACCTCCGTGTGCGTGTAGACGATGACGCTGCCGGTCAGCTGGTAGGTGACCACGCCGGCCAGCGACCCGGTCTCCTCCCGCGCCTCGAAACGCTCCCGCTCCGGCACGTCTGTCACGGTGAACTGCACTCCGCCATCCAACCACGACGTGGACGCGGTCCGGTGGACCCCACCCGACGGGAGCGGGCAGGGTCCACCGGTCGTCGGGGACGACTACGCCGTGGCGCAGATGCCGTACGAGGTGCTGCTCCAGTTGCCGGCGAAGGCGTCCTCCTCGTACGCGCCGACGTTCACGGTCGACGGGGCGGCCGCCGGACCGCCGTTGGGCCGGAAGTCGTCGACCACCGCCTCACCGGTCGCCCCGTTCAGCTCGAACCCGGTGCCGGTCAGCACCTTCCCGGCGGGACAGGCCGCGGTGACGGTCCGGAAGTCGTTCGAGGTGCTGGCGCTGGTCGCGGAGGCCCGCACCAGGCCGGCGAGCGGATTCGCGCAGATGGCGTACGCCGTCACCGACCAGTTCCCGGCGAATGCCTCCGCCTCGTACGCGCCCACCGTGACGGCGGTCGGCGCGGCGGCCACTCCCCCGTTGGGCCGGAAGTCGTCGACCACTCCCTCACCGGTCGCCCCGTTCAGCTCGAACCCGGTGCCGGTCAGCACCTTCCCGGCGGGACAGGCCGCGGTGACGCTCCGGAAGTCGTTGGAGGTGCTGGCGCCCGTCGCGGAGATCCGCACCAGGCCGGCCAGCGGATTCGCGCAGACGGCGTACGCCGTCACCGACCAGTTCCCGGCGAATGCCTCCGCCTCGTACGCGCCCACCGTCACGGCGGTCGGCGCGGCGGCCACTCCCCCGTTGGGCCGGAAGTCGTCGACCACCGCCTCACCGGTCGCCCCGTTCACCTCGTAGCCCGCCCCGGTCAACACCTTCCCGGCCGGGCACGTCGCCGTGACGCTATGGAAGTCGTTCGAGGTGCTGGCGCTGGTCGCGGAGATCCGCACCAGGCCGGGGACCGCGGCGGCCGCCGGGCTCGCCGGGACGACCACCGCAGCGGCCACCGCAAGACCGAGCACGAGCCCGCAGGCACGGGCGCCGAACCGCCGGGAATTCTTCTGATCACGCATGTCGCTCTCCTGTCCGTGGCCCCGGCGCGACGCCCGCCGACCACCTGGAGGCGTTCGACCGGTGCCGGCACCGGGGGCCGACTTGATAACGGACTCACGCTAAGTAGCAACGTGACCAGGCAATATCTCCAAGATGACTACGTCGGGTAATCGACGTGGGCGCATCTTCGGAGTGCCGCGACCGTTCGCGTGCGGGCTACCGGGACGCGTCGTCGCGCATCAGTCGCAGCCAGCCCAGCAGGAGAGTGCCGGCAGCCCAGAGGAGCAGGACGGTCACCGATGACACCGTCGTCATCCGTGGCACCTCCCCGAGCAGGAGGAACGCCGCGCCGGTCCCGGGCAGGATCCGGGCCAGCTCGGACATCCACTCGTAGCCGAACTGCGGGAGCAGCACCGGCAGGACCAGCATCAGAAGGAACACCGTGACCAGGGCGCCGGCCGTGTTGCGCAGCAGGAAGCCGAGCCCGACGGCGAGGAGGGTGCCGGCCGCGAAGACGAAGGCGACGGTGCCCAACACCTCGAGACCCTCGTCCAGGGGCAGGCTGAGTCCCGGTCGGGCCGCGGCGAAGGCCGCGAGCGCGGAGGCGAGCCCCAGCAGCACACCGAAGCTCGTGGCGGCTGCGGCCGTCACGATGGCGCGGGCGAGGAAGAGAACTGTGCGGCGTGGCGTCCACTGCAGGCTCGGGACGATCCCGCCGGTGGCGTAGTCGGACGTGACCGTGATCAGGGCGAGACCGAGCAGGGCGAACTGCGCCGGCATGGCGCTGATCCTCGACACCAGCCAGGCCGGGTCGCCCTGGGGAGGTACGGGGTCCGCGGCCGCGTCGAAGCCGGCGACGGCTCCGAGCCCCACCATCACCACGGCTGCCGCCGCCAGGAACCACCAGGTCGTCCTGACGGTCCACAGCCGGGTCCACTCGGCAGCGCAGGTGCGGGTGAACGCGCGGCCGGTGGAGGCGTCCCCGGCCGTACCGCGCAGGGCAGGGGTGGTCGACAGAGCCGTCACGTCGCTGCCTCCGTCCTCGTCCGGGAATGGCCCGCCTGGCCGCGGAACTCCACGTGGTTGCTGGTGAGCTCGATGTAGGCGTGCTCGAGGGACTGCTGGCCCTCGGAGAGGTGGTGCAGCGGGAGGTGGAAGGAGTGGGCGACAGCACCCACGTCCTCGGCGGTGGTGTCACGGACCTGCAACTCGTGGGTGTCGACGCGCTCGACGGTGAGGCCGCGTTCCTGGAGCCGGGTGCGAAGCGCATCCGCCTGCGTGCTGAGGACCCGCACCTGACGGTGCCCCAGGCCGCGCAGGATGTCCTCCGTCGTGGCGTCGGCGATCAGACGACCGCGGCCGATGACGACCAGACGGTCCGCGGTCTGCTGCATCTCGCTGAGCAGATGGCTGGAGACCAGCACGGTGCGTCCCTCGTCGGCGAGTTGTCGCAGGAGCGCGCGGATCCAGCGGACGCCGTCGAGGTCGAGCCCGTTGACCGGCTCGTCGAACAGCAGCACGCGGGGGTCCGCGAGGAGTGCCGCGGCGATCCCGAGACGCTGGCGCATCCCGAGCGAGTAGCCCTTGATCCGACGGCGGGCGGCGCCGCCGAGGCCGGCCTGCTCGATCACCTCCTCCACCCGCAGCTCCGGGATGCCGTTCGTCCGGGCGGCCACCCGGAGGTGGCTGCGTCCGGTACGGCCGGGATGCACGGAGCCGGGGTCGAGAAGCGCGCCGACCTCCCGTAGTGGTTCGGTGAGCGTCGCGAACGTCCGGCCGTTCACCAGGGCCTGTCCCGAGGTGGGTCGGTCGAGACCGAGGATCATCCTCATCGTCGTGGACTTCCCCGCCCCGTTCGGCCCGAGGAAGCCGGTGACCTTCCCCGGCTCGACGTCGAAGCTCAGATCGTCGACGGCCAGGACGTCGCCGTAGCGCTTCGTGAGCCCACGGACCTCGATCATTCGTCGACCCATTCGAGGAGGTCTCCGGGTTGGCAGTCGAGGACCCGGCACATCGCTTCCAGGGTGCTGAAACGGACGGCCTTGGCGCGGCCGTTCTTCAGCACGGCCACGTTCGCCGGGGTGAGCCCGACCCGTTCGGCGAACTCCCCCACGCTCATCTTGCGTTTGGCCAACTCCACGTCGATGCGCACGACGATGGGCATCAGATCACCGCCTCCATGTCGGTGCGCAGCGTCGTGGCCTGCCGCAGCAGGGCACGCATCACCACCATCAACAGCCCGAACACCGCCACACCCACCACGATCAGGAACAGCAGCAGCGGCCCTCCCGGGTCGTCGGCGTTGAACCCGACGTAGAGGAACACCCCCACCAGCACCACCCACGCGGCGGCGATGGCCCACACGATCACGTCCACCCACTTCAGCGACACCTCACTGAAGATCCGGTCGTCCCTGACCAACGTCAACAACTTCCAGGTGCACACGATCACCACCTGTACGCACACCACCCAGAACACCGACACCGCCGTCAGCGGCCACCGCAGGTACGCCTGCTCCGGCGACTCCTGCGCCATGTACGCGAACTGCCCGGGCAACGAGAAGGTCTGCAACATGACCAACACCCCGAACAACACCACCAGAAAGACCCTGAGCGGAAGCACCGCCCGCTGCGCTGTGACCATGCATCGATTCTCGCTCGCTACCTATCGAAAGTCAATCGGTTCGCGGCGGGTGCTCCCTCGCACGGCGACCATGCCGGCGGCGGCGAGGAGGCAGGCGGTGGCGACGCACGCCAGCAGGACGTGGTAGCCGCCGTGGTGCACGAGCGCGGCGGCACCCAGGGGTGCGGCGGCCTTGGCCGTGGTGACGGGCGCGGCGAGTCGTCCGGCGATGGTGGCGTAGGCGACGGAGCCGTAGCGGTCGGCGAGCAGGGCGGGCGTGGCGAGGCTGACGATGCCGAAGCCGAGCCCGAATCCGATGACGGTGACGACTGCCCCGGCCCGGGTCGAGGCGGCCACGGGCATGGCGAGGACGGCGACGGCCTGGATCGCGAACACGGCGGCGACGACGGTGGTGACCGGGAGCCGGCGCCGGGCCCCGGTGAGGACGAGTCGTCCGGTGACCGACAGGACGCCGAGCAGGCCGGCGACGGTGGCGGCGACGGTGGCGGGATGGCCGCGGCTGACGAGGTAGCCGACGAGGTGGACGCCGATGGTGCTGGTGGCGGCGCCGTGCGCGACGAGGGTGGCGGCGAGGATCCAGAACCGAGGGTCGTGCAGGGCGGTGCGCGCCGCCGCGACCTGGCGTCGGGTGTGGTCGGTTCGCGCCGAGGGGGTGGGTGCCGTGGTGTGTGGGGGCCTGCGGATGGCGAGGGCGTGCAGGGGCACGGTCACCGCGCCGTGGACGGCGGCGAGCGCGAGCAGCGCGCCGCGCCAGCCGAGGTGGGCCACCAGGACACCGGTCAGGGGCATGAAGATGGTGCTGGCGAATCCGGCGACGACGGTGACGGCGAGCATGGCGGTGGCCCGTCGGTCGGGGGTGAACCAGGAGACGATGACGGCGAAGGCGGGTTCGTAGAGCACCATCGCGCCGGTGATCCCGACGCCGATCATCACGGCGTACAGCTGCCCGATGGTCCGCACCTGCGACCAGGCGATCAGGAGCGCGGTGGCGGTGAGGGAGCCGGCGGTCATGAGAGCACGTCCACCGTGGCGGTCGAGCCACCGGCCGACGGGGATGGCCATGACGGCGCCGGCCAGGACGCTGGCGGTGAGCGCACCGGTGACCGCGGTGGTGGACGCGCCGAGGTCCGTGGCCATGGTGGTGAGCAGGACCGCGTAGGCGTAGTGGAGGGTGCCGTAGCCGACGGTCGAGGTCACGGCGAGGGCGGCGACGACGCGCCAACCGCGGTGCCCGCCGACCGTGAGGTCGGCGGGCACCGTCGTGGTGGCGGGCATCAGCTGCCGCAGCAGCCGCCGGTCTGGCCGCCCGCGGCGGCGGCGTCGAGCGTGACCAGACTCAACGGCCCGGCGAGCAGGCCACCGGAGACACCGGTGGCGAGCCCGCGCGCCGCCGGCTCGGCGGCCGGCGTCGGCCCGCAGCAGCTGTCGCCGGTGGCGGAGTCGTCGGGGTTGCTGGTGCAGACCCCGGTCTCGGGCAGGTCGAGCTGGACCTCGCGCGCCGCCTGCCAGTCGCCGGCGAGAGCGGCGACGACGGAACGGACCTGCTCGTAGCCGGTGGCCATGAGGAACGTCGGCGCCCTGCCGTAGCTCTTCATGCCGACGGCGTAGTAGCCGGTCTCCGGATGGGCGAGCTCGTCCACGCCGTGTGGGGGCACGGTGCCGCAGGAGTGCTCGTTCGGGTCGATCAGCGGCGCCAGGGCGCGGGTGGCTCCCATGACGGGGTCCAGGTCCAGGCGCAGCTCGGCGGCGATGGAGTGGTCCGGACGGAAGCCGGTGGCCGCGACGACGCGGTCCACGGTGATCGACTCCTCGCCACCGTCGGCATGCCGGACGACCACGCTCACGCGGTCACCGACCGGCGCGAGGGCCTGCACCGAGAAGCCCGTGAGCAGCCGGATCCGGCCGGCGTCGACGTGGGCGCGCAGCCGCGAGCCGAGGGCGCCCCGCGCCGGAAGGGCGTCGGCGTCGCCGCCGCCGTAGGTGCGCGACGGCGAAGTGGATCGGATCGCCCAGGTCACCTCGGTGCCCGGCGTGGACTCGGCCAGCTCCGCCAGGGAGAGCAGGGTGTTGGCGGCGGAGTGGCCGGCGCCGACGACCAGGGTGTGCCGGCCGGCGAACCGGTGCCGGGCCGGGCCCAGCACGTCGGGCAGCGCGTGCTCCAGGTACGCCGTCACGTCGGCCTCGCCCCGGGCGGGCAGGCCGGACGCGCCGAGGACGTTCGGGACGCCCCAGGTGCCGGAGGCGTCGATCACCGCGCGGGCGAGCAGTTCCTCGCCGTCGGTGAGACGGATCAGGAACGGGGTCGTCTCGCGTCCCGCGGTGCGCAGGCGGTCCAGGCCGAGCCGGCTGATCGCCTCGACCCGGGCGCCGTAGCGCAGGTGTGGCTTGATCGCCGGCAGCTCGGCCAGGGGCTGAAGGTAGTCGCCGGCCAACTCGGCGCCGGTGGGCAGGGCCTCCAGGTCGGGGGCGACCCAGCCGGAGTCGTCCAGGAGGCGGCGGGCGGCCGGGTCGATGTCGTACCGCCACGGCGAGAACACCCGCACGTGTCCCCACTGCCGCACCGCGGCGCCGGCGGTGTCGCCGGCTTCGAGGACGGTGAAGGCGATGCCGCGCTCGTGCAGGTGCGCGGCGGCGGCCAGGCCGACCGGGCCGGCACCGATCACCACGACGGGCAGCTCGTTCAGGGTGCTCATCGGACAACTCCTCTGGGTAGACAAATATCGAATCAAGCGGGTGGAAGCTGGCCCCGCGCTCTGGGCCAGGCAGGGTCAGACGATGACGGGACTGCGCCGCTCGAGCAGGACCACGTCGCGCCACCGGCCGTGGTGGCGCGCGACCCGCTCCCGGACACCGATGGCCCGGAAGCCGGCCCGTTCGTGCAGGGCGAGGCTGGCGGCGTTCTCGGGGAAGACGCCGGACTGGATCGTCCAGATGCCGGCCGCCTCGGTGGAGGCGACGAGCGCGTCCAGCAGCAACCGGGCCGCGCCGCGGCCCTGCGCGGCAGGGTCGACGTAGACGGAGTGTTCCACCACGCCCGCGTACACGGCGCGGGTCGAGGTCGGCGAGACGGCGACCCAGCCGACCACCCGGCCGCCCGCGTCGACCGCCACGAAGCGGTGGTCGGGCAGCCTGCCGGCGTCGAACACGGCCCAGGTGGGTGCGGTGGTCTCGAAGCTGGCGTGGCCGCCGTCGAGGCCGGCCTGGTAGATCGACAGGACCCGCCGGGCGTCGGCGGCCGTCATGGGGCGGACGGTGACGTCGGGCATCAGCAGGCTCCGTTCGGGCTCGGGGCGGGTCGGCCCATGACGACGTCGGCGGCGGAGGGGAAACAACCGACGCAGGCGTCGTTGATGCGGTAGTGCCGGGCGGTACCGACCGGCTCGACGAGGACGAACCGCACCTCGGTCAGGATCTTCAGGTGCTGGGAGACGGTGGACTGCGCCAGGCCGACGGCGGCGACGATCTCGCCCACGCTCATGGGCCGGGCATGGCGAGCCAGGTACTCGACGATCTGCACCCGCGTCGGGTCCGCGAGGGCCCGGAACCACGACGCGTACGTCTGCGCCGTCGCCCGGTCGAGCAGTTCCTCCATACCCATCCCCCTCTATCGTCCATCGCCGATTGGCGATTAAAGTCTAGCGCTGCGACCGGTCATGACGATCCCCCCTCCCGCCGACGCTTGTCTTGACGTTCGTCGAATCAGACAGTTGCACGCTGCTTAGGCGTCTGTCAACCTAGACGCATGTCAAAACAAGGGGCGTCGCTTCCGGTCGTCGACCTCACCGCCGACACGCCGTGCTGCCCGCCGCTGGCCCGGCGCCGGGTGCCGGCCGAAACCGCCGCCGTCCTCGCGCCCGCGTTCAAGGCGCTCGGGGACCCCGTGCGGCTGCAGTTGATGTCGATGATCGCCTCGGCGGACGGCGGGGAGGCGTGCGTCTGCGACCTGACCCCGGCGTTCGACCTGACCGGGCCGACGATCTCGCATCACCTGAAGACGTTGCGCGAGGCCGGCCTCGTCGACGCCGAGCGGCGGGGCACCTGGGTGTACTACCGGGCTCGGCCGGCCATTCTGCGCCAACTCGCCGGCCTGCTCGCCGTCGAACCGCCCGCCACCGCGTAGGCCGCGCCCATGTCAGCTTGACAGTGTCGAATTGACTCAGCGATAGTTGAGTCAATGAACGCTGAGCTTGACTCGCTGCAGGGCCGCGCACGGATCCACGCCGCGCTCGGCGACCCGGCGCGCCTGGAGATCGTGGACGCGCTGGCGCTGGGCGACGCCTCTCCCGGCGAGATCGCCCACGACCTGGGCATGCCGACGAACCTGGTCGCCCACCACGTCAAGGTCCTCACCCGCGCGGGCCTGGTCGTTCGTGGCCGCTCCGAGGGCGACCGGCGCCGCACCTACCTGCGACTGCGGCCCGAGGCCCTGGCCGTGCTGACCCCGGCGCCGCTGGCCGGGGTGGGGCGGGTGGTGTTCGTCTGCACCCGAAACTCCGCCCGCTCCCAGCTCGCCGCCGCACTGTGGTCCGACCGGACCCACACCGCAGCGGCGTCCGCGGGGACGAAGCCTGCCGGCCACGTGCATCCGCGCGCCGTCGCCGTGGCTCACCAGCACGGGCTGACGATCGACCCGACCGGCACCGCCCACGTCTCCGACGTGGTGCGGGACGAAGACCTCGTCATCGCCGTCTGCGACAGCGCCCACGAGGAACTCACAGGGTCGAGCCGGCCCCGGCTGCACTGGTCGGTGCCCGACCCGGTCCGGGTCGACACCGACGACGCGTTCGAGGCTGCCTTCGCCGATCTCGCCGCCCGCGTCGACCGCGTCGCCCCCGTCATCACCCCGGCACTGAACTCGGGAGACCGCTGAATCACCCGCCGGGCCGACACATGGCCCGCGGCCCTACTGCACCGGGAGAGAACAGACTGATGACCATCGCACTCCGGCGGCGCCTGCTGGCCGAGTTCACCGGCACCGCTCTGCTGGTCACCGCCGTGGTGGGCTCCGGCATCATGGCCGCCACCCTCTCCCCCGCCGACGTCGGGCTCCAACTGCTGGAGAACTCGATCGCCACCGCCTTCGCCCTGGGCACGCTGATCCTGATCTTCGGCCCGGTCTCCGGCGCGCACTTCAATCCGGTCGTCTCCGCCGCCGACTGGCTCCTCGGCCGCCGCGCCGGCACCGGCCTCACCGGCCGGGACCTCGGCGGCTACGTGGCCGCACAGGTCGCGGGCGCCGTCGCCGGCTCGGTGCTGGCGAACCTGATGTTCGACCTGACGGCCGTGACCTGGTCGGGCAAGGAGCGCGCGGCGGGCAACCTGTGGCTCGGCGAGGTCGTCGCCACCACCGGCCTGATCCTGCTCGTCTTCGCGCTGGCACGTTCCGGCCGCGCTCCGGTCGCCCCGGCGGCGGTCGGCGCGTACATCGGGGCCGCCTACTGGTTCACCTCGTCCACGTCGTTCGCCAACCCCGCGGTGACCGTCGGTCGGGCCTTCACCGACACCTTCGCCGGCATCGCCCCCGCCTCGGTGCCCGGCTTCGTCGTCGCCCAGATCGTCGGCCTCGCCGTCGGCATCGGGCTCCTGACCGCCCTCTACCCCGATGCCGGGCAGGCCGCCGACCAGGTGGTCGTGCCCACCGACGACCGGGACCCGGCCCTCGACCAGCACCTCTCCACCCGTACTGCCAGAAAGGCTTCCTGATGTCCGACAAGCCCAGCGTCCTCTTCGTCTGCGTGCACAACGCCGGCCGCTCCCAGATGGCCGCCGGATGGCTGCGCCACCTCGCCGGTGACACCGTCGAGGTCCGCTCCGCCGGCTCGGCGCCCGCCGAGACGGTCAACCCCGCCGCGGTCGAGGCCATGCGAGAGGTGGGCATCGACATCACCGACCAGACCCCCAAGCTCCTCGAGTACGCCACCGCCGAGTCCTCCGACGTCATCGTCACCATGGGCTGCGGCGACGCCTGCCCGGTCTTCCCCGGCAAGCGCTACGAGGACTGGAAGCTCGAAGACCCCGCCGGCAAGGGCGTCGAATCCGTACGCCCGATCCGCGACGACATCCGCACCCGGGTGGAGAAGCTCCTCGCCGAATTGCGCCCCACCGCCTGACCGGGGCCGCCGGTCCGACGGCGCCGGTGTCGCCCGCTCCGGGCGGACCCGGCGTCGTTCGCCGCCTCGGACCGTCCGGCCGCACGTCGTGAAGTGCCACGACCGATTTCCGCGAGACGTCGACGTCCGACGGCGGCATCGTCGGAGGTATGAGCTTCCTCATCACCCCGATCTCCGCGACGCGGCTGGACACCCTGCGTCACGACGGTACCGACGACGCCGGTGAGCGCTTCGCACCGTTCGTCGCCGAGGAGGACGGCGCCCCGCTGCGGTGCTGCCTGCGCGACGCCCACGTCGGTGAACGCCTGGCGCTCGTCGCGTACCGCCCCGACGGCACCGCGGGTGCCTACCGCGAGATCGGCCCGGTCTTCGTGCACGCCGACCCGTGCGAGGGTTACGCCGAGCGGACCACGTACCCGCCCGGGTTCCGCCACCGCCGTCAGGTCTTCCGCGCGTACGACCGGACCGGCCGCATCGCCGACGCCCTCGCCGTCGAGGGCACCCGGGCGGAGACGGCCATCGCGCAGTTGTTCGCCCGCCCGGACGTGGCCACCCTGCACAGCCGCAACGTGCTCTACGGCTGCTTCATGTTCGCGATCGACCCCGCCTGACGGGGCGGATCAGGCACATTCCGCCGGCGGCGGGCCGGTCCATCGTGGCCAGCGCGTCGGGCGCTCCGGTGAGGCCGATGGTGCGGGTGACGAGCTCGGCGGGACGCAGTACGCCGGCGGTGACCAGCCGGAGCAGCTCCGGATAGGCGTGTGCGGGCATGCCGTGGCTGCCCCGCAGCTCCAGCTCGAACGCGATCACGAGTTCCATCGGCAGGGCCGGGCGGCCCTGGGCGGCGGGAAGGAGTCCGACCTGCACGTGGCGGCCACGCCGCCGGAGGCTCTCGATCGAGGCGGTACAGGTGGCGTGACTGCCCAACGTGTCGAGCGACAGGTGGGCGCCGCCGCCGGTCACCTCCCGCACGGCCGCGGCCACCTCTCCCGGTCCGGCGAGGGCGCGACCGTCCAGACCGACCGCGGCCCCGCAGCTCCTGGCCAGGTCGAGGGCGCCGGGGGCCACGTCCACCGCCACCACCCGCGCGCCGCACGCCACCGCGATCATCACGGCGGAGAGCCCCACCCCGCCGCACCCGTGCACCGCCACCCACTCGCCCGCGGCGACCCGCCCCTGGCCGACCACGGCCCGGAACGCCGTGGCGAAGCGGCAGCCCAGCGCCGCCGCAGCCGGGTGGTCCAGCTCGTCGGGGAGCCGGACCAGGTTGACGTCGGCGTTCCGCACCGCCACGTACTCCGCGAACGAGCCCCAGTGGGTGAAGCCCGGCTGCGTCTGCCGCTCGCAGACCTGCTGGTCGCCCGCCAGGCAGGTCGGGCACTGCCCACATGCGCAGACGAAGGGCGCGGTGACCCGGTCGCCGGGCCGCCAGCCGCGTACGCCGGGGCCGACCGCCGCGACCACGCCGGCGAACTCGTGGCCGGGAACGTGTGGCAGGCGGATGTCGGGATCGTGCCCCTGCCAGCCGTGCCAGTCGCTGCGACACAGTCCGGTCGCCTCGACGCGGATGACCACGCCCCCGGACGGCGGGACCGGGTCCGGGACGTCCCGGACCTCGGGTCGGGCACCGAACTCGTCGAAGATCACTGCACGCATGAACCGCATCGTCACACGCCGAGGCCATGGTCGGCGAAGGTCAGGGGCCGGCGGCCGGGGCCTGCCGGCAGAGCCGGCGGTACTCGGCGGTCACCACGGCGAGCAGGAAGAGGTCCACCGCGAGCGCGGAGAGCGCCCCGAACTGGTTGACGGTGAAACTGAAGATCTGCCCGAACAGCAGGTCCACCAGGAGCGCGAGCTTGAACAGCCGGAACGCCCGCACCCGGTCGCGTGGCAGCAGCGACGCCCCACGGATGCTGAGCACCACGGTGATCAGCGCCGAGGCCGAGACCCCGAGCACCGCACGCCACTCCCGCTGGTCGTCCAACTGGCCGGTGACCGCGTCCAGAAGGACGTTCCCCACGACGACGAACGGCTCGCCGACGAGGTAGAGCACCACCAGCGCCACCACCCACCGGTGGGTGGTCACCCAGACCACCGCCCGGCGGGCCAACCTGAGCCAGGGCTCCCAGAACCGGGAGCCGGGCGGCTCGCGTCGGGGCACCGCGTCGAGCAGCCGGGCCACCCCCTCCTCGACGTCCGGACCGCACCCACGGACCAGCCGGGTCACCGCCGCGCGACGATCATCGGTGAGGCCGGTGCGGAGCCCACCGACGACGCCGTACAGGGCGTTCGCCGTCCGCTCCGGGCCGGAGAGCCGGACCTGCCCCCGGAGGGCCTGGGTGATCACCACCAGCAGGGCGAAGGCACCGTAGATGATGCCGGCGGCCGGGGCGTAGAAGTAGTCGGTCCCGGCGGTGACGAACTTGCCCACCTCGTCGATGAAGAGCCCGAACCCGATGCCGCCCAGAACCGCGCCGAGGCTCCGCGCCGCACTGCCGAGGAAGACCAGCGCCACCCCCAGGCCGGCCGTCATCAGGAGGCCGCCCCACAGCACGTGCGCGATGTGCAGCCCACCCCCGCCGAGCTGCGGATAGTCGGCCGCCTGGAGATAGGCACGGGTGACCAGCACCGTGACCACGCCGGAGAGGACGAACGCCTGCAGGTACGACGGCGCCTCCAGTACCCGGAGCGGCCTGGACCAGCGGGACGGACGGGCGGGCATGGTCCCGACGCTAGCGGTGCTCTCCGTCACCCCGGGCCGGTTCCGGCAGCTCGCGGTCCCGGGCTGACGAACGGCCGAGGGATGCGTCCGGGGCCGTGCGGTGCGTACAGTTCCCGGTCGGACGAGGGGTGGGCCGGGAGGACCCGGCACAGGAACGGGACGAGACGTAACGAATGACGGCGGACGACATCACCGACAGCAGCCAGACCGGCATCGACCGAAGCCAACTGGAGACCTGCCTCAGTGTCTTCGAGGCTCTGGAGGACCTGCCTTCCGATCACCCGGACGTCGTACGGGTGCAGCGGGCCACCGCGAGGCTCTACAAGGTGATCAAGCAACGGCGACGCGAGGAACGGCGGAACGCCATCGCGGCGGCCGACCGCGCGGTGACGGCAGCCACCGCCACCGGCGCCCCCGGCCGGATCGACGACGAGACCCAGGGCGTCCCGCTCGCCTCCCCCACCGCGGGCGCCACGGCCGGCTTCCTGCACAACCCGCGCGGCTGCTACGTGTGCAAGCAGCGCTACCACGAGGTGGATGCCTTCTACCACCAGCTCTGCCCGCCCTGCGCCGCACTCAACCGGGAGCGCCGCGACGCCCGCACCGACCTCACCGGCCGGCGCGCACTGCTCACCGGCGGCCGGGCGAAGATCGGCATGTACATCGCGCTGCGGCTGCTGCGTGACGGTGCGCACACCACGGTGACCACCCGGTTCCCGCACGACGCGGTCCGCCGGTTCGCCGCGATGCCCGACAGCGGGGACTGGCTGCACCGCCTGCGGGTCGTCGGTATCGACCTGCGTGACCCCGCCCAGGTGATCGCCCTCGCCGACTCGGTCGCCGAGCAGGGGCCGCTGGACATCCTGATCAACAACGCGGCGCAGACCGTCCGTCGCACGGCCGGGGCGTACGCGCACCTCGTCGCCGCGGAGGCGGCGGCCCTGCCGGACGGGCCGCTGCCGGAGATGATCACCTTCGCCAAGCCGGTCGGCCGGGACGATCCGGTGGGCAGCCTGACGACGTCGCCGCAGTCGGCCGCGATCACTCCGCAGGCGCTCACCGCGCTGGCGCTGACGAGCGGGTCCGCCTCGCCGGAGCGGATCGCGGCAGCCACCGCCATCGACGCCGGCGGCCTGGTGCCGGACCTCGACCCGGTCAACAGCTGGGTGCAGCGGGTGCACGAGGTGGACCCGGTCGAGCTGCTCGAAGTGCAGCTGTGCAATGTGACCGCGCCGTTCGTCCTGGTGAGCCGGCTACGACCGGTGATGGCCGCGGCGCCCGCCCGCCGCAAGTACGTGGTGAACGTGTCGGCGATGGAGGGCCAGTTCGCCCGCGGCTACAAGGGGCCGGGGCACCCGCACACCAACATGGCCAAGGCCGCGTTGAACATGCTGACCCGGACCAGCGCGCAGGAGATGCTGGCCGACGGCATTCTGATGACCAGCGTCGACACCGGCTGGATCACCGACGAGCGGCCCCACCCGACGAAGATGCGGCTGGCCGACGCCGGCTTCCACGCCCCGCTGGACCTGGTCGACGGCGCGGCCCGGGTGTACGACCCGATCGTCCGCGGCGAGCAGGGCGAGGACCTGTACGGGTGCTTCCTCAAGGACTACGCACCCTGCGCCTGGTGACGGGCCGCGGAGCAGGAGCTGTCAGGGCAGCACGCGGACGGCCAACGTGCAGGTGTCGTCGTCCGGGCTGGGTTGGTGCACCAGGTCCCGGAGCCGGGGCAGCGTCTGACCTCCCGGGTTCCGGGACAGGGCGGACAACGCCTGCATCACCCCGGCCAACAGGTCGACGGAGGCGGAGCGCCGTTCCACCAGCCCGTCGGTGTAGAGCAGGAGCAGGTCATCGGTCCGCAGCCGGGCCGTGACCACCGGGTAGGTGGCGTGGGGGTTGGCGCCGAGCAGGAGGCCCGGCGGACGGTCGAGCGTGGTGGTGGTCCCGGCACGGGACAGCAGTGGGGGCGGATGGCCCGCCTGGGCCCAGCACAACGACCGGGTCGAGGCGTCGTAGAAGGCGATCACCGCGGTGCCGGTGATGTCGAGCTGACGGCAGAGCCGGTTCATGTGGCCGAGCAGCACGCCCGGGTCCCGGATGCCGATCGACAGCCACGCCACCAGGGCGAACCGCAGGTGGGCCATACCGCTCGCCGCCTCCAGCCCGTGCCCGGCGACGTCTCCCACGGCGAGCGCGACCGACCCGTCGGGCAGGGTCTGCGCGTGGTACCAGTCGCCGCCGACCTGGACGAGACGCTCGGCCGGCAGGTAGCCGACCAGAACCTCGACACCCGCCAGCGGCACCGGCTCGCGCGGCACCGGCTGGATCAGGCTCTGCAACTGCCCGGCGAGACGGTGCTCGGCCAGGGCCGTGATCTCGCGGGTCCGCAGCTGGTCGCTGAGGCGCTCGATGGCGGAGCGCGAGTCCACCCGCGCCGTGACGTCCTGCACCACCGCGTAGATCTTCAGCGGGGCTCCCTCGGCGTCGCGGGCGACGTCGGAGAGGATCCGCAGGTACTTCATGGACGTACCGGCCCGGAAGCGCACCGTGACGTCGGAGGACGCGCCGCTGTCCAGCGTCTGCCAGGCCGCCTCGCGCAGTCCGTCGTCGGCCGGCACGACGGCCGCGGACTGCTCGGCCCGGGACAGCGGACCCAGGCCGGGGTCGCGTTCGAAGATCCGGTACAGCCCCGGTGACCACTCGCTGGTCCCGGTGACCACGTCGTACTCGGCCCAGCCCAGGTTGCCCAGCAGTTCGGTGTGTTCCAGCCGGCGCCGGTCCTCGTCCAGGCGCTGCCACGACACCAGGATGCCGCCGAGGACCCGGTGGGCGGTCACGTCGAACAGGGAGTCCGCGACGACGCCCGCCTGCCTGCCCGCGTACCGGAAGTCGGGGAGTCGGCGCGGCTCCCCACTCGCCAGCACCTCGTGGTAGACCTGCCACAGGGGGCCGTCCACGACAGCGGGGTACAACTCGCTCAGCAGTCCCCCGACCCGCCCGGCACCCCGACCGTAGACGTCACCCCGGTCACTCGTCGCCGCGACCCGGAAGTCGACGACCTGGCCGTCGGCCGAGGTCACCGGCAGCAGCCAGGTGCATCCGGCCGGGATCGCGGAGAGGATCTCCCGCACCGCCTCGACGGTCGAGGCGCCCGGCTGCATCACGGCGGCATGCTCGCCGGGCATGCCGTGGTCGACCATGCGAGCAGCCTAGTCATCCATGGTGGAGCCACGGCTGCCCGGCCGACGCCGGTGCCTTCCGACCCATCGGCGGGGACCGGGTCGGGCGGCGGGCCGGCGCCTCCGTACCGGCCCGCCGCCGTGCCGCTTACGGATGGTTCGTCAGATACACGACCTGGTTGGCGGCGTTCGCCGCTCCTCCGGTGTTGTTCACGACGCGGTTGATGGCGCCGACGCCGCCGAGGGAGACCGTGACCATGTTGGTGAAGCGGACGTTCGGGTTGGTGGCCGCCTCGATGGCCCGGTCCGCGCCGAGCGCCGGCCCCGTTTGCGGACGTCGAGCCGGGGAATTCGGGTGGCCCACCGGCGAGAGGAAGGCCGCACAGTGAACGACAACGAGTTCGTCGCCCTGGTGGCGACGCGTTCTGGGATGTCGTCGGAGCAGGCCACCGCCGTCACACGGGCCACGCTGACCACCCTGGCCGAACGGATCGACGGCGGCGAGGCACGGGACCTGGCCGACCACCTTCCCGGCGACCTGCGGGCGTACGCCTTCGGTGGCAGCGAGACCGCCGAGCGGTTCGGCCTCGACGTGTTCGTCGCGCGGGTCAGCGGTCGCGCGGACCTCGCCCCGGACCGGGCGCGGGACGGGGTGACGGCGGTCTTCGACGTCCTCCGGGACGCCCTCGACCCCACCGACTACGAACAGGTGGTGACGCAACTGCCGGCGGAGTACGGCGACGTCGCCGACCAGACCGCGCCGTTCGTCCGCCGGCAGGCCTGACGATCGCCCGGAGGAGACCGTGATGGCTGTGAACCGGGACGACGCCGACCCGTTGGGCCAGGCTTCCGAGGCGGACGCGCAGGAACAACGACAGGAAGAGACGGTGGTCGGCCCGGCCGACACGGTCTCGCACGCGGTGCCGGAGGCGTCCGAGGCGGACCTGGCGGAGCAGGGCGTCCTGGCTGCCCCCAGCGACCGCACCGACCTCGCCGACGCCGTGCGCGGCGACCTCGGCACGGCGGACGCCCTGGAGCAGAACCAGGAGATCCCGACGCCGGACGAGGACCGCCGGGACTGACGGTCGTGTCCTTCATCGCCCGTCATCAGTTGTACCGGATGTGACGCCGAGATCAGCGGTCATCGACGGCCCGGAGACCGGAGACCCTCCCCGCTGGCGGACCAGGTGGTCCCGCCGCGAGGACGACCGGCGGCAGCATGCGTATGACGAGGCAGCCTCGACCTGGCAGCGGCACCACGACCATCTCACGCGGCTGCGGATCGAGGCCGCCGGCTTCCAGGGCTACCTGCCTTCCACTGTCGGCCTGCCGGTGCAGCTCGCCGACCACGAGGTGGTCTACCGCGTCCTGACGGGCGTGCAGCTGGTCGAGGTTCCCGCACGGCACGCCGTCGGGTTGCCGGCGCCCGGCGTGACGATCGGCGTACGCTCCACCCCGGGTGGACGGGGCTCACCGAGCGGCCTTCGGATCGTCGACGACGGCGCCCTCGTGGTCACCAGTCAGCGGGTCACGTTCTCCGGGTCGGGCGGCGAGCGCGAATGGAGGTACGCGGACGTCACGGGGCTCGCGCACCACACCGACGCTCCACTGTCGCTGCTGCACAGCACCGAGGAGCCCCGCCTGGCCGGGCTCCTGGCTCCACCCGCCGCGGTGGTGAACTTCCGCTTCTACCTCACCCTCGCGTTCGCCGCCGCCACCGGGCGCCGTGCCGACGTCGTCGCCGACATCGATGCCTCCCTCACCGCTCACGAGGCGACCCGACCGGTGCCACCACCGCCCGCACGACCGACGGACGCGCCGCTCACCGCCCTGCGGCCGGACCGCCGCACGAGCGCGGCAGTCGCCCTGGTTGTCATCGTCGCCGCGTTGACCACCGCAGCCTTCAACGCTGCGTCCACCGACCCGCCGTACCGGGCCGAGGCCGGCACGTCGGCTCCCTTCGCCACCGACCCACCCGGCCCCGCCGGCGCCACTTTCCCGGAGCCGGTCACGTCGACCGGCACCCCGACCCTGCCCGCCGCCCTCAGCACCACGGCGCGGGCCGACGGGACAGGCCAGCAACCGGCACCGGGCACGTCACCGGTCCCGCCGTGGGCATCCGCAAACGCCGCACCGGTGGCGACGAAGGACCACACACGGCGTCCCCGTCCCACCGTCCGTCCTGTGCCAACCACGGGTCGGACCCCCGCCACGGCACCACCGCCGAGGACCGCGGCGCCGTCGAAAACCGCGCCGGAGCCGAGCGAGTAGCGAGTCCGCCCTGCTCACCACGTGCCTGGCATTCCTTCACGTGCGCTGGTGGACCCCTGTCGTGCGTACGACCCTGAGGGCGCGGGACCGGACGGCGAGGACGATCGGCACGAGACCGGGCAGCCGGAACACCGCGATGCCGTAACGGTCGCAACCTTTCCCGTGGCGGGTGGCTTCTGCTCCCGCGTACCGGGTAATCCGTCGCGCCCCGTGCTGTTGTCGTGGCGACGACGACACCGGCGTAGGGCGCAGGGGTCCCGACCGGAGGAGCCGGGACCGTGGGGGGAAGGAGCGGGTCATGGAGTACGAGCAGTTGATCTCCGCGGTGCGGCAGCGCGCCAACCTCAGCGACGAGGAGGCCGCACGGTCCGTCCAAGCCGTCCTGTCGGTGCTCGGCGAACGACTCGCCGGACGCGAGGCCGACCATCTCGCGGCACAGCTACCGGATCGGGTCGACCGGTACGTCACGCGTAATCCCCAGGGCCGACGGTGGGACGTCGGCGATTTCCTGCGGATCGTCGGCGAGCGGGAGCAGTGCGCGGACGCGGACCTGGTCCGCCAGCACGCGCAGGCGGTGCTGCGCACCGTCGCGGACGCGCTGGACGACGACGAGCGTGCCGACCTGCTCGCCCAGCTTCCCGGCGGCATCGTCGATCTCTTCGGTGTCCCCACCCCGCGCGGTTGACACCACCCGCGCCGCCCTCGGACCACCGCACCCGCACCCGCCTCCTCGGAGGCGGGTCTTGTGCCTCCCGTCGCCCGATGCATCGTCGACCTTCTATTGACACGCGTAGTTGACAGTTGGAGTCTGAGAGAGCGCTCTCTCACCCGCCCGCCACCCCCGAGGAGTTGCCGTGGGCATCCGAAGAAGACTCCTGACCGCTGTCTCCGTCCTGGTCGTCGCCGTCCCGACGATCGCCGTCGCCTCCCCCGCCCAGGCGGTCGGCCCCACGCTGCTGCCCGTCACCGTGACCAACAACACCGGCCGCGCCGAGGCCGTCCATCTCTACGTGATCGGCATCCAGCTCACCAGCAACCGCCTCGGTTACGTCGACCAGGCCGGCACGTTCATCCCCTGGTCCGGCGGCCAGAACCCGCCGGCGCCCGCGCCCGACGCCTCCATTCCGGGCCCGGGCACTGGCGGCACCGCCACCATCCGCTTCCCGCGCGGCTTCTCCGGCCGCGTCTACTTTTCCTTCGGCGAGAAACTCCGGTTCTTCCTGACCCCCGACGGACTGGTGCAGCCCGCGCCCTGGGCGCCCGGGGACGCCAACCGGGACATCCTGTTCGACTGGAGCGAGTTCACCTACAACGACGCCGGGCTGTGGCTCAACAGCTCGCAGGTCGACATGTTCGCGGTGCCGCACGCGGTCAGCGTCACCGGCGCCAACGGTGTCACCAGGCGCACCGGGGACGTGGTCAGCAACGGCCGCAACGCCATCATCGACGGCATCCGATCCCAACCCGGCTGGGCGAACACGGTGTACACCCGGTCCGACGGGACGGTGCTGCGCGTGCTGGCACCGGGCAAGGCCGCCGGCGCGGGTCTGCTCAGCTCCACCTACCTGGACTCGTACATCGCCTCGGCGTGGAACGCGTACACCACCAGGACCCTGACCGTCGTGCCGTTCGCCAACCAACCGACCATCCGGTACTTCGGGCGGACCTCCGGCACTGTCATGACCTTCACCAACGGCGCCGGCCAGGTGGTCGCGTCCTTCAACCGGCCCTCGTCGGCCAGCGTGTGGGGCTGCGACGGCGACCTGCCCGCACCGAACGACCAGGTGGTCGGTCCGATCTCCCGTACGCTCTGCGCCGCGCTGAACCGAGGCACCCTGGGCAGCATCGACACCCAGCCCAGCACCAACCCCGTCGAGTTCTACCGCAACAACCCGACCAACCACTACGCCCGCGTCATCCACGCCAACATGGTCGACGGCAAGGCGTACGCCTTCGCCTTCGACGACGTCGGTGCCTTCGAGTCGCTGGTCCACGACGGCGACCCGCGCTCGGCCGGGCTGATCCTCAGCCCGTTCGGCGCCGGTCCGGGCAACCCCGGTGGCGGCTCGGCGCTGGTGAGCAACTGGAACAACAAGTGCATCGACGTGCCCAGTTCCACCTTCGCCGACCGGGTGCAGCTGCAGATGTGGGGCTGCAACGGCACGAACGCGCAGAAGTGGACGTTCACCGGTACCGCGCTGCAGAGCCAGAACAACAAGTGCATGGACGTCGACGGCGGAGCGACCGGGAACGGCGCTGTCATCCAGCTCTACACCTGCAACGGCACCGGAGCGCAGCAGTTCACCCTCACGGCCGCCGGTGACCTGGTCAACCTGCGGGCCAACAAGTGCGTCGACATCAAGGACTGGAACGGCGCGGACGGCGCCCGGCTCCAGCTCTGGGACTGCGCCGGCACCGCCAACCAGAAGTGGCGCAGAGGCTGACCCACCCGCGAGAGCCGTCCCGGTGACACCGTGGCGGCTCTCGCCGCCGGTCATCCATCGGCGGCCCCGGCCCGGGGCTTGACCCAGTCGAAGGTCCGCTCCACCGCCCGCCGCCAGTTGTCCCGTTCCTCCGCGCGGACCGCGTCGTCCATCTCCGGCACCCAGCGGGCGGCCAGGTGCCAGTTGCGGCGCAGCCCCTCCAGGTCGGGCCAGTAACCGACCGCCAGCCCGGCGGCGTACGCGGCGCCGAGGGAGACCGTCTCGGCGACCATCGGGCGCACCAGCGGCACCGCGAGCACGTCGGCGACGAACTGCATCAGCAGGTTGTTGGCGGTCATCCCGCCGTCCACCCGCAGCGCCGTCAGCGTCAGGCCGGAATCGGCGTTCATCGCATCGACCACCTCGCGGGTCTGCCATCCGGTGGCCTCCAGCACCGCCCGGGCCAGGTGCCCCTTCGTGATGTACGAGGTGAGCCCGACGATGACCCCGCGCGCCTCGCTGCGCCAGTGCGGCGCGAACAGCCCGGAGAAGGCCGGCACGATGTAGCAGCCGCCGTTGTCGTCCACCGTCCGGGCCAGTGTCTCGATCTCCGGCGCGCTGCTGATCAGCTCCAGCCGGTCGCGGAACCACTGCACCAGGGAACCGGTGATCGCGATGGATCCTTCGAGGGCGTAGACCGCCGGTTCGCCGGCGATCTGGTAGCCGACGGTGGTGAGCAGACCGTGTCTCGAGTTCACCGGCTCCGTACCGGTGTTGAGCAGCAGGAAACTCCCGGTGCCGTACGTGCACTTGGCGTCGCCCGGTGCGAAACAGGTCTGGCCGAACAGGGCGGCCTGCTGGTCGCCGAGCGCTGCGGCGATCCGCACGCCGGGCAGGACGGCGGTCACGGTGCCGTACACCTCCGACGAGGAGCGGATCTCGGGCAGCATGGCGGCCGGGATGCCGAAGAAGGACAGCAGGTCCGGGGCCCAGGCGAGGGTGTGCAAATCCATCAGCATGGTGCGGCTGGCGTTGGTCACGTCGGTCAGGTGCAGACCGCCGTCCGGCCCGCCGGTGAGGTTCCAGATCAGCCAGCTCTCCATCGTTCCGAAGAGCACCTCGCCGCGCTCCGCCCGCTCGGACAGCCCCGGCGTGTGGTCGAGCAGCCAGCGCAGCTTCGGGCCCGAGAAGTACGTGGCCAGCGGCAGCCCGCACCGCTGTTGGAGGTTCGCAGCAGCAGGCGCCCGGCTCAGCGTCTCCACCAGCGCGTCGGTGCGGGTGTCCTGCCAGATGATCGCCGGCGCCACCGGTGCGCCGGTGCGCCGGTCCCACACCACGGTGCTCTCCCGCTGGTTGGCGATGCCGATCGCGGCGACCTGACCGGCGACGATGCCGGCCTGGGCGAGGGCCCGGGGCACCACCTTGCCGACGTTGCGCCAGATCTCCAGCGCGTCGTGTTCCACCCAGCCCGGCCGGGGGAAGTGCTGCTGGTGCTCCCGCTGCGCCACCGAGACGAGGTTGCCCCGGTGGTCGAACACGATGCAGCGGGTCGAGGTCGTGCCCTGGTCGATGGAGACGACGTAGCTGTCAGTCATTCCTCGTCCTCTCTGGCGCGGGGGGCGGGGCAGGGTGGACGGCTCACCAGCGGGCGGCGCCGAGATCCCGGGACACCGCCCGGGCGGCGTCGCGGACGTACGCGACAAGCGACGGGCGTGGCTGGCGTTGTCCGTCGCAGACCCGGTCGACCGGGCCGGAGAGCCCGATCGCGCCCACGACGAGGCCGCCGTAGCCGCGGATGGCCGCGGCGATCCCGGCCTCGCCGAGGGTCATCTCCTCGATCTCGGCGCCCCAGCCGTTGTCCCGGATCCTGGTCAGCTCCCGGGCGAGGGTCCGGGCGGTGACCAGGGTGCGCCGGGTGTACGGCTCGGGTTCGCCCTGCAGGACCGCGTTGGCAGCACCGACGTCGTAGGCCAGCAGGACCTTGCCGAGCGCGGTGGCGTGCGGGGGCAGCAGGGATCCGACGTCGAGGGTCTGCAGGGTGTCGTCGGGGCGGAAGACGTGGTGGACCACCAGCACCTTGCCGTCCAACAGGGTGCCGATACGGACGGCCTCGCCGCTGCGCGCGGCCAGCGGGTCGGCCCAGTTGATCGAGCGTGAGCGCAGTTCGTTGACGTCGAGGTAGCTGGTGCCCAGGTGCAGCAGCGCCGCCCCGAGTTGGTACTTGCCGGAGGTCTTGTCCTGCTCCACGAAGCCGACGTCCTGCAGGGTGCGGACAATGCCGTGTGCGGTGCCTTTGGGCAGGTCGAGGGACCGGGCGATCTCCCCGATACCGAGCCGGCCGGAGCTGCTGGCGAGCAGGCGGAGGATCGCCGCGGCCCGCGCGATGGACTGCACCTGACCCGGCATGGGCCGGAATGCTAACGGCATTCCGGTGGCCGCAACAGTGTTCGACATTGTCGACCGGGGTTCGTTGACCGGGCCTCGAGGGGTTTCCTACGGTTCACGACACGGTCACGTCCGACGCCTCGGCGTTACCGGCCGGCCCTCCGCTCCCCCCACGCAGCGGGCCGTCACCCCCCACCACCTCTGGAGGCACCCATGGCGCAACGGTTGAAAGTCCCCGGGCTCGTCGGCGAGTTGGCCGCCGAGTTCGCCGGCACCGCGATCCTCATCCTGTTCGGCGTGGGCGTGGTCGCCCAGGTGGCCGCGGCGGGAACCGGAGAGTTCGACAGCATCGCCTGGGCCTGGGGCCTCGGCGTCACGCTCGGCGTGTACGTGGCGGGCCGGATCAGCGGCGCGCACCTCAACCCCGCGGTCACCGTCGCCCTGGCCGTCTTCAAGGGCTTCTCCTGGCGCAAGGTGATGCCGTACGCGCTGGCCCAGACCGCCGGCGCGTTCGTCGCGGCCCTGATCATCCGGTGGAACTACAGCGAGGTGCTGTCCCGGTTCGACCCCGGTCTGACCAGCAAGAGCCAGGGCGTCTTCTCCACCCTGCCGGGCGCCGGGGTGACCGAGTGGGGTGCGCTGCGCGACCAGATCATCGGCACGGCCATCCTGCTGTTCCTCGTCCTGGCGGTCACCGACGCGCGTAACTCGCTGCCCGCCGGCAACCTCGCCCCGCTGATCGTCGGCCTGATCGTGGTGGCGATCGGCATGGCCTTCGCCGTCAACGCCGGCTACGCCATCAACCCCGCCCGCGACTTCGGCCCCCGTCTCGCCTCGTTCCTGACCGGTTACGAAACGGCCTTCCAGGACACCAGCGGATATCCGTACTTCTGGGTGCCCATCGTCGGGCCGCTCATCGGTGGCGTCATCGGTGCCGGCCTCTACGAGCTGATCATCGGCCGCTTCCTGCCCAGCGACGACGAGCTGGAGCCGGGCACCCTGGCCACCGAGACCGTCGCGGTCCCGGCCGAGCCCGCCCGCGTCTGACATCCTCCGGTCCACATCCCCCGGGACGAACACAAAGGAGACACCCGAATGGCTGACTTCGTCGGCGCGGTAGACCAGGGCACCACCAGCACCCGATTCATGATTTTTGATCACGGCGGCAACGAGGTCGGCCGCCACCAGCTCGAGCACCAGCAGATCCTGCCGCAGGCCGGCTGGGTGGAGCACAACCCCCTCGAAATCTGGGAGCGAACCCAGACGGTCATCCAGACCGCGATGAACGCCCGCGGCCTGACCGCCTCCGACTTGGCCGCGCTCGGCATCACCAACCAGCGCGAAACCACCGTGGTGTGGAACCGCCGGACCGGGCGGCCCTACTACAACGCGATCGTCTGGCAGGACACCCGTACCGACCGCATCGCCTCCGCGCTGGAACGCGAGGGTAAGGGCGACATCATCCGGCGCAAGGCGGGGCTGCCGCCGGCGACGTATTTCTCCGGCGGGAAGATCCAGTGGATCCTGGAGAACGTCGACGGGGTGCGGGAGGCCGCCGAGCGCGGCGAGGCGGTCTTCGGCAACACCGACACCTGGCTGCTGTGGAACCTCACCGGTGGCATCGAGGGCGGGGTGCACGTCACGGATCCCACCAACGCCAGCCGCACCATGCTGATGAACCTGGAGACGCTGGACTGGGACGACGAGCTGCTGTCGTTCTTCGACATCCCGCGCGCCATGCTGCCGGAGATCCGCCCGTCGTCCGACCCGCGCTCGTACGGCAGCTGCAGCATGAACGGCCCGTTCGCCGGCGCGGTTCCGCTCACGGGCGACCTGGGCGACCAGCAGGCCGCCACGGTCGGGCAGGTCTGCTTCGCCCCTGGCGAGGCGAAGAACACGTACGGCACCGGCAACTTCATGCTCCTCAACACCGGCACCGAGATCGTGCGGTCGAAGGCAGGACTGCTCACCACGGTGTGCTACCAGTTCGGCGACCAGGCACCGGTGTACGCGCTCGAAGGGTCGATCGCGGTGACCGGCTCGGCCGTGCAGTGGCTGCGCGACCAGCTCAAGATCATCAGTAACGCCGGGCAGAGCGAGATCCTGGCCCGCCAGGTGGAGGACAACGGCGGGGTGTACTTCGTGCCGGCGTTCTCCGGCCTGTTCGCCCCCTACTGGCGCTCCGACGCTCGCGGCGCGATCGTCGGACTCTCCCGGTTCAACACCGACGCCCACATCGCCCGCGCCACCCTCGAGTCAATCTGCTACCAGAGTCGTGACGTGGCCGAGGCCATGGAGCAGGACTCCGGAGTGCACCTGGAGTGCCTCAAGGTGGACGGTGGCGTCACCGTCAACGACCTGTGCATGCAGATGCAGGCCGACATCCTCGGTGTGCCGGTCAGCCGGCCGGTGGTTGCCGAGACGACCGCGCTCGGCGCGGCGTACGCCGCCGGCCTCGCCGTCGGCTTCTGGAAGGACACCGACGAGCTGCGCGAGAACTGGAACGAGAGCCGGCGGTGGCAGCCAGGGTGGTCGCCGGAGCAGCGCGAGACCGGCTACGCCCGGTGGAAGAAGGCGGTCCAGCGCACCCTCGACTGGGTCGACGTCGGCTGACGCGTACCCCCATCCCCGCACGGATCCGGGCGGCCGGCACTCTCGCCGGCCGCCCCACCCCTCCACAGGAGAGAGAAGACGGATGCACCCCGCGACACTGTCACCGGCCGCCCGCGAGCGGTCCCTCGCCGCCCTCGGCAGCGGCCAGGAACTGGACGTCCTGGTGATCGGCGGTGGCGTCACCGGCGCCGGCTGCGCCCTCGACGCCGTCACCCGGGGCCTGTCGGTCGGGCTCGTCGAGGCCCGCGACTGGGCCAGCGGTACGTCCAGCCGGTCCAGCAAGCTCATCCACGGCGGCCTGCGCTACCTGGAGATGCTCGACTTCGGGCTGGTTCGCGAGGCTCTGCGCGAGCGGGGCCTGCTGCTGCAACGACTCGCCCCGCACCTGGTCCGCCCCGTGCCGTTCCTGTACCCGCTGCGCCACCGCGGCTGGGAACGGCTGTACGCCGGCGCCGGCGTGCTGCTCTACGACACGATGAGCCTGTCCGGCAACCACGCGCGCGGCGTGCCGGCCCACCGGCACCTGAGCCGCCGAGCGGCGCTGCGCGCCTGCCCGTCGCTGCGGCCCGAGGCACTCGTCGGCGCCCTGCAGTACTACGACGCCCAGGTCGACGACGCCCGGCTGGTGACATTCCTCGTCCGCACCGCCGCCGCGCACGGTGCGCACCCGCTGTCGCGGGCCCGGGTCGTGAACCTGCTGCGGGAGGGCGCCCGAGTCACCGGCGCGCGCGTGCACGACCAGGAGACGGACCAGGTGTTCGAGGTGCGTGCCCGGCAGGTCGTCAACGCCACCGGGGTGTGGACCGACGACATACAGGCCCTGGTCGGCGAGCGGGCGCCGGTGCAGGTACGCGCCTCCAAGGGCATCCACCTGGTGGTGCCGCGCGACCGGATCCGGTCCACCACCGGCCTGATCCTGCGCACCGAGTCCAGCGTGCTGTTCGTCATCCCCTGGGACCGGCACTGGCTGATCGGCACCACCGACACCGACTGGGACCTGGACAAGGCACATCCGGCGGCGACCGGCCGCGACATCGACTACCTGCTGGAGCGCGTCAACACCATGCTGGCCACCCCGCTGACCCGCGACGACGTCGCGGGCGTGTACGCGGGCCTGCGCCCGCTGCTGTCCGGGGAGTCCGACGCGACCGCCAAGCTGTCCCGGGAGCACACCGTGGTCACCCCGGCACCCGGTCTCGTGCTGGTGGCCGGCGGCAAGTACACGACGTACCGGGTGATGGCGCGGGACGCTGTCGACGAGGCGGTGCGGGGCCTCGGCGGTTCGGTGCCCGCCTCCTGCACCGACCAGGTGCCGCTGCTCGGCGCGGAGGGCCACGTCGCCCGCTGGAACCAGCGCCGCCGCCTGGCGCAGCAGGTCGGCCTGCACGTGGACCGGGTGGAGCACCTGCTGCGGCGCTACGGCGCGGCCGTCGACGAGGTGCTGGCGCTGCTGCGGGCCGACCCCACGCTCGGCGAGCCGCTCGACGGCGCGGAGGACTACCTGCGGGTGGAGGTCGTCTACGCGGCCTCGGCCGAGGGTGCGCTGCATCTCGAGGACGTGCTCACGCGGCGTACCCACGTGTCGATCGAGAGCTTCGACCGGGGCCTCACGGCCGCCCGGCCGGCGGCGAGGCTGATGGCTCCGGTGCTCGGCTGGGACGACGAGCGGATCGAGCGGGAGGTGGCGCACTACGTCGCGCGGGTCGAGGCAGAACGCGCCGCGAACGAGCAGCCGGACGACGCGACGGCCGACGCCGTACGCCTCGGGGCGCCGGAGGTGGTGCCGGCGGTGGTGCCGGCGGTGGCCGTGGCGGCCTGAGCGACCTCCGGCGGGGCGCCGCTACGGGCTGCCGAGGTCCGGCGAACCGGCCAGCAGGCCGTACCCCGTCCTCGACGGCCGGTGGGCGGTGCGGCAGCGGTCCTGTTTCACGCGGTAGAGGCGCTGGTCGGCCACCTGCATCAACGTCTCGAGCGTGTCCCCGTCGTGCGGGGCGGTGGCCCAGCCGATGCTGACGCCGGTGTGCTCGCGCAGGGCCCCGTCGATGCGCGCCGCCACCGTCCGCGCGGTGAGTTCGTGGGCGTCGACCAGGACGGCCACGAACTCGTCTCCACCGACCCGGGCGATGGCGTCGCCGGCACGCACCGCCTCCCGCGCCGCCGCCACCGTCCGTTGCAGCAGCGCGTCGCCGGCGGCATGGCCGAGACGGTCGTTGACGAGCTTGAAGTCGTCCAGGTCCAGGCACAGCAGGGACACTCCGGGGCGGCGACAGCCCCGGAACAGTGGTCCGGCGAAGTCCGCCAGGCCGCGCCGGTTCAGGGCGCCCGTCAGCGGGTCCAGCGTCGCGAGGGACCGGAGCTGGGAACGCTGCCGCGCCACGATGCGGGTCTGCGTGGCGCAGACCGAGATCAGCACCAGCATCCCGGCGACGTAGATGAAGACGTGCCCGGGCCGCGTCGGTTGCCCGGCCGCGGCGACGGCCAGGTAGGACCCGACGATGAGCGCCTCCAGCCCGATCAACAGCCGCAGGTGCGGCGTGAGGCTGGCGACGAACACGGAGGTGGTCACGAACCCCAGGGTGGCCGGCGAGGCGGCGCCACCGTCCCAGTACGCGCCGAGCGCCGCCATGAGGAGCGTGACCAGCAGGATCGTGAACGAGACGAGGTACGCGCCCGCTTTCGTGGTGATCCTCTTCGCCACACACAGCCCGACCGTGCCGGCCGCCATCCCACAGCCGTACGCCGCGAGCATGAGGGTCCGGTTGGGCTCGTGGATCGTCATGAGGCAGTAGACGATGGCGACCCCGTGGGAGCCGACGTGCAATGCCGCGCTGAGGGCCATCCGCCGTCGGCGCTCGTTCATCCCATGGTCCACCGCACCCACTGCCCCTTGACGACGGGTCTGACCAGGCGTCTTCGCACGTCGACATTCAATGGTGTGGGTTAGTTCACAGTCAATAGCCCCTCGTCCACAACTGTCCTACCAGGACGAGATCGCACCTAGGGTGGCGCTCGGGATCGCGGAGCGTAGTGGTCGTTCAGTGGTCGGTCGGCGGGATCGACGAAGCCTTGGCCGCGTGCTTGGCCTTCTTCGCCGCCCGCTTCTCCTTCAACGTCTTGCCCTGCTTCTTGACGTTGTTCTTCTGGTGCGACTTGTCCGACATGGCTACCTTCCCTCTCGACGCAAGGATGGTGTTCGGCGGTCGTCACCGCGCGGCCGGCAGGCCGGGCGGCACCCCGCATGTCGACGTCAACGGTCCTGCCTGCTGGCACTCAACTGGTCCAGCTCGTCCCGAACGGCGGCGGCACCGGCCGGCACCACCCGACTCGCGGTCGTGGTGACGGCGTCCTGCATCTCGTCCGCCAGCCAGGCCGAGTGGCCACCCGCCGCCCGCAACTGCTCCATGCCGGCCCGTCCCAGCACGATGGCGGCCACGAGGTAGCCCCCGGTGAGTCCCGCGGTGGCGAGCCGGCGGGGCAGGAAGGTCTCCAGCAGGCGCAGCACCGTGGTCGAGGCAGCACCGGCTCCCAGGACGAGACACCCTCCGGCGGTGGCGAGCAGCGCCAGGCCGACTCCCGTCGGGCCGGCCGCCCGCATCAGCTGGGTACGTACCTCCCGGACCTCCTCGCGTACCACCTCGGCCACGTCCGCGGCCAGGCGCTCGGTCGGACCGACGGCCGTGCCGGATGCTCCGGGCCGTCTCGCTGCTGCTTCACTCATGGGTCCCCCTCGTCCGCTGCGGGCAGCGACTTACCCGCAAACGTCACCGCCACACCTGCCCGCTCGCGCTCCGGACGGCAGACATCACGGTGCGTTACGGACGGGCCGGACTCAGGTCGAGGGCGACGCGCTCCGGTCGGAACGTGCGGGCACGGCGTTGTCGACGTTGAGCAGGCCGGCGTCGACCACGGCGCGACTCATCGGCCGGGTCAGCTCGGCGAGGCGCGCGCACCCGTCGGCCCCGAGCACCGCGTACGCGGGCGTGGCGAGCCGGTCGGTGGCCGCCTCGATCCACGCGCGCTGCGCCCGTCCGCTGTCGCTCAGGGTCGGCTCGTCGCCCTCGACCAGTCCGCGGGCGCGCAGCCGCTCGACCGCGTCGGCCCACTGCTCCGCGTTCCAGCCGCGGGTGCGGCGCAGGAAACGGACCGGCACCGCGCCGGATGCGGCGTGCAGCACCAGCGCCTCCACCCCGCTCAGACCGGCGAGCACCAGGGCGGCCACGTGCCCGTCGCCGCGGAACTCCCGCAGGACCGTCTGGGCCTGCCACAGGATCAGGTGCGGCTGCTCCGGCCAGGGCAGCGCGGCATGGGCGGCGAACAGTGGCCGACCCTCCGGCCAGGCGGTGGCGGACTCGGCCGCGCGGCGGGCCAACTCGGCCGCCTCGGCCATCTCCGGGCCGTGCACCACGTCGCCGAGCGCGCGCGTCAGGGCCGCACCGGCGGCCTCCAGCCGGGCGGCCAGCACGGCCGCCGGCGTCGCCCGCTCCCAGGCGGCCGGCAGCACCCGGGCCACGAGGTCCGGGTTGAAGTTGAAGAAGCTGGCGACGACCGGGCCGGGACCGACCGGCCCCAGGGCAGCCGCCCGGGAGGCGAAGTAGCCGGCCGGCTCCGCGATGCCAAGGGCGGCGTACCGCTCGTGCGCCTCGGGCACGAAGTAGATCATCCCGTGCAGCGGCTCGGTCACCCGCCAGGCGTGGCGCACGACGGCCGGGTCGAGCACCCCCGGCTTCTGCCAGCTCAGATCCGCCACGTCGGTCATGTCGCCGCCTTCCGCCGATGAGGTTACCGACCGGTAGCTTCGCACGTCGACGACAGCGGTGTCACGCACGTCTTCGGGGCTGTCAGGACCGCATGCCCAGCATTCTCAGTGCGCCGCCACGACCACCGCACCGGCGTCGAGGTCGACGAGCCGGCCCGGCCGCACCACCACGAGCAGAACCGCCGTCGCCGCCACCATGCCACCCGCCACGACGAGGGCCATGGCGACCGCGCCGGTGCCGAGCACGCCCACCAGGGGCGCGGCCAGCGCGCCGACGCCGAACTGCACCGCGCCGAGCAGGGCGGACGCCGTGCCGGCCGCTTCCCCGTGCCGTGCCAGGGCCAGGGCCGGCGCGTTCGGCATCGCGAGGCCCGCCGCGGCGAGCACCACCCACAACGACACCAGCAGGCTCGGCAGCCCACCGAACCCGGTCGCGGCGAAGCCGAGCAGCGCCAGCCCGGCCACGGTTCCCACGGCCAGGGCGGCGACGAGGATCCGCTGCGACGAGTGGCGGCGCAGCAGCCGTACGTTGAACTGGGTCGCCGCGATCAGCCCGACCGCGCCCGCGCCGAAGGCGAGCCCGAACTGCTGCTCGTCGAGCCCGTACTGCTCCTGCAGGACGAACGACGACCCGGCCACGTAGGCGAACAACGCCGCCATGGCCAGTCCGGCGACCAGGACCAGACCCACGAACGTACGGTCCCGCAGCAGCGCGCTGTACACGGTCAGCGTCGCGACCACTCCGCCGCGCCGGCGCCGGTCGCGCGGCAGCGTCTCGGGCAGGCCGAGCGCGGCGACCACGACGAGCAGCACACCGAAGGCGGCCAGGGCCACGAACACCCCGCGCCAGTCCGTCCAGCGCAGCAACCCGCCGCCGAGAGTCGGAGCGAGGATCGGCGCCGCACCCATGACCAGCAGCAGCCGCGAGAGCAGCGTGGCGAAGGCCGCGCCGCTGAACAGGTCGCGGACCACCGCCATCGCGACCACCGAGGCCGCGGCGATGCCGAGACCCTGTACCACCCGCAGTCCACCGAGAACCGCGATGTTCGGTGCGACGGCGCACAGCAGGGACGCCACGACGTGCAGCGCGACGCCGCCGATCAGCGGCGCGCGCCGGCCGACGGCGTCGGACAGCGGGCCGATCAGCAACTGGCCGACGGCGAGGCCCGCCAGCGTGCCGGTGAGGGTCAGTTGGACCGCCGCCGACGTGGTCTGGAAGTCGGCGACGATCGCGGGGAGCGCGGGCAGGTACATGTCGATGGTCAGCGGACCCACCGCGATCAGCGATCCGAGGACGAGGACGAGCCGCAGTCGCTGCCGGGGGCTCATGAGGTCCCCCGGCGTGTGCGCGGGGAACGGTGCAGAAGTCACGTCCAACTGCAAATCCAGATCCGGTGCTCTGATTCCCCCTCGGCCGGGAGGCGACGGAGATCACACTGGTGGTGATGGCACACGGACCGACGCCCGCGGGGGCCTCCACCGGTCCCTCGGTGGCGCCGGCCGGCCACCTGTCGGCGTGGCGGTTCGTGGTGTGGTTCGGCGTCGTGGCGATGTTGGCCGACGTCGTCTACGAGGGTGCGCGGTCCATCACCGGACCCCTGCTGGCCCACCTGGGAGCGAGTGCCCTGGTGGTGGGGGTGGTCACCGGCGTGGGTGAGGCGTCGGCGTTCGTCCTGCGCCTGGTGTCCGGGCCGCTGGCCGATCGTACCGGCCGTTTCTGGGCGTGGGCGATCGCCGGCTACGGCCTCACCGTCGTCTCCGTGCCGCTGCTGGGCCTGACCTCGGTGCTGTGGGTGGCCTCCGCTCTGATCATCAGCGAGCGGATCGGGAAGGCGGTACGGCAGCCGGCGAAGGACACCCTGCTGTCACACGCGTCGGCCGTGACCGGTCGCGGACGCGGGTTCGCGGTGCACGAGGCGCTGGACCAGGCCGGCGCGTTGGTCGGGCCACTCGCGGTGGCCGGTGTGCTGGCGGTGACGGGGGACGACTACGGGCCGGCGCTGCTCACGCTCGCGGTCCCCGGGGCTCTCGCGCTCGCCCTGGTGGTGTGGTTGCGGGTCCGGGTCCCCCGCCCGGCCCGCTACGAACGGGGCGACACCTCCGCGCCGGCGGCACCGGAACGGACGCCCCGTCGGGCGCGAGGCAGTGGGGATGCCGCCCGCCTGCCGGGCCGGTTCTGGGTGTACGCGGTGTTCGCGGGGCTCACCATGACGGGGTTCGCGACGTTCGGGGTGCTGTCCTTCCATCTCGTGAGCGCCGGCCTGCTCCCCGCCTCGGCGGTGCCCGTGCTGTACGCCGCGGCGATGGTCGTCGACGCGGTGGCCGCGGTCGGCACCGGCTGGGCGTACGACCGGTACGGAGGCGTGGTCCTCGTCTTCCTGCCGGTCGCGGCCGCCCTCGTGCCCGCTCTGGCCTTCTCCGGCACGCTCGCGCCCGCCCTCGCGGGCGTCCTGGTGTGGGGCGCCGCCCTGGGCATGCAGGAGTCGACGCTGAAGGCCACGGTCGCCGACCTGGTGGGGCCGGACAGACGGGCCACGGCGTACGGCATGTTCGGTGCGGTGGTCGGTGTCGCCGCCGCCGCGGGTGGCGCGTTGGCGGGCGGGCTGTACGAGACGTCCGTCCCGCTACTGGTGGCCGTCACCGTCGCACTTCAGGTGGTGGCGCTGGTCGTGCTGGTCAGGACGTTGCGACGCGCGCCACCCGGTCGCGCAGCGCGGCGAGCGCCGGGCTGACGGTGGCGGTGAGCGGCGTCGGGTCCGCCAGCCTGCGCGCCGCCTCGGGCAGCCACGCGAGGTCCGCGTCGAACCGGCGGCGTGCGGCGCGCACCTCGGCGGCCGGATCGGCGTCGTCGAGCCGACGGCCGCCGCGCATGACCGGCACGAGCATCGGCTCCCGGTCGCCCGGTGGCGGCTCGTCGCGCAGCCCCACGACGTCGCCGCTCGTCCCACGGGGATCGCGGAAGACCTGCTTGGGACCGGGCAGGGTGGCCTTGCCGGGCGACAGCTTGAGCACCGGGCGGTCGCCGACGGCGACCAACTTGTACGCGCTGTCCAGGGACGGCGCGTCGTAGGAGACGCCCATCCGGGTGCCGACGCCGTACGCGTCGATCGGCGCGCCCTGGTCGACGAGCGCGGCGATGACGTCCTCGTCCAGACTGCCGCTCGCCACGATCTGGGCCCGGGTCAGCCCGGCACCGTCCAGGATCGCGCGGGTCCGCCGGGCCAGCGCGGCAAGGTCTCCGGAGTCGAGCCGGACGCCGAGCGGCCCGGTCAGGCCCAGCTCGGTGACGACGTCGACGGCGGCCCGCACTCCGGCGGGCGTGTCGTACGTGTCGACGAGGAACACGGGGTTCGTGGGAAAGTCCGTGGCGAACGCGCGGAACGCGGCCCGCTCGTCTCCGAACGCCTCGACGTACGAGTGGGCCATCGTTCCGGACGGCCGCAGCCCGTAGCGGCGGGCGGCCTCGACGTGGCTGGTCGCCGCGAAGCCGGCGATGGCCGACGCCCGCGCCACGGCCGCCCCCGCCTCGATCCCTTGCGTACGGCGGAACGCGAAGTCGATCAGCTGGGCGCCGCCGGCGGCGAGGCGGCAGCGGGCCGCCTTGCTGGCCACCGTGGTGTGGAAGGTGAGCAGGTTCAGCACACCGGTCTCCACCAGCTGCGCCTCGGCGATCGGCCCGGTGACCTCCAGCAGCGGCTCGTCGGCGAACACCACGCGACCCTCCGGCACGGCCCAGACGTCGCCGGTGAACCGCAGTCGCGCGAGCGCGGCGAGAGCCGGTTGGTCGAGCCCGACGACGTCGCGCAGGTAGTCCAGTTCGTCGTCGTCGAACCTGAAGCCCTCCAGGAACGCCAGCGCCTCGCCCAGCCCGGCGGCCACCAGGAAGCCGCGCCGTGGCGGGAGACGGCGGGCGAACAGGCTGAACGTGGCGCTCTCCACCATGTCGCGACGCAGGTAGCTGGCCGCCATCCGCAGCTCGTACAGGTCGGTCCGCAACCCCGTCATGTCTCCTCCTCGACCACGCCACCACTGTGTGCGATGCGACGGTCGGGCGCGCGCGAAACGGGAGGTATTCGCCTGCTACCCAGGGAGGAGGCGGCGCTCCGACCGCCGGCCACAACCCGGGCTCGCGGTCGGGCGCAACGCGGGTGCCGGTTCACCAGCATCTACAGACATGACTACCGCGCTGCACCGGGCGGCACACTGGCACCGCCCCATGATGGTCTTCGTCTCCGCGATGGCGGTGCTCGCCGTCGTCTCGGCGGTCGGCATCGTCGCCGATCCGCGTGTCCTCACCGGCGTACCGATCTGGCTCAAGCCGTTCAAGTTCGCCGTGTCGTTCGTGCTGTACGGCACCACCCTCGCCTGGATGCTCTCCCTCCTGCCGCAGCGCAGCCGGCTCGCGGAGTGGGCGGGCACCGTCGTCGTCGCGATGTCGGTGGCGGAGATGGTGGTGATCGTCGGGCAGGTGCTACGCGGCACGACCAGCCACTACAACGAGACCAGCGCGCTGAACGCCGTCCTGTGGCAGGCCATGGGCGCGTCGATCATGGTGCTGTTCGTCGCGCACCTCGTCATCGGGATCGTCGTGCTGTCTCAGCGGCTGGCGGACCGGGTCGCCGCGTACGCGGTCGGGCTGGGGCTCGGCCTGACCCTGCTGGGCATGCTGGCGGCGGTGCCGATGGTGCTGCCCGGGCAGGCTTCGGGAATCGAGGGGATCAGCGGGGCGCACAGCGTGGGCGTACCGGACGGAGGGCCCGGGCTGCCGCTGGTCGGCTGGAGCACCACCGGCGGGGACCTGCGAATCGGGCACTTCGTGGGACTGCACGCCCTGCAGGCGCTGCCGATCCTGGCGATCCTCCTGAGCCGGTTCCTCGGCACGCGGCTCGACGAGCGCAGCCGCGTGCGACTGCTGGTGGTCGCCGGCGTGGCCTACGGCGTACTCACGATGCTGTTGACCTGGCAGGCCCTGCGCGGGCAACCGCTCCTGCGTCCGGACGCGATCACCCTGGCCGCCGGGGCGGCCCTGGTGGTCGCGACGGCGACCGCCACCGGCGTGGTCCTGGCCCGCCGCCGCAGCCCGGAACTGGCGCTGGCCGCATGACCGCCACCCTGTTCACGCTGACGTTCGCGGTGGCCGCGCCGTTCTGGGCGCTGATGCTCCTGCTGCGGTTCCTGCGCGCCGCCGGCAGCGCCTAGGCTGATCCGGTGGGGTGGGTGGCACGACTGTTCGACACGCGGGACACGCTCGCGCGGATGCTGTTGCTCGACCTCAGCGGCGTCGGCTATCTGGTCTTCGGCACCCAGGCCGGACGTTCACCGACGGCCCTGCAGTGGTTCCTCGCGGCGGTCGCGTTCGCGGTCGCGCTGGTGCTCCACCGCCGACCGCTGCCCAACCTGCTGGTGCAGGCCGCGCTGCTGGCGGTCGCGATCCCCGTCCTCGACGACACGACGATCAACCAGGTGGGTGCCAGCTGGGCGTTGCTCGAGGTGGCCATGCGGGCGCCCCGGCCACGCACGATCTGGCTGGCCGCTGGTCTGCTGGTCGCGGTCGACCTGACCGACTCGATCGGCGACCCGTTCGGACGGGTCCTCTCCGGCGCCTTCGGCCTGCTGGTGGAGGTCGGCGTGCCGCTGCTGCTGGGCCTGGTCGTCCGGACCACGGGCGAAGTCGCCCGACAGGCCGAGCAGCGGGCGGCGGAGGAGCAGCGCCGGCGAGAGTCGGAGAGCCGCGCCGCCCGCGCCGACGAGCGCACCGCCATCGCCCGTGAACTGCACGACGTGGTCGCGCATCACGTGGCGTCGATGGTGCTGCGGGTCGGCGTGGCCCGGCACGTCCTCACGGACCTGCCTCCACAGGTGGGCGCGGTGTTCGACGACGTGCACGGCACGGGCACCGCGGCCTTGGCGGACCTGCGCCGGCTGGTCGCGGTGCTGCGCGACCCCGACGGGGTACGCGGTGACGCGGCGCTGACCGCGATCGAGCCGGCGGCGCTTCCGGCGGCCCTCGGCGCGGCCGTCGACCGGGCCCGCCAGGCGGGTGTCACCGTGGAGGCCGACATCGACCCGGCGGTCGGTTCACTCGACGCGGTTCGGGGCCTGGCGGTGCTGCGACTGACCCAGGAGGCGCTGACCAACGTGGCCAAGCATGCCGGCACGTCCGCGCTGGCGCGCCTGTCCGTCGCCGTGGTCGACGGAGCCGTCCGATGGGAGGTCTCGGACAACGGGCGCGGACGGGTGCCGGCGGCGGTGCCGGCCGGTGGCGGCCACGGCATCACCGGTATGCGGGAACGCGTCGACGTCCTCGGTGGTCACCTGGAGGCGGGCCCGACCGGCGAGGGTTGGCGGGTCCGCACCCTCCTCCCTGCCGCGGTCACCGGACCGACGGCGTCACCCCTCTCCCCCGCCGTCACGCCGGCCTCGTCGACGCCCCGGGCACGCGAGACCTCGGCCGGGCCGCACGCGCCGGAGCCGGCGTGATCCGCGTCCTGCTGGTCGACGACCAGCACCTCATCCGCGCGGGTCTGCGCATGCTCTGCGACGCCCAGCCCGACATCGAGGTCGTCGGTGAGGCCGACAACGGTCGCGAGGCGATCGCCCTCGCCGCGCGGCTCGTCCCCGATGTCGTCGTCATGGACCTGCGCATGCCCGGCGTCGACGGCATCACCGCGACCAGCCGCATCCTCGCCGACCGCCCCGCCACCCGCGTCCTGGTGCTGACCACGTTCGGCGACGACGACCACCTCTATCCCGCGCTGACCGCCGGCGCCTGCGGGTTCCTGCTCAAGGACGCACCACCCAGCGACCTGCTCGACGGCGTCCGCCGGGCCGCCGCGGGCGACAGCCCGTTCAGCCAGGAGGTGCTGCAGCGCCTGGTCCAGCGTGCGGTACATGCCCGTGCCGAAGCGCCACGGCCCGCTCAGGGACTGACCACGCGCGAACAGGACGTGCTGAACCTGGTCGCCGAGGGGCTTTCCAACACGGAGATCGCCGACCGGCTCCACATCGGCGTCACCACCGTCAAGACCCACATCACCAGCCTGATGACCAAGACCGACAGCCCCAACCGCGTACGCCTCGCCCTGTTCGCCAGGGGCGCCTGAGCGGCGCCCGCGGCCGGGGTCGGGCCGGCACGGTGCCCCACCCAGGATCGCCCCGGGGGCCGGTGGTGGCGGCCGATCGCGTCATCCGTGGTCGTACACGGGGACCGCGATGTCGCGCTCGCAGAGGGCCCGCACGATGAGGGTTTCGATCAAGGTCAGAGACCGGGCTCCGGGCGCAGCGAGGACAGCAGCAGGTCGGCGAAGTGGGTACCGACCTGCTGCGGGGTCAGCCGGCCGTTGCTGCGGAACCACGCGCCCAGATGGTGCACCGCGCCGAAGAAGTAGTCGACGACCAGGTCCGCCGGCACGTCGCCGCGGAAGGTCCCGGCGCGCTGGCCCTCCTCGACCAGCGAGCGGAAGCGTTCGTGGTACTCGCGGCGGGCCGCCCGCACCGCGCGCTGGCGGTCCGGCGAGAGCAGGTGCATCGACTGCAGGAACACGGTGGCGTCGTCGAGGTTGGCGATCGCGGTGACCACCACGTCGGCGGCGGCGGTGTGCAGCCGCCGCGCCACGGGCTGCGCGCCGGCCATGATGGCCTCCAGGCGCTCGCGCTGCATGCGCAGCAGCCGCTGGTAGATCTCCTGGAGCAGGTCGTCCTTGGCGGCGAAGTAGTGGTACATCGCGCCCTTGGTGACCCCGGCCGCCTCCACGATCTCCTGGACCGAGGTCTTCTCGAAGCCCTTCTCCGCGAACAGTCTGGTGGCGACCGCCAGCAGTCGCTGCGGCAGCGCCTCGCCGTCGCCCGTCCGACCCACCGGTGCCCGTCCCTCCCGGGGCCGCCCGCCGGCCCGGTGCGCCAGCCTACGCAGGTGCCGCCGGTGCGGTGGGCTCGACGCGCACCGGGATGCCGTTGAGCACGACGTTGCCCGACAGGGGGTCGACCGCCGTCTCGTCGGTGAGCACGTTGCTGTTGACGCCGGCATGCGCGCGCGCCACCGACTGGCGGGTGCCCGGCACGTCGTGGCCCCACCCGTGGGGCAGACTCACCACGCCCGGCATGGTGTCGGCGGTCACCTCCACCGCGACGACGACCGACCCGACCCGCGACGAGACGCGCGCGGCTTGCCCGGTGGCCAGCCCGAGCGTCGCCGCGTCGTCGGGATGCACCTGCAGCGTGCACCGGTCCCGGCCCTTGACCAGCGCCGGCACGTTGTGCATCCAACTGTTGTTCGACCGCAGGTGCCGGCGGCCGACGAGGACGAAGCCCTCCGGCGACGCGTCGCGGGCCTCGCGGAGCCGGGCCACGTCGGCCGCGATCGGCGACGGGCACAGGTCGACGGCTCCGGTCGGTGTGCGCAGCACCTCCGGCAGCCGCGGTCGCAGCGGTCCCAGGTCGACACCGTGCGGGTGGTCGAGCAACCGGGTCAGGGACAGCCCGTCCGGTCGCTGTCCGAACAGGTCGCCGTACGCGCCGAACCGCAGCCGCGCGTCGAGCAGGCGTTCGGCCGGCCCGTTTCCGGCGACCAGCGCCCGCAGCTCACCCGCCGGCCGGCCCAGTCCCTCGGCCGCCTCGGCGACCACCTGGCCGAGCATCTGCTCGTGCAGCACCGCGGGGTCGGCGCCGGCGCCCTGCCCGGCGGCGATCAGCGTGAGCCGGGCGAGGATCTCGCACTCGTCGGGGGTGTCGGGATCCAGTGGCAGCGCGGGCGGCGAGTAGCTCGCCACGTTGCGCACGGCCAGGGTGAGGAACGCGAAGTCGTAGTGTCCCGAGCGGGCGGGGTCGGGTGGCGGCAGCACCACGTCGGCGTGCCGGGTGGTCTCGTTCAGGTACGGATCGACGCTGACCATGAAGTCGAGCGAGCCGAGCGCGCGGTCCAGCCGTTCGCTGTTCGCCGTGGACAGGACCGGGTTGCCGGCAACGGTGATCAGCGCCCGGACCTGGCCCTCCCCCGGCGTCTCGATCTCGTCGGCCAGCGTGGCGACCGGCAGCTCGCCCTTGACCTCGGGCAGTTCCCGCACCCGGCTGGCCCAGCGTCCGGTGCGGAAGCCCTTGCCCGGGCCGCTGGCGCGGACGCGTTGGTGGGCGGCGAGGGGGAACATCGCCCCGCCGGGCCGGTCGAGGTTGCCGGTCAGGATGTTGACCACGTCGACCAGCCAGCTGGTCAGGGTTCCGAACTCGACGGTGCAGGTGCCGATGCGCCCGTACACGGCGGCCGTGGGGGCGGCCGCGAGCTCGCGGGCGAGCTCACGGATGCGCGACGCCGGCACCGCACACCGGTCGGCCACCCGCTCGGGGGCGAACGCCGCGGACAGTTCCCGGACGTCGTCGAGACCGGTGACGTGCTCCGCCAGCCGGCCGAGCCGCACGAGGTCCTCGTCGAAGAGGGTGTGCACGACGGCGAACAGCAGCAACGCGTCGGTGCCGGGTCGGATGGGCACGTGCTCGTCGGCGGCGGCCGCCGTACGGGTGCGGCGGGGGTCGACGACCAGGAACCGGCCGCCGCGCGCCTGCAGCGCCCGCAGCCGGCCGGGGAAGTCCGGCGCGGTGCAGAGGCTGCCGTTGGACTCCCAGGGATTGGCGCCGAGCAGGACGAGCAGGTCGGTGCGGTCGAGGTCGGGCACCGGGATGGCGTTCGGGTCGCCGTACAGGTAGCCCGAGGAGACGTGCTTGGGCATCTGGTCGACGGTGCTGGCGGAGAAGACGTTGCGGGTGTTGAGCGACCGGACGAGCGGGCCCACGTAGAGCCCGCCGGCCATCGTGTGCACGTTGGGATTGCCGAGGTACACCGCGACCGCGTCGCGGCCGCCGGCCCGGGCGGCGTTCAGCCCGGCCTCGACGGCGGCGAACGCCTCGTCCCAGCCGACCTCGCGCAGCGTGCCGTCCACGCGCAGCAGCGGCCGACGCAGGCGGTCGGGGTCGGCGAGGAGCTGCGGGAACGCGGCCCCCTTCGGGCAGACGAAGCCATGGCTGAAGACGTGCTCGCGGTCGCCGCGGGCATGCGTGACCCGGTCGTCGGCGATGGTCAGGGTCAGGCCGCAGGTGGCCTCGCAGAGGGGACAGGTGCGGTACGCCGTGCGCGTCGCGGTCGTTCCGGGCATCGCGGGGGCCCTTCCGATGGGATACCGACTGGTCGGTATGGTGACACGCCGCCCGGACGGCTGTCACCCCCCGCTGCCACCACCGGCGGCCGTCACGTCAGCCGGGCTGTGCAGTCGGGGCGCGCGCCGCCGCGACGATGGCGCTCACCCCGATGCCGGCCTCGTCCATCAACTGGGCCGGCTTACCCGAGGTGGGTAGCCCGCGCACCGCCAGGTGTGCCACGCGCAGCGGCTCGGCGACGTCGGCCAGCGACTCGAGGACCGCGGAGCCCAGGCCGCCCTCCGGGTAGTGGTCCTCGACCACCACCAGCCGGCCCCCGGTGACCCGGACAGCCTCGATCAACCGCTCCCGGTCCAGCGGCTTCACCGAGTAGAGGTCGATGACCCGGGCGTTGATCCCCTCGCGCGCCAGTTCGTCGGCGGCGGCGAGGCAGTTGTGCACCGTCACCCCCGCCCCGATCAGCGCGACATGATCGTCGTCGCCGCCGCCGCGGAGCAGTTTGCTGCCACCCACGGGGAAGGTGTCGTCGTTGTCGTAGAGGACGGGGTGCCCGCCCCGGGTGGTGCGCAGGTAGGTGACACCCCTGCGGTCGACCATCTGGGCGACGAGGGCGGCGCAGGACACGGCGTCACTGGGATACAGGACCGTGGACCCCTGCACCGCGCGCATGGCCGCCAGGTCCTCCAGCCCCATCTGCGAGGGACCGTCCGCCCCGATCTCCACGCCCGCGTGGGACCCCGCCAGGGCGATGTCCGCCCGGGAGACGGCCGCCATCCGGACGAAGTCGTACGCGCGGGAGAAGAAGGCGGCGAAGGTCGAGGCGAACGGCCGGTACCCGCGTACCTGGAGCCCGACCGCCGCGGCGACCATCTGCTGTTCGGAGATGAACATCTCGAAGTACCGGTCGGAGTGGGCCTCGGCGAACCGGTCGGCACGGGTGGAGTCACTGACCTCGCCGTCCAGGGCGACCACCTCCGGCCGCGACCCCACCGCGCGCAGCGCGTCACCGTACGCGTTCCGCGTGGCGACCTTCGCGCCCCTGTCGTACCGGGGCAGCACCGGCGGCTGGCCCGTGGGCGTGGGGGCCGACGGTACGGGATCCGGCCGCGGCGTCGCCACGCGGATCTGGCGGACCCCACCGAGAGCGTCGACGGCTCGCTCGGCCATCTCCGGTTCCAGTTGCTTGCCGTGCCATCCCGGCTGGTTCTCGATCTCCGGCACACCCCTGCCCTTGACCGTCCGGGCGAGCACCACCGTGGGACCCGTCGCCTGCCGGGCGCGGCCCAACGCCTCGTCGATGGCGACCAGGTCGTGGCCGTCGACGACGAGCGCCTGGCAGCCGAACGCCTCGACCCGCCGACGGTAGGTGTCCAGGTCCCACTCCAACTCGGTCGGTCCCCGCTGCCCGAACCGGTTCACGTCGACGATCGCGGTGAGGTTGTGCAGCCCGTAGTGGCCGGCCTTGTCCAGCGCCTCCCAGACGGAGCCCTCGGCCATCTCGCTGTCGCCGCACAGCACCCACACCCGGAACGGCAGACGATCGAGGTACCGGCCGGCGAGCGCGATCCCGACGCCGACCGGCAGCCCCTGACCGAGCGAGCCGGTCGCGACGTCCACCCAGGGCAGCGCCGGCGTGGGGTGTCCCTGCAGGCGCGACCCGAACTGGCGGTAGGTCTCGACCAGTTCCTGGTCGGTGATCGCACCGGCGGCCTTGAAGACCGCGTACAACAGCGGCGAGGCATGGCCCTTGGAGAAGATCAGATGGTCGTTGGCGCGACCGCGGGGGTCCGCCCAGTCGTACCGCAGGTGCCGGGACATCAGCACCGCGAGCAGGTCGGCGGCGGAGAGGCTGGATGTCGGATGCCCCGATCCGGCTCTGGTGCTGCACCGGATCGAGTCCACCCGGAGCTGGGCGGCGAGCTCCGCCAGTTGGGTGAGGTCCTCCTCGCGCAGGGTGCGCTCCGCTTCCATCGTCACCGGCATCGCCTTTCGCGCCACGCTCGTCGCGGGCAGCCCACCCGGTACGGGCCGTCCCGCCTCACCGCTGCGGCAGCTTCCGCTGACCGCCTCCGCAGTCAACGTAGCCAGGAAGGCGGCACATCGTCGGCGCTTCAGTGGGTCTGGGTGCCACTCCCAGGGGAATCAGCCAGAAGGTGGCGCAGTCCGGTCAGTTGCAGTACACCGTGGGCGGGGCTGTGCCGGCTCGCGGTGACGTGCAGCTCGGTGATGGTGCGGGTGACCTCGTGCAGGATCTGAACGCCGGTGCTGGTCAGGTGGGTGACAGCGGTGAGGTCGATGGTGATCGGAAGGCTGCCGCCCCGGCTTGCCTGCATGATCGCGGCGCGAAGCCGAGGGCCGGTGGCCAGGTCCACCGGGCCTTGCACCCGCAGTGTCCGGCCCATCGGGGTCTCGATGACGGCCAGCGCGAACTCGTCGACCACGATGGGCTGCTTGTGCGGGCCGGCGGCCTGGGCGGTGGCCACGGTGGTGACGTCGGTGGCCCGGCCGACGTGATGGCGCATGCTGACGGTGGTGCCGGCTTCGGTGTGCCTGACCTCCACACGGTCGACGAGTCCCCGGATCATGGTCAGTCCGCGACCGCGACCGCCGGGGTCGTGGACCGGGGGCCGCCACTGTCCCTGATCGGTGCAGGTGAGATGGACGACGCCCTGCTCGTCCAGCCGGGCGCGCATCGTGAATGCCCCCGACGTGCCGCTTCCGTAGGCGTGGTCGATGGCATTCGTGGCGGCCTCGCCTGCGGCGTGGATGAGGTCGCTGACGTCCTGCTCCCGGCCACCGATCCGATTGAGCCAGTCGCGCAGGTGTTGACGCATCGGGCGCAGCGCTGTCGGGTCGGCGGGAAGAGTGAGGTGAAGGGGCGCGACGGGCTCCGGCAGAAGGTGGGCGGCCAGGAGCGTGGTGTCGTCGCCGAAGCCGCCCCCGGCCAGGGCGAGACGTTCCGTGACCAGGGTGCAGATTCGATCGGGTAGTCGGTCCGGCAGCGTGGTGTCCTCGTCGAGCACGTCGCGCCGAGCTGCCGCCGCGGCGGTGGCCAGGGCACCGGGGCTGTCGTGCAGGCTCTGCCGTGGCCGCTCGATGAGGCCGTCGGTGTAGAGCAGCAGAACATCGCCGCCCGCCAGGCGGAAGGTGTGGACCGGGGCGGGACCGGCTCCCGTGCCGAGTGGTCCCGCGGGCGCCAGAGGCAGGTACCGGCTGTCGCCCGCGGCGTCGATCACCAGCGGCGGTGGGTGTGCGTGGCTGGCCACCTCAAGTGCGCCCGTGGTGGGGTCGAGCACGGCGACGCAGGTGGTGGCCGCTCGGGTCGTGGTGGCCTGGGCCGCGAAGGCGTTCAGGACGCTCAGCACGTGCGGCAGGCTGCCGTCGGACTGGAACGCCTGCCGGGTGACGGTGCGGAGTTGACCCATCGCCGCCGCGGCCTGCGCACCGTGCCCGACCACGTCGCCGACGGTCAGCGCGAGCCGCCCGTCGGGCAGAGGAACGACGTCGAACCAGTCCCCGCCGGCGACGAGGTCGTTGCCCGCGACGAGGTAGTGAGCGGCGACCTGTACGCGGGGCAGGACGGGCAGCACGTCGGGCAGGAGGCTGCGCTGCAACTCCAGGATCAGACCAGCGGCTTGGCGGTAGCGGCGTTCGGCGGTGGCGGCGGCGGCTTCGGCGGCCCGCCGGGCGGCCACCACGGGCGTGGCGTCGACAGCCTGCACGATCACCCCGCGGACCGAGCCGTCCGGGTTGCGCCAGGGCGCCATGTCGAAGGTGTAGAACGCCTCGGTCAACCGGCCGTCGCCGTCACGGTCGGTCAGGACGCGCTGCTCGTAGCCGTGCGAACGTACACCCTGAAGGGCCTGGTCGAGGAGTTCGAAGATGTGCTGACCTGCCAGTTCGGGTACCGCTTGCCTGAAGGGTTCGCCGATCAGACCACTGCGGTTGCCGACTGCCGCTCGCACCGCCGGATTCGCGGCAACGACCCGCAGCTCAGGACCTTCGAAGATCCATACGAATCCGGGCAGGTCCTCGAAAGCGTCGACCACCGCCTTCGGGTCGCCCGAAGACCAGCGAGCTTCATGCGGACGGACCATTGGTGTTACCCCTAACCCGGCGTGGCTAGCAGCACCTTGCCATTTCCACCCTCATCGCGCCAATCCGTTGCATCGAGCGCCCGCGAAGCGGGGCGTGGATTGCCGGACCGGGATGAGCGCCAGCGGGGTTTGGGTTGATCCAACTGCTGGGTAGATCAAGCGGGCCAGCAACGGGTACGACCCGACAGACGTGGAGGGAAAGGCAGGTCAGTCCGTGGTGAATTGGTGCCGCAGGCCGACCAGGTCGAGGACGGTGACGGTGATCCGGGACGGCTCGCGCAGCACCAGCGTGCATCCGCCCGAGGCGACCCGCCCGCGCACCGTCAGCAGCGCCGTGATCCCGGCGGCGCTGAAGAAGTCCACGCCGCTCATGTCGAGCACCAGCACCGGGGGCGGTTGGCCGGCCATCACGCCGTCCACGAGGTCGACGAGCAGGCCGACGGTGTCCATGTCGAGTGGCCCGCGGACGCTCAGCACCGCGGCCGGGCCTTCCCGTGCGACCGCGAGGGACAGGGTCGACCGGCGGGGGGTCCCCCGCACCGCCCGGGATGGCGCCTGATGGACGGACATGAGCTGCTCCTCGGTGAGGATGTCGGGACCGGGTCGGCGCTCGGCCCGCCGTCGGCGGGTGGCACTGGTCCTGGGCTCATGTCCGAACCCACGTCGACCCTAGCCTGCTCCCGCCCGATCCGCACCCTGCCCCTCGGGCAGCGCGGGCCCGCCGGCGACGAATCGCGCTGCCCGGCGGCTCCCCCGGGGAGCGGGCCAGGACAGTCCTCACCTTCGGTGGAACAACGGACACATGGTTTTCAGGAGGTGGCGGTGGTGTCCGACGCTGCTGAATCGCACCTTGCCTCGGCGTACGGCCGGCTGTTGACCCTGCTCGCGGATTCGCTGCACGTCGACCTGTTCCTCGACCAGGTCGTCCGGGTCGCCGCGGAGGTCGTCACTCCCGCGGTGGCCTGCGGGCTGACCATGCGCCGGGACGGCGGCGCCTTCACCGTCGCCAGCAGTGGCGACCTCGCCGCGAAGGGCGACGAGATCCAGTACGGCGCCGACGAGGGGCCCTGTCTCGAAGCCCTGCGCCGTGGACGGGTCGTTGAGGTCGACGACCTGCGCGCGGACCGCCGCTGGCGCCGCTACCGGGAACACGCGCTGCGGCTCGGCATCGTCAGCTCGCTGTCGCTGCCGATGACGGTCGACCGGGAGACCGTCGGGGCGTTGAACCTCTACGCCACCGAGCCCGGAGCCTTCACCGAGAAGGCACGCCGGAACGCCGTGGCGTTCGCCGACCAGGGGACGGCGGCGCTGGCCATCATCCTCCGCCAGGCCGACCAGGCGCTGTTGCACCAGCAGCTCACCGACGCGATGGCCTCCCGCAGCGTCATCGACCAGGCCCTCGGGGTGCTGATGGGCCAACAACGGTGCACCGCCACGGAGGCTTTCACCCTGCTCCGGCAGGCGTCGCAGCGCCGTAACCGCAAACTGCGCGACGTCGCTGTGGAGATCATCACGCAGGTCACCGGCGAGTCCCCGCACCCGGCGCCCCGGTTCGTGACGCCCCGCCAGCAGTCGTGACCAGCGCGGCGGCCTAGGGTGGGCGGCATGGCAAGCCCGGCCCCCTTCGCCGACGGATCCGCGGACCAGAACCCCCTCACCCGGCTGACGCTGGACGAACTCCGTCAGCGCACCAGCGTGAAGTGGCGCATGCACCCGCCCGACGTGCTCCCCCTCTGGGTCGCGGAGCTGGACGTACCCCTCGCTCCCCCGGTTGGCGACGCGCTGCACCGCGCGATCGACCTCGGTGACACCGGGTACGCGCACGGCACGGCGTACGCGGAGGCGGTCGGCGACTTCGCCGCCCGGCGCTGGGGCTGGAACGGCTTCCGCGCCGACCACACGACGGTCGTACCGGACGTGATGATGGGCATCGTCGAGGTCCTCCGGCTCGTGACCGATCCCGGAGACGCCGTGGTCGTCTGCTCCCCCGTGTACCCGCCCTTCTACGCCTTCGTGGCTCACGCCGGCCGGCAGGTGATCGAGGCACCGCTCGGGCCGGACCTGCGGATGGACCCGGCCGCTCTCGACGAGGCCTTCCGCCGGGCCCGGGCCTGCGGCCGCCGGCCGGCGTTCCTGATCTGCAACCCGCACAACCCGACCGGCACGGTCCACCGCCGCGACGAACTCGAGGCCGTCGCCACACTGGCCGACCGGCACGGCCTGCGGGTGATCTCCGACGAGATCCACGCCCCCCTGGTGCTCCCCGGGGCGCACTTCACGCCGTACCTCGCCGTGGCCGGCGCGGAGAACGCTTTCGCCCTGGTCTCCGCCTCGAAGGCGTGGAACCTCGCCGGCCTCAAGGCGGCGCTCGCCGTCGCCGGGCCGCGGGCCGCCGCGGACCTCGACCGCATGCCGGAAGAGGTCGGCCACGGGCCGAGCCACCTGGGCGTCGTCGCGCACACCGCCGCGTTCCGCGCCGGCGGACCGTGGCTCGACCTCCTCCTCGACGGCCTCGACGCCAACCGCACGCTCCTGCGGACGCTGCTGGCCACGCACCTCCCGTCGGTCACGTACCACCGCCCCGAGGGCACCTACCTGGCCTGGCTGGACTGCACGAGGCTGGGCATCGACACCGAACAGCCGGACGGCGGACCCGGCGTGGCCAGTGACGTCGCCGGGCCCGCGAAGATGTTCCTCGACCGCGCGCGGGTCGCCCTCAGTTCCGGGCACGTCTTCGGCACCGGCGGGGCAGGCTTCGTACGCCTCAACTTCGGCACCTCGCCGACGATCCTCACCGAGGCCGTCACCCGCATGGGCCGGGCGGTCGACGCGCACCGGTCGGCGGGATGAGCCCTCGGATGAGTGAGCGCCGGCACCGGAGGGACCAGAAGGGAAGCCCCGTGCGTCGCTGGATGTCCGTCCTGACCCTGACCGTGCTGCTCGCCGGTTGCGGCGCCGGCGAACAGGTCGGGCCCCGAGCGTCGACGCCGGTCTGGCAGAGCGCCGCGCCGACCACCCCGGCCGCGCTGACACCCGCCGAGGCGAAGAGCCGCTACCTGGCGATCGTGGCGCCGTACAACATCGCGTTGGAAGAACTGGAGGACGCGGCCAACGCCGGGAAGCCGTGGCGGACGGTCCGGACGCTGGCCGCCGAGGTGGCCCGGACGAACGCGGCGCACGCGGTCGAGCTGCGCGAGGCGGTCTGGCCGGCGGAGGTACGGGCGCCGATGGCCGCACTCCTCAAGGAGAACGACGTCGCGCTACGGCACTGGCGGCGGGCCGGCGAGGCGGCGGACGCCGACGCGCTGATGCGGGAGATCCGCGCCGCAGCGGCGCACAGTGGCGCCACGGAGGCCGGCCGGGTGCGGACCGCGCTGGGGCTGCCCGCGTACCGGGAGGGCTGACGGTGGGTGGGGATCGTCGCCGGGGTACGGCGGCGGCGTCCGCGGGCCCGCGCGGAAGCGACGACCCTCGTAGGGTGACGGCATGGCTGAGCGAACTCTGACGTTGATGGCGGTGCACGCCCACCCCGACGACGAGGCGACGAGCACCGGTGGTGTCCTTGCCCGCTACGCGGCGGAAGGGATCTCGACAGTGCTGGTGACCTGCACCGACGGGCGATGTGGCGACGGTCCTGGCGGGGTCAAGCCCGGCGACCCGGGGCACGAGCCGGCCGCCGTGGTGGCGATGCGCCAGGAGGAACTGGAGGCCAGCTGCGCGGCGTTGAAGGTCACCCACCTGGAGACGCTCGGCTACGCCGATTCCGGAATGATGGGCTGGCCGACCAACGACCTGCCCGGCGCGTTCTGGACGACCCCGGTGGCGGAGGCGGCGGACCGGCTGGCGGAGCTGATCCGGCGGTACCGCCCGGACGTGGTCGTCACGTATGACGAGAACGGCTTCTACGGCCATCCGGACCACATCCAGGCCCACCGCATCACCATGGCCGCCGTCGCGATGACGGACATCCCGGCGAAGGTGTACTGGACCACCGTGCCGCGCTCGGCGTTCGAGGAGTTCGGCCGGGTCATGAAGGAGATCGGCGTCGAGTGGGCCGAGCCGGACGCGGCGTCGGCGGATCAGGTGCCGCAGCTCGGTCTGCCCGACGACGAGATCACCACCTGGGTGGACACGAGCAACTACGGCGCCCAGAAGTTCGACGCGTTGGCCACGCACGCCAGCCAGACCGAGAACATCTTCTTCCTGCAACTGGGCAGGGAGCGGTTCACCGAGCTGATGGGCATGGAGACCTTCGTCCGGGTCCGCGACACCACCGGCGCGCCGGTACCCGAGAACGACCTGTTCGCCGGACTGCGCTGACCGTTTCGGCTCGTTCCCGAGGCCGGGCCGGCCGACCCTGCGGGGCTCGACGGGTGATCGCTGGGCGAGGCAGACCTCCGAGGGCTTGCCCACCAATCACCCGCAGTTGTCGAACTCGGCGGAGAAGTGGGCCCGCATCGTGGTGTAGTCGGCCGTCCCGTCCTCGGTGACGAATGACATGTCGGTCAGCGGCGTGCCGGCCGGGAACCGGTCCGTCCGGTCCGGCACCGGCAGCGCCGCGGAGTAACGCCGCCCGGCCGTCGTGTCGACCGCCACCGACAACACGCCGGCAAACTGCGCCGGTGGCGCCTGCCGTACGGTGGCGAAACCCGTGCCGAGAACGATCAGGCCCTCCCGCACGCTCGCCTCGGTCGGCTGCTCGGCGTCCCAGATGAGCGTCACGTCGCCGCTCTCGCCGACGTCGGGCATCTGCTCCACCTGCACCGCCGCCACCGTGTCTCCGGTGCAGACCGGCGCGTAGACAGCCATCTGTCCGTCGACCCGTACGTAGCCCACCCGATAGTCCGGGCGGGGCGGATGCGTGCAGGCCGCGCCAGCCTGACTGAGGCTGAGCAGCAGCCCCGCCAGCAACCAGCATCGACGTCTTCCCCGGGTCGACACCAACACGAGTTCCCTTCCCGTCGGCCACGACCTCGTACCGGGGCCGGCACGGGGTGCACATGGTGGCTCAGTCCGCGGCACCCCGGACGTGCTTGACGCAGTCGGCGTGGAGGGTGGACCAGGGCACGTCGAAGATCTCGTCGGACGTCTGCCGCGGGATCCGACGGTCGTGGATCACCGCCTTGACGAAGGCGAAGACCCGCTCCTCGCCGAACCGTTCGACGAGGTACCGGACGGCGAGGTACGCGATCCCGTAGCTACCGACCACCCGCGCGTCCGGGGTGTCCTCGGTGGGTGCGAGGGTGTCGAGCTTCCCGTCCCAGCCGCGCTTGACCAGCCGCCGCGTCTCGGTCAGCCCGTTGTACCGACCGACCGTGGCGGCGTACTCGGCCAGCCCTTCCGTCAGCCACCACGTCGAGTCGTCCAGACCGTCGTGGTCGGGCAGCGAGGCGACGTGGGTCAGCTCGTGCCGCAGCAGCTCACCCAGCCCGGCGGCGGTGTACCTGTCGTGCCTGACCACGACCTCGTGGTCGCCGCCGAGGCCGATGGCGTACCCGGCGACCCACTCCGGTTGCTCGCCGCCGTACCAGCGTTTCCACTCCTTGGGGCCGGCGTAGTAGACCCGGTACCGGTCCGGTCGGTCGCCGGTCACGACGTACTGATCGGCGGTCCGCGCCGCCGCCTCGGCCCGCGCCAGCAGGTCCGGCAAGTGCCGGCGGAACGCAGGGGTCGTCGCCACGAGCGTGCGCCTGCCCACCGCCACGACCATATTGCTGATCTCCCAGGGCAGGGCACCAGCCTGTACGGTCCCCCGGCCGGCCAGCTGCGGCACGGGCTCGGACTGCGCCAGTTCGAGCAGGCGCGGCTCCGCTCCGCCGTCGCGCCACCGCGTCTCGACGAGCACAGAACTGGGCCGGCGGCAGTCCGGCACCGCGAAGCAGTACCGGAACTCCACCGACAGCCGCCACTCACCCGGTCGTCCGGCCTCGGTGGGCAGGCCCTTCGGCCGACCCTGCCAGTCGCTCACCCGCAGCGCCCGCAGCGTGGCGAACCGGCGGCGGAGGTTGGCGTGCACGGCCGGTTCCGCGATCGCCAGGAACGCGGCCTGGTCTCCGCTGAGCAGCGCGCCGGACTGCCGATCCAGCTGCACGGTGATCCGCTCGGCGAGTTTCCGAGCGGCGCGGGTGGTCGGGTTCTCCGCCGGTGCGGCGATCCGCGCGAGCGTCGCGTCGGTCCCGCGGACCGCACCGGCCGGCAGCACCGTCGACGCGCCGCCAGCGAGCAGCAGCAGGACCACGACGAACGCCGTCCACAACGGCCAGCGCCGGCGAGGTCGCCGGTCGGGCAGCGGATGCGGCGCCGGCCCGGTCCCGGCGGGCGTGGTCGGCGGGTGGTCGTCGGCCACAGGCTCCCCGTATGTCACGCAGCGAAGGGTACGGCTGCGCCGCCACGTGTCCTTCCCGGGGCTGCCGATGTCAGCGGTTGCGGGGGGATACCAGGCCGCATTCGTAGGCGAGGACCACGAGTTGGGCGCGGTCGCGGGCACGGAGCTTGACCATGGCCCGGTTGACGTGGGTCTTCGCGGTCAGTGGGCTGATCACCATACGGTCGGCGATCTGGTCGTTGGACAGGCCCTGCGCGACCAGGACGACGGCCTCACGTTCGCGGTTGGTCAGCCCTTCCAGGCCCGGGCCGGCGGCCGGGTGGAGCGGCTCGGAGACGTACCGGTCGATCAGCTTGCGGGTGATCGACGGTGCGAGCAGCGCGTCGCCGCGCGCGGCGACGCGGATGGCGTGGAGGAAGTCTTCCGGCTCGATGTCCTTGACGAGGAAACCGGCCGCGCCGGCGCGCAGCGCGTCGAAGACGTGTTCGTCGAGCCCGTAGTTGGTCAGGATGACGACGTGCACCCGGGCCAGGGCCGGGTCCGCGGCGATGCGCCGGGTCGTCTCGATGCCGTCCATGACCGGCATCTGGATGTCGACGAGCGCGATGTCGGGCAGGTGTTCCCGGACGAGAGCCAGGCCCTCCCTGCCGTCGGCGGCCTCGGCCACCACCTCGATGTCGTCCTCGACGTCGAGGAGCGCGCGGAAGCCGCTGCGAAGGAGCGGCTGGTCGTCGACCAGCAGGACACGGATCATGATGTCCGGCCCACGGGAAGTTCGGCGTGGACGGTGAAGCCGCCCTCGTGCCGTGGTTCGGCGCGCAGCCGACCGCCGAGGGCCGTGACGCGCTCGCGCATCCCGAGCAGTCCGACGCCGGGCACCGGGGCGGTGTCCGGCATGGCCGTGCCGTCGTCCTCGACCCGGATGGCGAGGGCGTCCGGACGGTAGTCGATCCGGACCGACGCGGTGGCGGCCGAGGCGTGACGGGCGATGTTGGTCAGCGACTCCTGCACGATCCGGTACGCGGTCCGGTCCACCGCGGCCGGCACGTCGTGTCGCTGTCCTTCGACCGTCAACGTCGCGTCCAGGCCGGTCGCGCGGGCCCGTTCCACCAGTTCCGGGAGGTGGTCGAGCCCGTGCGGCGGGGCCTTGCCGTCGTCGCGCAGCGCCCCCAGGGTCGCTCGCAGCTCCCGGGTCGCCTCACGACCGGCCTCCCGGATCGCCAGCAGGGCCTCCGGGACCTCCTCCCCACGCTTGCGGGCCAGGTGGACGGCGACTTCGGCCTGCACCTTGATGATCGAGATCTGGTGGGTGAGGGTGTCGTGCAACTCCCGCGCGATGTGCAGCCGCTCGTCGTCGGCGCGACGGCGCGCGGTCTCCTCCCGGGTGCGCTCGGCTTCGTCCGCCCGCCGCTCGGCCTGCCGCAGCGCTTCACCCGCGGCACCGGCGGCGACCAGCCAGGCCAGCTCGAGGGCGCCCCGCCCCCGTGCGAGCGCCTCGCTCACGGACATGTCCTGCGGCAGGGTGAGAGCCGCGAGCGGAAGAGCGGCCAGCATCAGCACAGCCGCCACGACCGTGACGCCGCGGTGGCCCGCGCGCACGGCGACGTACACCGCGAACAGGAACGCGACGGCGGGCACGTCGAAACCGACCGCCTGGTAACCCACCGCGCAGAGCCCGGTGACGGCCAGGACGGGCACCGGGGCCCGGCGGCGCGCGGACAGCGCCAGACCACCCGCCACCAACAGGGTGTAGCCGAGCAGGTCGAGGTCCGTGGCGACGTGTTTCCCGGACAGCGCGGCGACCAGCAGCGTCGCTGCGACGCCAACGGCGATGGCCCCATCTCTGATGCCGGCCGGAACGCCGACCCGTCCTGTGTACACAAGCGCACCCTAGCCAGGTCCGGCCGCGGGCGACTCCTCCTGGCTGACGAGCCGCCGCCTACCGCACACGCGGTACCTCCCCGCCGTCTGCGACGTCCGCAGCAGTCGGCTGCGCCACCGGTGGCAGCGCGAAGTGCGTACGCCTGCAGGACGACCGGCGGCGGGCCCGGGCGACATGATCAGGCGACATCCGGACCTCGGGAACGAGACGCAGGAAAGAGGAGAGCCATGAGCTCAGGAACGCTGAAGATGATCCGTCTGGTGCTTGCCGCCGCCGCGGCCACCCTGCTCGGAGGGTTCGGGCTCGCCGCACCGGCGGCCGCGTACGTCTCGGGCCAGCCGGCCGCCGCCAGTGTCTCCACCATGAGCGCCGGGCGACTCGGGGCCTCGGTGGCCGCCGTGCTGGGGCTGGCCGGTGTGATCATCGCCGGACTGGCTCTGGCCCGCCGCACCAGTCGTGTCGGCACCGGGACCGGACGACCCGGGGCCACCGTGGCCCTCGCCGCGGGGCTGATCGGCATGGCCCTCGGCGGGCTGGTGGTGGCCACCTCCGACAGCGGCATCGGCACCGGCAACGGCCGGGGCGGGGCCTACGTGGCCGTGGTCGTGGGGCTGATCGCCACGGTCCTGGGTGGACTGGCTCTGCACCGCTCCCGCCGCACCGGCTGAGCGGCCGGCCCGGCCATGGTGCGGCGGTGCCATGTCGCGGGTTCTGCCCTCGGGGCGCTCTCCGGCGGGTGTGGGGAGCCCTCCATGGCACGGCGAGGATGGGCAGCGGCAGGTCGCCATCGGGTACTGCTGCGCGTTCCACCGGCCTGTCGACGGTGTTGATGGAACGATGTAAGACGTGGGAACCGCGAAAACTGCTATGCCTGCCATCTCGCCGCTCTCCGGCGAGCCGATCAAGCGTGCCGATGCCGAGCGGCTCGCGGAAGTGCTGAAGGCCTTCGCCGATCCGGCTCGACTGCGACTGCTCAGTCTGATCCAGTCGGCTCCGGAGGGCGAGGCGTCCGTCACCGACCTCACCGCGCCGCTGAATCTCTCCCAGCCGACCGTCAGTCATCACCTCCGGATCCTCACCGAGGCGGGTCTGCTCGAGCGCGAGAAGCGCGGCGTCTGGGCGTACTACCGCCTGGTGCCGTCCGCGATCGCGGCGATAGCCGACCTGTTGACGCCGCCCCGCAAGCGGGCGACGAAGAGAGCCCGCTGACGGGCAGGATGATCCGACGCGCACCGCCCTTCGCCCACGGCGAAAGAACGACGAACTGCACGTCGCCCGAGACGGCGGAACCCGGGAGCATCGTGTGCTCCCGGGTTCCGCCGTCGTAAGAACGTACGATCAGACAAGCTGCCCGACAGGTCGGGTCAGTGGATGACGACGGGGGTCCTGATCTGCTCGTCGCCCGGCTGGTCGTCCAGCAGGTGCGAGCGTTCCCGCCGACGGGGCAGGAACGCGGCCGGGATGAACGTCAGCAGCACCAGTGCGAAGCCCACCCAGAACGTCGTGGCGAAGGAGTTGGCGGCGAAGTCGAGCCCGCGCTCGATGACCGACGGCTCGACCGGGAACTGCTGGGTCAGCTCCGGCCGTTGCTGCACGGCGATGGCCAGGCCGGCTTCGGTGACCGGGGCGCCGTTCGGGTCCACCGCGCCGGGGATCGGCCGGGAGTTGTTCAGCTCGTTGGTGAGGATCACCGACATCACCGCGGCGCCGACGGAGCCGCCGATCTGTTGAAGGATGTTCACCAGGGTCGAGCCGCGGGCCACCTCCGGGCCGGAGAGGGTCCGCAGCGCGGAGGTCATGATCGGCATCATCGTGCCACCCATGCCGAGACCCATCACGAACAGCGAGCCGCACAGCAGCACGTACGACGTGTTCGGGTCGACCTGGGTGAAGGTGAAGAACCCGGCCGCGATCAGCACCAGCGCGAACGGCACCGTACGGCCGACCGGCACCTTGTCGGCCAGCATGCCGGCGATCGGCATGGTGACCATCGCGCCGAGGCCCTGCGGCGCCATCAGCAGGCCGGCGGTGAGCGTCGACTCGCCGCGCACCTGCAGGAAGTAGCTGGGGAACAGCAGGCCGGCGCCCATGAACGCGATGATGAACACGAACAGGGTCACCGACGCGATGGTCAGGCTGCGGTTATGGAACAGCCGCAGGTCGAGCAGCGGGTGCCGTGGCTTGAAGGAGTAGAGGACGAACGCCACCACCAGCGCCGCGCCGACCAGCATGGGCAGCCACACCTCGGGGTCGGCGAAGGTGCCGGCCTCGGGCAGTGTGGAAACGCCGTACAGGAAGAGGGCCAACCCCGGCGAGAGCATCAGCATGCCGAGGAAGTCGAACGACTCCGAGGGTTCGGGGTTGTCCTTCGGCAGGGCCATCTGGGCGTAGACGAGCCCGATCGCACCGATCGGCAGGTTGATCAGGAAGATCCAGTGCCAGCTCGCCACGTCGATCAGCCAGCCGCCGAGGATCGGGCCGCCGATCGGGCCGAGCAGCATCGGGATACCGAGGACGGCCATCAACCGGCCGATCCGGTGCGGACCCGCGGCCCGCGTCATGATCGTCATGCCGATCGGCATCAGCATGCCGCCGCCGAGGCCCTGCAGCACCCGGTACCCGATCAGCTCTCCGATCGTGTCGGCGGTGGCGCAGAGGCCCGACCCGATCGTGAACAGCGCCAGGGCGATCATGTACAGCCGTTTGGTGCCGAACCGGTCCGCCGCCCACCCGCTGAGCGGGATGACCGTGGCCAGCGCGAGCGTGTAGCCGGTCATCGTCCACGCGACGCGGGCGTAGGAGGCGTCGAACTCGCTCTGGAACGTCGGCAGCGCGACGCTCACCACCGTCACGTCGAGGATCGACATGATCGCGCCGAGCACGACGACGCCCGCCACCTTGAAGACCGCGGCGTCGAGCTTGTCCGATGTCGGAACAGGCTGCGGTGTCGCGACAGGTTGCTGTGTCACGAAATCTCCTGAGTCAGATTGGCCGAACGGATGAGCGGTGGTGGCCGGCGCGACGCGTGCCAGGACAGGGGCGCGACGTGCTGAGGGGTGAAACCGCAGGAAGACTATCCGCCGGCACCGACACCCCGCCGCTTGTTTAGCGACCGGCAGAGGGCCACGTGAGGCCGATCACGCCCGGTGTCCGGGCAACCGGCGGCGAGCCCGTACCACGGTCGCGGTGCGCGTGGGAGCGGCGAGACCTTCTCCATGCTCATGAGATCGCGGAAGGACAGCGTCAACGGCAGTTGAGCAGGGTGCACATCCACGGGGAGGGACACCCTCGCGGGTACACCTGTCAGCCGGACACTTCTGCGGCGCCTGGCGTCGGCAGCCGAAGCCGCATCGCGGGAGACGTCGTGCGGACGAAGCCGAGCGAGCGGTAGAGCGGCTCCCCGCCCGCGGAGGTGCGCAGGTCCACGGTCCGGATTCCGCGGTCGCCGTACCAGGTGAGCAGTGCCGCCATACAGAGCCGGGCGTACCCCCGCCGCCGCTGGTCCGGCTCGGTCACGACGTTGAAGACGTATCCGCGCTCGCTCGTCGGGTCGTCCGGCCCGCCGAGCCGGCAGTCGACGGCACCGACCGCAGAGGCAGCCAACGCGCCGGGCCGGTCAGTGCGGTTGACGACGAAGGCGACCATGGTGGGGTCCGGAGCAGCGAGCCGGGTCCGGAGGGTCTCGAACGCCGCTCGCTGCCACCCGTCGGCGGCCGAGCCGCGCACGGCGATCTCGCCCAGGAACACGCCCCTCAGACGCACCAGCTCCGCTGCGTCCGCCGCCGTGGCCCTGCGCGCCTCACCCATGGCCCGGAAGAGTAGTCACCGCGCGGACGACCCTGCCGGGCGATCGTCGCCGCGCCGACCGGTCGGATGCCGACTAGAGCTCCACGCCGCACGATCCGTCGCAGTACGGGGGCGGTCCCGGTGGCGCCGCAGGCGCGGGCCGCCATCCGGGTCTCACGACGCATCCCGCCGTCGACGCCAGGCCGACCCATCGAAACCCGCAGGTCGCCGCGCCGCCGGCTCGGTCACGGGTGCCGGACCAGGTCGGCATACTCGGCGTGGCGGCCGATGTAGGAGGCGACGAACGAGCACAGCGGGACGACGGATCGGCCCTGCCGTCGTATGTCCTCAAGCGCCTCCCCGACCAGTCGCGAGCCCAGTCCGCGCCCCTCGTGGGCGACGTCCACCTCGGTGTGGGTGAGGACCACGCGGTCGTCGACGAGGCGGTAGTCGGCGAAGCCGGCGAGGGTGCCGTCGACCAGAACCTCGTACCTCGTCATGTCCGGATTGTTCCGAACGACGATCATGTCCCCGTCGCTCACTGTCCGCCTCCGTGGTCGATCAGGCCCCGTGTCCCGGCACGTGCGCGGGCGACGATCCGCCCACGCTCCGACTCCGGGAAGCGGTCGAGTCTGGCGCGGACCTCGTCCGCGTCGACGTCGGCGCCGAAGAGCTCGGTGCCGGGTTCGAAGCGTATGCCGTCGGCGAGGGGACCGGCGATGACCGGGTCGAAGCCGAGCGCGTCCACGAGGGCGGCGACGGCGGCGAGATCGGCGGAATCGTCGCCGGCGATCGCGACGGCCGTACGTCCGGCGGCGCCCGCGGGTCGGGCCTTGTCCTCGATGTCGTGGTAGCCCACGTGGTTGAACGCCTTGACGACACGGGTGCCCGGAAGGAACGCCTGGACGATCTCGCTGGAGGACGTCCGTGCATCGGTGAGGTCGTCGCGGATGCCGTCGACCTCCCACCAGTAGTTCATGGCGTCGACGACGAGCTTTCCGCGCAGGGCGTCCGCGGGAATGGTGCGGTACCTGCCGAGCGGGAGGGCGAGAACGACGATGTCGGCGCGGGCCGCGGCGTCGTGCGCGGTCGTGGCGACCGCGCCGGGAGTGAGCACCTCGACGGTCAGCGCGATCCGCGCGGGATCGCCGGAGCCGGCGATGAACACCCGGTGACCGGCGGCCAGGGCGAGCCGGGCCAGCACGGTGCCCAGCTTGCCCGCACCGAGGATGCCGAGGGTCCGGGGACCGTCGGGGGCGGTGTCGTTCATGTCGTTCCCTTCCGTTCGGTGCTGAGCCGTCGGTAGGTCAGCCGGCGAGGATGTCGCGGACCATGGGGATCACCTTCGTGCCGTACAGCTCGACGGCCCGCAGGCGGGCGGAGACCGGCTGCGCGCCCGCGGTGTAGATGAGGTCGAACCGGCCGACGCCCAGGTCGTCGATCGTGCGGGCGATCCTGCGGGCGACGGTCTCCGGCGAGCCGATGTAGAGGGATCCCTGCGCGATCTCGGCGTCGAACTCGGCGCGGCGGATCGGCGGCCAGCCGCGCAGGGCGCCGATCCGGTCCCGGATGACCCGGTAGTGCGGCCAGAACACCTCCCTGGCCTCCTCGTCGGTGTCGGCGACGAAGCCCGGCGAGTGCATGCCGACCGGGTGCGCGGTCGTGCCGAACTGGGCCGCGGCCCGCCGGTACAGGTCGAGGTAGGGCGCGAAGCGCGTGGGCGGGCCACCGATGATGGCGAGCATGAGCGGCAGGCCGTGACGTGCGGTGCGTACGACCGACTGCGGCGACCCGCCGACGCCCACCCAGGTGGGGAGGCGTCCCGACTCGGTCTTGGGGAAGACGTCGGCGTCCCGCAGTGGGGCGCGCAGGGTGCCGCTCCAGGTGACTGGCCGCTCGTCGAGCAGCTTCACGAAGAGGTCGAGCTTCTCCTCGAACAGCGCGTCGTAGTCAACCAGGTCGTAGCCGAACAGCGGGAACGACTCGGTGAACGAGCCGCGTCCGAGGATGACCTCGGCACGGCCGTCGGACAGCGCGTCCACGGTGGCGAAGCGCTGGAACACGCGTACGGGGTCGTCCGAGCTCAGCACGGTCACCCCGGAACCGAGGCGGATGCGCGCGGTGCGCGTGGCGATCCCGGCGAGCACGGTCTCCGGGGTCGACACCGCGTACTCCGGTCGGTGGTGCTCGCCGACGGCGATGGCGTCGACGCCGAGGGCGTCGGCCAGCACCGCCTCGTCGACGACCTGCCGGATCGCGGCGGCGTACGAGACCGGGGTTCCCGCGTCGTCCTCCGGCACGTCGCCGAAGGTGTCGAGGCCGAACAGGAGGTCAGACATGGAGGGGCTCCTCGGCGAGTAGTTCCCGCACGCGCGGGGCGACCTCGCGGCCGAGCAGTTCGATGCTGCGGGCGCGGGCCTGGCGGGGTAGGTGCATGACGTCGTACTTCAGGTCGAAGCGGCTGAGCCGCAGGTCGCGGGCCATCGTGGCGATCTTCTGCGCGACCGTCTCGGGCGAGCCCACGAAGAGTGCTCCGGTGTCGATCTCGGCCTCGTACCGTTCCCGGGTCGGCTTGTAGAAACCGCGCTCCCGGGCGACCTGCCGCACGACCGGTTGCCAGTAGCGCCACCAGGTCTCCGCGGCCTCCTCGTCGGTGTCGGCGACGAGGCCGAGCGAGTGCTGCCCGACCGGCTGCGCGGAGTGCCCGTACTGGTCGAGCGCACGGTGGTAGAGGTCGACGTGGCCGGCGAACCGTTGCGGGCGCCCGCCGATGATCGCCAGCATGAGCGGAAGCCCGTAGCGGGCGGCGCGGATCACCGACTTCGGGCTGCCGCCCACACCGATCCAGGCCGGGATGCCACCCGGCCGCATGCGCGGGTGCAGGCGCTGCCCGACCAGCGGGCTGCGGACGGTGCCCGACCAGGTCACCGGGTCCTCCCGCTGGAGCCGCACGAACAGGTCGAGCTTCTCCTCGAACAACTGCTCGTAGTCGGCCAGGTCGTAGCCGAACAGCGGGAACGACTCGGTCGCCGAGGCGCGCCCGAGGATGAGCTGCGCGCGGCCGTTCGACACCGCGTCGAGTGTCGAGAACTCGTGGTAGAGCCGGACGGGGTCGTTCGTGCTGAGCACCGTGACCGAGGTGCCGAGCCGGATGCGCCCGGTGGCCGTCGCGATCGCCGCGAGCAGCACGGGCGTCGCCGAGTCGGTGAAGCCCTCCCGGTAGTGCTCCCCCACGCTGAAGACATCGAGGCCGACCGATTCGGCGAGCTGCGCCTCCTCGACGATCAGCCGGAGGGTCTCGGCGTCGCTCAGGACACGGTCACCGTCGGTGGCCACCTCGCCGAACGTGTTGAGCCCCAGTTCGAAGCCTTCGGCGCCCATGGTGTCCTCCTGCTCCGTTACCCGGGGGTGCGGCGTGTCCCGCCCTGTGATCGCCAACCTGATTGACGTGTCAATTATGCCCGGTATGATTGACACGTCAATTGGAGGATGGATGACGGAGAACACACGCCAGCAGCGCAAACGGCAGCTGCCGACGACGGAGCAGCTACGGATCTGGCGCGACTTCATCGAGACGGCGGAAGCGCTCAGGTCCGAGCTGTCGTCCCGGCTGCAGAGCGAGTCCTCGCTGTCGCCCGGCGACTACGTGGTCCTGCTCGCCCTCAGCGAGGCCGAGGGGCGACGGATGCGCTCCTCCGAGCTCGCGGCGGGCATCGGATGGGAACGCAGCCGGCTGTCGCATCACCTCGGCCGCATGGAACGGCGTGCCCTCGTCCGTCGCGAGGAGTGCGCCGCCGACAGCCGGGGGGCCGAGGTCGTGCTCACGACCACCGGCGCCGAGGCATTCGGGGACGCCACGGTGCCGCACCTGCGGGCGGTGCGCGAACTCTTCGTCGACGCCCTCACGCCGGACGAACTGGTCGCTGCGGGCGAGGTCGCCGCAGCGCTGCGCGCCCATCTCGCGGGACTCCGCGGACGCCGCTGAACAGCCTCCCGGCCGCGAGGCAGACCGGTGCCGCGCCACCCGGGCGGGCCGTGCTGCACGTCGTGCCGCCCGTCGCGTCGCCGTCGTCGCCAGTCGACGTCGGAGTGCTCAACACCGCCGGGCTGCCCGACGCCACGACGGCGGCCGGTCTGCTGCGCGACAGCCGGTAGGTGGACCGCCAGCCTGCGATCAGGCGGCTGCGTCCACGTCATGCCGGTGCGACCCGCACGGCATCGGCCACCAGGTGGCCGAACTCCACAGGCGGCACGCTGCGTCACGTTCGAGCAAGCGCCGGCCACCCTCGCGTGAGGGGCGACGAAACGGCGTCACCGTCAGTATCCGAGCAGGGAAGTGACGGTGAGCGACTGGCCAGCATGGCGAATGCGCTGCGATGCTTTCGTACGTGACGTCATTCCGCCGCCTGGTCAGCTCAGGATCACCTTTGGAACCGGAGATCGGCTTCTCCCGCGCCGTGCGGATAGGGCCGTACGTGTCCGTGGCCGGCACCGCGCCGATCGCGGACGACGGCGCCACCGCCGGTCGGGGAGACGTGTACGCCCAGTCCGTGCGGTGCCTGGACATCGCCGAGCAGGCGCTGCGCGAGGCCGGAGCGACGCTGGCAGACGTCATCCGGACGAGGGTCATGCTCGTCGACATCGACCGGTGGCGGGAGGCGGCGCGCGCACACGGCGAACGGTTCGCTTACATACGACCGGCGTGCACGTTCGTGGAGGTCTCCGGTTTCATCGATCCGGAGTGGCTGGTGGAGTTCGAGGTCGACGCCGTGGTGGAAACAAGCGGCTGAAGCGAGAGGTGCGCAGACAGCGCGTCGAGGAAGTCGGGCGCGTCGAAGATCTCACCGGCCGAGGCGACCCCGCTCGTCCTGGTCTGCCCCGCGAGAATGCGACGGACGGCCTCGACCGCCAGCGGTGCGCTGATGGCGTAGATGTCCCGGCCGCTGGCGACGAGGCGTCGTTCCGTGTGGCCGGCGCGCACGACGACGTCCACGGTGAACGTCTGCGCCGACCGGCCGCGCTCGTCGACCGCCGTCGGTGCGGGTGCGTCCGGGGCGGCCAGGTCCGTGGCCGCGTGGGTGGTCATGTAGGTGCGTACCTCGGTGACGGACAGGTGGCTGGGGACCGTGACGACGTCGGCCATCGTGAACTCGCCGAGGACGGTCCGGCGGCCGACCGGAGCGGGAAACTCCCATTCCAGGGTCGGCAGGTCGCCCTCGGCGACGTAGTACTCCAGCCGGCCGCCGGTGTAGCGGACACGGTGGCCGTCCCGGCGTTCCCGCGAGACGGTGCCGGAGGCGAGGGTCCCGGCCGTGGGGTGCCAACTGCTCAGCCCGTACGCGACGTGCGCCTCGTCGGCCGCCGTCCAGTCGCCCATCGCCGTCGTGACCAGCAGATCACCGAGTCCACCGAAGAAGGCCATCGCCGGCACCACCGCGACGCCCGCGGTCCGGGCGCGGTCGGCGAAGTGGGTGAACGTGTCGAGGTTGGCCTCGATCTCGGCCGCCACGTCGACGTACGGGATCCCGGCGCGCAGGGCGGCCTCGATCACGGGGGCCGCGGTCGAGGCGAACGGGCCGGCGCAGTTGACCACCGCTGCCGCGCCCGTCAACGCCCGGTCCAGCGAGGCCGGATCGTCGGCCGACGCCACCCGGTGTTCGAGCCCCGGATGCGACGCCGCCAGCGCCTGGAGCCGGCCTGGGTCGCGACCGAGGAGAAGCGGGACGAACCCGCGATCGCGCAACTCCGTCACCACGAAACGACCGGTGTGTCCGTACGCACCGAAGACCGCTACGGTCTGACCTGAATCCATCTGCGGTTCCTCCTCGAAAAGATCGACTGAGAAGATCCTCTCCGCAGTGGCCGGCCCGGACCAGTGTCGGGAACGCCATGCCCCGTACACTTTCGGACATGGCCACGATCGCGCTCGCCGCCACCGACGCGATGCTGCACTTCGAGCTCGCCATGGCCTGCGAGGTCTTCGTCCGCGACCCCTCCGGCCTGGCAGACCCGTGGTACGACCTCGTGGTCTGCGGCCCGGGTCCGGTCCGGATCGGCCGGTTCCACCTGGAGCCGGACGACGGGTTGGACCGACTCGCCCGCGCCGACACCGTGATCGTCCCCGCCGTGGAGGACATCGACGCGGACCTGCCACCCGACCTGCTCGACGCCGTCCGCGCGGCCCACGAGGCGGGCGCCCGGATCGTCTCGCTGTGCACCGGTGCGTTCGTGCTGGCCGCCGCCGGGGTGCTGGACGGGCTGCGCGCGACCACGCACTGGGCCCACACCGAGGCGCTGGCGGCCCGCTATCCCCGCGTGCAGGTCGACCCGGACGTGCTCTACGTCGACAACGGCACCGTGCTCGCCTCCGCCGGCAAGGCCGCCGCGATCGACCTGTGCCTGCACCTGATCCGCCGCGACCACGGCGCGACGGTCGCCAACGCCGTCGCCCGCCGCCTGGTCGTGCCACCGCATCGCGCCGGCGGCCAGGCCCAGTTCGTCACCACCCCGGTGCCCGCGCGCGACGACCATCCCCTCGCCGACCTGTTCCCCTGGGCGATGGAACGGCTGAACCGTCCGCTGACCGTGGAGGACCTGGCTCGCCAGGCGAACATGAGCTCACGCAACCTGGCCCGCCACTTCCGGTCGGCGACGGGCACCACCCCGCTGCAGTGGCTGTCGACGCAGCGGATCCGCCGGGCCCAGGAACTGCTGGAGAACACCGACACCAGCGTCGACGTCATCGCCCGGGCGGCCGGCATGGGAACCGCCACGACGTTGCGCCGGCACTTCACCCGCACCATCGGCGTAACTCCCGACGCCTACCGTCGCACCTTCCGCAACGCCTGACGGCGGTCCCGCAGAGCCGTCATTCCTGGTCGACGACCGGCGCCGGCCGGGCCGCCCGTGCGGCGGCCCGATCGGCCGCCGACAGCCACGGGGCATCGGCAATCAGGGTACGCGCCTGCGTGGGCGTGAACAGGTACGTCTTCTCGCCGCCGCACACCCCGTCGGACTCCCCCGGCGCCTTGATCCAGAGCAGCGCGGCCAGGCCCGGTCGGTCGGTCACCGGCCGGGGTGCCTCCCCGAGGGCCTGCCGCTTCGGGTTGCACCACTCGTCGTCGCGGCCCGGCTCGTCCGGCGGCGGGCCGGCGCCGTTGCGGGAGGTGTCGATGACGAACTCCCGGTCCCCGACCAGGTCGGAGAGTTCCCGCCCCCACCGGTAGCTGTCCGCCGTGGTCTGCCGGTTCGAGACGTTCACCGCGAAACCCTCCGCGTACGTGATGCCGGAGGCGAGCAACCGCTCGGCGGTCTCCCCGGTCGAGCGCCACCTGGAGTGCCCCGCGTCGAGGTAGACGGCGTGCCCGGCGGCGGCAAGCCGCATCGTCGCGTCGGTGAGCACCCGGGCGCGGGCGGCGTCGAAGCAGTCCGCCGCGATCGCGTCGGGCTCCATCACCACCACCGACCGGGTGTTCCCGAGCGCGGCGACGAGTGCCCCGATGTAGTCCCGGTACGCCTGGACGTCCGGCGCGCCCTCACGGGAGTTGGCGCAGCCCCGGTTGGGTATCCAGTAGGCGACCAGCACCGGTAGCTCGCCGCGCTGCCGGGCCCGCGCGGCCAGCTGACGGACCGGCGGCACGTCGCGTGGATCGTTGACCCAGCGGGCCTGCGGCCGGTCGGTGATCGGGTCCAGCCAGTCCGCGCCGTTGCGTGCCTGCCAGCGGGCCGCCGCGGTGTCGGCGTCGACATGCAGCGTCGCGTCCCGGAACGGCTGCTTCGGCGGCGCGTACGTGATCGCGGGCGGGTCGGGGCGCAGCGCGGTGTCGGGCCGGTCGGCGCAGCCTGTGGCCAGGGCGACAACGACCGCGAGGACCGCGGCCGGCAGGTGCCGGCGACGGCGGGTCACGGCAGCTCCCAGTGTTCGCTGACCCGCAACACCCGCACCCGGTCGTCCCCGGTGCCGAAGCTGGCCACCTGCACCGCGTGCTTGCGGGCCTCCATCAGGGTCGGGTACTTCTCGGCCGCGTCGGCGGTGCGGTAGTACCAGTCCGGCACCACCAGATAGTCGACCCGCTTGACGGTGGCCTGCACCGCCGGGTCAGTGTCGAGCTTGTAGACGATCACCGGTCGCGGGTCGTACCCGTAGTGGTGCACCAGGTCCGTCCAGATCGCGTCGTGCACGACCAGGGTCTTGTCGCGCGGCACGTTGCGGGCGACCCACTCGGTGGCCGAGCGCAGCGGCGGCTGCTCGGCGACCGTCATCATCCGGCGCAGCTCCGGGGTCCAGTGCACGGCGGCCACGCCGGCCAGCCCGAGCACCAGCAGGCCCGCCAGGGTGACCCGGAAGCCGTACCCGAAGCCCTGCTCCGCGCGCCGGCGCAGCCAGCCGGTGGGCACCAGCCCGGGGCTGCCGGCCAGCGCGGCGATCACGCCGGCGACCAGCAGGGCGCTCCACGGCAGCAGGTTGATCACGTGCATGAAGGGGACGTAGCCGCCGCGCACCAGCACCAGCCAGCCGATGACCAGGGCAAGGGCGGCCGGGCGAAGCCGGCGGACCAGCAGTGCGAGCGGAATCGCGGCCAGCCCCAGCAGGGGTAGCCAGTGGTCGTACTGAAGCCAGTTCAGCACCTGCTGGTGGGTCGCGCTGCCGGCGTCCAGCACCGAGCCGCTGGACGCCCGCCCGTCCAGCTGCCACTGCGCGGTGCCGAGCAGGCTGTTGTGCCCCTCGCCGGGGAGCAACTCGCCCTTGAAGAGCGCGAACAGCGGATACATCGCCATCAGCAGGATGCCCGCGAAAGCGGCGGTCACCAGCACCTGCGGGCGGTTGCGCCGGTCGGTGTTCTGCAGCAACGCCCAGCCGAAGGCCGGTAGCAGCAGCAGCGTGGTCTCCTTGGTCAGTGCGGCCATGGCGAAGGCGAGGGCCGCGCCGATGCCGGCGGCGATGCTGCGCCACGGCGAGTACGCCAGCACGAACGCCAGCAGCAGCCACGGGGTGACCAGGTTGTCGAGGAAGGTCCAGCGACCGTAGACCACGGCCAGCGGGGAGAGGCCGAACAGCAGCACCGCCACCGAGGTGGGCACCCGTCCGAGGCCGAGCCGGCGGCCGAGCACGTAGAGCAGACCGGCGCTGACCACCCGGGCGATCAGCATGCACTCGTTGCCGAAGGCGATGGCGGAGTCGTACCGGTCGAAGCCGTTGGTGAGCGCGGCCCAGGCGGCGATCTGGATCCAGCCGGCCGGCGCGTGGTCGTAGAAGTACGAATAGGGCGAGAGCTCGCCCTCGTACCGCAACGACCACGCCTGGGACAGGTAGGTGCCGGGGTCGTCGACGTACCCCGGGAAGTTCGACATGCCGACGGCGTGGACGGCCGCGACCAGGGCGAGCAGCGGCGTCAGCACGGCCAGGCTGCGGGCGTGCCGGGCGAACCAGACCTGGAGGCTGACGCGGGCCCGCCGGTGCGGCGGCAGCGCCCGGTCGATGTCGGTGACGGCTCGCAGGTCGAGGGTCGTGTTCTCCAGCGTCCTGGTCACGCGCCCACCCCAGCCGTCGCCGGAACCCGATCACCGTCGGGCGCAGGCGCCGCGCCCAGGTGCGCGCCGCTGTGCGCGGTCTTCACCCAGTTGGTACGCCCCGTCAGGTGCCGCAGCAGCGCCCACACCCCGGCCACCGACAGGACCAGCTGGTACGGGTAGCCGCCGACGACCACCCCCACGTAGTCACGCAGCCGGACCTTCTGCCCGAAGGTACGCCCGAACTGGTGCAGCATCAGCACGTCGAGGGCGACGGTGAGCAGGGTGATCCCCAGCGGCACGCTGGCCAGCAGCGCCACCACGATCGGCGACTTGTGGGCCAGCGCCAGGGCCAGCGCGACCGGTGCGAAGACCACCGAGAACGCCTGGAAGAACTGGAAGCCGAGCACGTAGACGGCGAGCACCTTCTGCCACATCCGGGGCAGGGCCAGCCACTCCCGCTCGGTGAAGACCTGGATGAAGCCCTGCATCCAGCGCACTCGCTGGCGGACCAGCCCACGCAGGGTGTCGGGGGTCTCCTCACGGGTGACCATCTCGTCGATGTAGACGACGTCGACGTCGTAGCCGAGCACCGAGGCGACCATGCCGATCTTGCAGTCCTCGGTGAGGCAGTCCTCGTCCCAGTACGCGCCGTACCGCCTGCGCAGTGCCTCCAGGAACTCCCGTCGGAAGAAGACCGTGTTGCCGCCCAGCGGCATCACCTTCGTCGCCGCCTGCAGCTTCAGCCGAGACTGGAACCACTTGTAGTACTCCAGCACGTTCGCCGCGCGCCACCAGCCGGAGCCGTTCGCCCGCAGCCAGCGCCGCAGCCGGGGCAGCCGTCCCGACGGCAGCGGCAGCGTACGCGGGTCGGCGCTGAAGTTCATCAGCTGCACACCGCACTGCACGATGCCCGCCCCGGTCTTTCGGAATCGGTAGTCGACCATCCGCAGCAGCCGGGGGTGAAACAGGTCCTCGGCGTCGGCGATGCCGATCCACTCGTAAGGGATCCCGAGATCGTTCAGCTCCCGAACCGCGGCGTTGAGCCCGATCGGCTTGTTGTGCACCGCGGTGTCCTCGGGGTACGGCGCCACCAGCACCCGGTGCGGCCAGCGCGCCGCCGCGGCGTGTGCGATCGCCGCCGTGCCCGGGTCGTCCGGATGGTCGATGATCGGCACCACCCAGTAGTCCGGATGGTCGAGCGTGGCGAGCCGCTCCAGGGTGTGCCCCGCGACGGCCTCCTCGTGCCGCATCGGCACCAGGATGACGCCGGGCAGTCGAGGCTCGTTCGGCTCGCCGTACCGGTCGGGATCGTTGTGCTCGGGCAGCCACCACTTGTACAGCTGGAAGGCCAGGGTGGTGACCGCCACCACCAGCATGAACACCGAGACGGCCACGACGAAGACGTCCAGGAACAGGACGGCCAGCACACAGAGCGCGGCCAGCGGCCCGGCGATCCCGAGGAATCGGCGGGCCGGCGGCGACGGGCGGCGGTGAGCGCCGCGGTAGCCGGGGCCGGGAGACGGTGCGGTCATGCTGGTACCTGCCTTGCGGGAGAACGACCAGAAGTGGTCGGAGCAGTAGTTGACGACGGTGCCGGCCGCGAGCAGCCCCCAGTAGGCGACCGCCGTGCCGGTGACCGGTGCCAGGAACGGGAACGCGACCAGGCTGAGCAGGGCGCTGGAGCCGCGAGCCGTCTGGAACCGCCACCAGCGGCCCGTCCGGCCGGTCGACTGGTGCGCGGTACGCCGGCGCCAGGTCAGCCGGTCGTGGGCGACGAAGCTGAGCTGCAGGGTCAGCACCAGCTGCACACCGTTGGCGACCGCCGGGGCCACTCCCCGGGAGATCAGCATGTGCAGCACGCCGTGGCCGAGGACCGCGACGGCACCGCCGATGGTGAGGAAGAGCCACGGCTCGGGCTGCCGGGCAAGGCGGATGATGGTTCGCACGCTGTCCTTCCGGTATGTCAGCAGCCGGGGAAACGGCGCAACTGGCGAGCTGCGGCGAGGGGCCGCAGGAGCGGGATCCGCGGCGGTGATGCCACAGGGCGGCACCGGACCGCCACGCATCAACACCGGGCCCGACCCGACACGGTGCGACCCGGTGGGGAAGCTCCCACATCGGGTCAGTGCTGCTCCTACCCCTCGCGACCAGGGGAAATCGTCGTCATGACGATGGCCACAATCCGGCGGGACGACGTAACGGAGGCGGCGGCTGCGGCGCTTCCGGGATCGTCCGGCGGGTCGGTCTCGCCCGGTGGCCGAAGGCCCGTCGCCCGGTGTGGTGCTGGCCCCTGTTCGGGTCCTGCGCCGCGATCCGCCGCGTCGGTGGTCGTGTACGTGCCGCGCCCTCGGCGTCACCCTGAGAGCACGCGTCAGAGACAGAGACGGTGCGCGCCATCATCGATCATGGCGCGCACCGGGGGAACAAGGGCGGCGAGCCCCGGTCGATCGGGCGGATCGACCGGGGCTCGTCGGGCGGAGCGGGGATCAGGCGAGGTCGAACCGGTCGAGCTCCATGACCTTGGTCCAGGCCGCCACGAAGTCGGTCACGAACTTGTCCCGCGCGTCCTGGCTGGCGTAGACCTCCGCGAGGGCCCGCAGCTGGGAGTTGGAACCGAAGACGAGGTCGACCGCGGTGGCGGTCCACTTCACCTCGTCGGTGGCGATGTCCCGGATCTCGTACACGTGCTCGTCGGACTGCGACGCCTTCCACCGGGTGCCCGGGGAGAGCAGGTTGACGAAGAAGTCGTTGCTGAGCACGCCGGGACGGTCGGTGAGGACACCGTGCCGCGCACCGCCGACGTTGTTGCCGAGAGCGCGCAGGCCGCCGACGAGGACGGTCATCTCCGGCGCGGTCAGGTTGAGCATGTACGCGCGGTCGACGAGCAGCACCTCCGGTTGGGTCTTCTCGCCGGCACGCAGGTAGTTGCGGAACCCGTCGGCACGAGGCTCCATGACCCGGAACGACTCGACGTCGGTTTGCTCCTGGGTGGCGTCGGTGCGGCCCGGACGGAACGGCACCGTCACCTCGACACCCGCGTCCCGCGCCGCCTTCTCGACGGCGGCCGAACCGGCCAGCACGATCAGGTCGGCCAGGGAGATCTTCGCGCCGCCGGCGGAGTTGAAGTCGCGCCGGATGCCCTCCAGGGTCTCCAGGACCGTCGCGAGCTGCTCGGGCTGGTTGACCTCCCAGCCGCGCTGCGGCTCGAGCCGGATCCGGGCGCCGTTGGCGCCACCGCGCTTGTCGGTGTAGCGGTAGCTCGCGGCCGACGCCCAGGCGGTGGAGACCAGCTGGGCGGTGGTGAGGCCGGACTCCAGGACCTTCGCCTTGAGGGCGGCGACGTCGGCGTCACCCACGAGCTCGTGGTCGACGGCCGGCACCGGGTCCTGCCACAGCTGAGCCTCCGGGACCCACGGCCCGAGGAAGCGGCTGACCGGACCCATGTCGCGGTGCAGCAGCTTGTACCAGGCCTTGGCGAACGCCAACGCGAACTCGTCGGGGTTCTCCAGGAAGCGGCGCGAGATCTTCTCGTACGCCGGGTCGACGCGCAGCGACAGGTCGGTCGTGAGCATGGTCGGCTTGTGCTTCTTCGACGGGTCGTGGGCGTCCGGGATGATCGCCTCGGCGTCCTTGGCGACCCACTGCTTCGCGCCGCCGGGGCTCGTGGTGAGTTCCCACTCGTGGCCGAAGAGGATCTCGAAGAACCGGTTGCTCCACTGCGTCGGCCGGTCCGTCCAGGTCACCTCGAGGCCGCTGGTGATCGTGTCGGCGCCCTTGCCGCTGCCGTGGGTGCTCAGCCAGCCCAGGCCCTGCGTCTCCAGCGGGGCGGCCTCGGGCTCGGGGCCCACGTGGTCGTCGGCGACGCCCGCGCCGTGGGTCTTGCCGAAGGTGTGGCCGCCGGCGATGAGGGCGACGGTTTCCTCGTCGTCCATGGCCATCCGGCGGAAGGTCTCCCGGATGAAGTGCGCCGCGGCCAGGGGGTCCGCGTTGCCGCGGGGACCCTCCGGGTTGACGTAGATGAGACCCATCTCGGTCGCGCCGACACCGGCCGTCATCTCCTTCTCGGAGGCGTAGCGCTCGTCACCGAGCCAGGTGTCCTCCGGACCCCAGAAGATCTCCTCCGGCTCCCACACGTCCTCGCGGCCGAAACCGAAGCCGAAGGTCTTGAAGCCCATCGACTCCAGGGCGACGTTGCCGGCGAGCACCAGCAGGTCGGCCCACGAGATCTTCTGGCCGTACTTCTGCTTGACCGGCCACAGCAGCCGGCGGGCCTTGTCCAGGTTGGCGTTGTCCGGCCAGCTGTTGAGCGGGGCGAACCGCTGGCCGCCGTCACCGGCTCCACCGCGACCGTCCTCGATGCGGTAGGTGCCCGCCGCGTGCCAGCTCATCCGGATCATCAGGCCGCCGTAGTGGCCGAAGTCGGCCGGCCACCAATCCTGCGAGGTGGTGAGGACCTCGGTGATGTCCCGCTTGAGGGCCTCGACGTCGAGCTTGGTGAACTCGTCGGCGTAGCGGAAGCTCTCCCCCAGCGGGTTGCCCTTCGACGAGTGGGCGTGCAGCACCGACAGGTCGAGCTGGTTGGGCCACCAGTCCCGGTTGGTGCGCGGGCGACCACCGGTCTTCGGCGTCGGCGAGTCGATCGCCGGGTTCTCGCTCTCGCTGCCGTGCGCGGTCACGGAGTCGTGCGCGACCGGGCAGCCGGCCGCCTCCTTCTTGTCCACGCCCTGCGCACTGGAGGGGACGTTGTCCTGGGTGTCGCTCATCTGCTTCCTTCCGAACTGGCGGACCACTGGGAGTGTTCGGTCGCACAGTCGGGGCAGGTGCCCCAATAGACGACCTCCGCCTCGTCGACCACGAAACCGTGGTCGCCCGAGGCGGTGAGACAGGGAGCATGGCCGACGGCGCAGTCGACGTCGGCGATCGCGCCGCAGGAGCGGCACACGACATGGTGGTGGTTGTCGCTCACCCGCGACTCGTACCGGGCGGTCGCACCCGCGGGCTGGATGCGCCGCACCAGACCGGCGTCGGTGAGCGCACGCAGCACGTCGTACACCGTCTGGTGGGAGACCGTGGGCTGGTCCGCCCGCACCAGCGCGATCACCGTGTCGGTGTCGACGTGCGGGTGGTCGCGCAACGCCGCGAGCACCGCCAACCGAGGCCGGGTCACGCGCAACGAGACCGCCCGCAACTGGGTCTCGAAGTCGGACGTCACCCCACGAACATAGTCCACTTTTCTGGAATGAATCAAGTTTTGCGCGATCTCAACTCAAGGATTCCCGACCCGACCCCGCTACGGCAGGTCGCGCGGGTCGGTGTTCGCTCCGCAGAGCACGACCGCCACCCGGTCGCCCGGCTCGGGCACGTAGGCGCCCGACGTGAGGGCGGCCAGGGCGACGGCCGCGCCGTGCTCGATGACGATCCGCCAGTCCCGCCACAGTCTCCGGCGGGCGGCGATGATGTCGTCCTCGGCCACCAGCACGGAACGGACACCGGTGCGTACCGCGACGTCGTAGGCGATGGCGCCGACCCGGCGGGCGCCGAGCGAGTCGGCGGCAACCCCGGCCACGCCGACGTCGACCGGCGTTCCGGCCGCCAGCGCCGCGTGCAGCGTCGGAGCGGCCGCCGGTTCGACCGCGACCACCCGGGCGTCGCCCTCCAGCGCCGCCGCGACCCCGGCCATCAGTCCGCCCCCGCCCACGGCCACCAGGACGGTGTCGAGCGCACCGTCGGTCTGGTCCCGCAACTCCAGACCGAGGGTGCCCGCGCCGGCGACGATCTCCGGCTGGTCGTACGCGTGGCAGTACACCGCGCCCGTCGTGGAGGCGTACTCGACAGCGGCCTCGTACGCCTCGGCGTACTCGCTGCCCCGCGTGACCACCGTCGCACCGTACGCCCGCAGTCGCTCGACCTTGACCGGCGGCGCGCCTTGCGGGACGAACACCGTCGCGGGCACGCCGAGGTGCGCCGCGGCGTAGGCGTTGGCGAGACCGGCGTTGCCGCCGGAGGCCACCACGACGCCGACGGACGGGTCGAGGTGGCCCTGTTCCTTGGCGGACCGGATCCGATTGAGCGCGCCGCGCGCCTTGAACGATCCGGTGTGCTGGAGGAATTCGAGCTTGAACACGGTCCCCGGCGGGACGAGGTCCGGGCCGGCGGTCACGACCGGCGTGCGCCGGACCAGCCCGGCGGTACGCCGCGCGGCGTCCTCCACGTCCGCACGAATGATCATCGAGCTGTCCTCCCACCGCAGATCGGTCAGTTCGACCAGGCTGTCACCACGTCGGCCGACGCGCAGCTCGACGCCCGGGAGCGACGAGCACTCCGGGAGACCGCGAGCGACGCCACCTCGCCGCTGCCCGGCGATGCATACTCGGTATGCTTCGCCCATGCGATCTCAACTCGGGCGAGTGGCTCGAACCGCACCGCCCGCCGGTCTTCTGCTCGGGTTCGTCGACTTCCTGTGGATCACGTTCGTGCCTTTTCCCCTCGGTGACCTCGGCAACTCCAGCGCCGTCTGGGCCGTGGCCGCCTTCGCCTTCGCGTACCGGCTCCGGTCCAGCTGGCTGTGGGCGGCCGTCGGTGCCGCCGTGGCGTTGGTCATCGCGGTACCCAGCTACTACCTCACCGCGACACTCGTCCAGGGCGACGACCTGGCCGTGCTGTGGGCTGCGCCGTCCGTGCTGTGGATGGGCTTCGGCGTCCTGGCCGGAGTGGTGTTCGGTACCGCCGGCACCTGGGCGCGTGGGCAGGGGTGGCGGCAGGTCCTCGGGGTGGCGCTACCGGGCGCGGTGCTGTTCGCCGAGGCGGTGATGCAGGCCCGCCGGATCGGGAACCCGAACTACGGTGACGACCCGTTGGCACACGCCGCGATCCGGGCCGTGCTCGGTGCCCTGGTCATCGTGCTGGCCGGCCGGACGAACCGCCAGCGGCTCCTCGCCCTGGCCGCGGCCGCTCCCCTGACCCTGGCCGGCGTCGGAGCCTTCCTGGTCGGCGGCTTTCGCTGACCCCCGCTCGGGCAGGACGGGCGCCGACCGGGGCGGTGACGCCGTCTAGTCCCGGGCGATCAGCCCGGGGCCGGCGACGATGGTGATGTCGCCGGCGTCGACCTCGTGACCCTGCTCGCAGCGGAGCACCGTGCGGACCGCGCAGCCGCAGTCGCGGTGGGTGGCCAGCAACGGCGGGCCCGTCTCGTCGGCGGCCCAGGTGTCACCCCAGTGGCGCAGGGCGGTGACGACCGGCAGCAGCTCCTGCCCCTTGGGGGTGAGCTGGTACTCGTACCGGGTGCGCTGACCCTGCTCGCGGTAGGGAGTCCGTTCGAGCAGGCCGGCGGCGACCAGTTCACGTAGGCGGGCCGCCATCGCCGGTTCGCCGATGCCCACCCGTCGGACGAAGTCGTCGAAGCGGCGGGTGCCGAGCAGCGCCTCGCGCATGATGAGCATCGCCGACCTGCTGCCCACGATGTCCATGGCCCGGGCGATCGAGCAGTTGGCCATCGACCACGCCTCCCGGTCCTCCCGCAGATCCTGCATGCCCTCAGCGTACGGGCTGACTTGCGCCAACGCTAGTCAGGTGCTTCACTGGCCGAGCTGACTTCTCATGAAAGAAGTTAGGCCGTCCGGGTGCACCGCGCAGACAGGATGAATGATGGACATCTCGACCACGACCGCACTGGTCACCGGCGCGAACCGGGGCTTCGGCCGCGCCCTTGCCGGTGAACTCCTCGCCCGGGGCGCCACCGTGTACGCCGCCGCCCGCAACCCCGCCCAGATCGACCTTCCCGGCGCCCGGCCGCTGGAGCTGGACATCACCGAACCGGCCTCCGTGACGGCGGCGGCAGCCGCCGCCGGTGACGTCACGCTGCTGGTGAACAACGCCGGCTCGGCGACCGGCGCCGACCTGCTCACCGGCGACCTGGACCAGATCCGCCTGGAGATGGAGACGCACTACCTCGGCACCCTCTCCGCGGTGCGGGCGTTCGCCCCCGTCATCGCGGGCAACGGCGGCGGCACCGTCCTCAACGTGCTGTCCGTGCTGTCCTGGCTCGCCCTGCCCACCGGTGGCGCGTACGCGGCGGCGAAGGCAGCCGAGTGGAGCCTCACCAACGCCCTGCGCCTGCAGCTCGCTCCGGCGAACATCCGCGTCGCGGGACTGCACGTGGGCTACCTGGACACCGACATGACCCGAGCGGTCACCGCTCCCAAGCTCGACCCCGCCGCGGTGGCGGCGTACACGGTCGACCAGGTCGCCGCGGACGCGTACGAGATCCTCGCCGACGACCTCAGCCGGGACGTACGCACCAGGCTCGCCGGCGGCGTGGCCGCCGTCTACCCGCAGCTGTCGTAGCGGAGCCCGGCCCCGACGCACCCCCCTCACCCTGCAAGGAGTAGCTGTGCCTGAAAAGCGGACCGCCACCACCGGGTGGCGGGAGCCGTCCGCGCCCGTCGCCGCCGCACCGGCGCGGACGGGACCCGTCCGCGGCTCGCACGCGGCGACCCTCGTCGCCATGTGCCTGGGCGCGATGGTCACGTTCCTCCACCTCACCGCGACCGTCTCCACGCTGACCACGATCCAGCGGGACCTGCGGATCGACCCGACCAGCCTGGTCTGGATCCCCAGCGCCTACACCCTCATGCTGGCCAGCCTCGTCCTCTCCGCCGCCACGCTCGGCAGCCGGTACGGCCGCAGGCGGATGTTCGGCGTCGGCGTCGCCGCCATGATGGCCGGAGCGGGGGTGGTCGCCCTGGCCACCACCCTCGGCTGGGTCGTCGCGGGACAGCTCGTGGCCGGCGCGGGCGGGGCGCTGATCCTGTCGAACAGCCTGGCCATCCTCGGCGTGACCTTCACCGACCCGCACCGCCGTACCGAGGTCGTCACCGCCTGGGCGGCGGCGTCCGGTGTCGGGCTGTCGGTGGGCCCGCTCATCGCCGGGACGCTGCTGGCGCACGTCCACTGGCACGGCGTCTTCCTGTCCACGGTGGTGCTCGGCGTGCTCACCCTCGCCGTCACCACCCGCTGGGTGGCCGAGTCGCGCCAGCCCACCAGCCGTCTCGACCTGCCCGGCCTGCTGCTGGGCACGCTCACCGTCGCCGCCGCCGTCCACGCGCTGATCGAGGGCGGTCGCCACGGCTGGACCAGCCCCACGGTGGCCGCCGCGTGGCTCACCGCGGCCGGCGCACTCGTCGCCTTCGTGGTGGTCGAGTTGCGTACCGCCGCGCCGATGCTGGACGTCCGGCTGTTCCGGTCGCCGTCCTTCAGCGCCGTCGTGCTCGTCGCCGCCGTATCGCTGTTCGGCTTCACCGGCGTGTCGATCCTTCTGGTGCTCTTCCACGAACGCGCCCAGGCGCTCAGCCCGCTCGACACCGGCTGGCGGATGCTGGCGGTGTTCGGCCTCTACGCCCTCACCGCCTTCGCCGCCGGTCAGGCGATCCGCCGCACCGGCTTCAAGGCACCGCTCACCCTCGGGCTCCTGCTCGGCGGCCTGGCCAGCCTCGGACTGTCCACCCACACCCCGGGCACCCCGTTCAGCCAGAGCTGGCCGCTGCTCGCGCTCTTCGGCGCCGCCTGCGGCCTGGTCGCCGCGCCCGCCACCGCCGCGGCGCTGGCCAGCGTCGCGCCCCCGCAGGCGGGCATGGCCGCCGCGGCGGTCAACACCGCCCGCCAGTTCGGCGCCGTGATGGGCGCGTCGCTGCTGGGTACGCTGCTCAGCACCACGCTGATCGCCGACCTCCCGGGCCGGCTCGCCGCCCACGGCGTACCCGAATCCAGCCGGAGCGCCGTGCAGGCGGCCGCGCGCGCCGGCACCGGCGAGACCGCGACGACGGCCGGGCCCGTGCGCCAGGCGCTCGCCGAGTCCCTCACCGCTGGCGTGCAGGCCGGGCTGCGCGTCAACGCCGTCGTCTTCCTCGCCGCCGCCGTCCTCGCGCTCGCCCTCGTCCGCAACCGGCCGCACCGGCACCAGCCGGCGTCCGACGACCGCGGGTGATCCCGGCCGGTGGGCCGACCGCACCAGCGTCATGGCACGCATCGAGAACTTCCTCGCCGCCGCGCTCGCCGCGGACCTCGGCAGCAGCCCGCAGGACCGCACACCTCACATGGTCGCCTCTGCCGCCGTCGCCGCCCTCCACCGCTCCGCCGTCCGAGCAGCGCGGAGCCGTGGCTCAGCGCCTGACCGGCCAGCAGCTTGCGCGGGAACTCATTCAGGGCCGAGGGGACCTCCAGCAACTGACTGATCAGTCAGCCATTGCGTCGATCCGCGCCGCGCAGCGAAATATCTTCCTACCATCGGGGCGGACCACCACGACGGCCCAACCACGGGCAGTCGTCCCTCGAGGGTCGGTTCCCCGGCCGTCGTTCTAACGCTTCTGGACGTCGCTGACGAGGAGATACCAGTGGATGTGGACCGCGGCACCTCGATCATCCACCACACGGTGAGGCAGACCATGTCCACCATCGGTCGGGACCCCACCGCCCCACCCGTCTTCGCCGAACACGCCCAGGCGGTCGGCGCGCTCCTCAACGACATGATGACCTCCGTCGTGACCGGCGACACCTGGCCCGGACCCCTCGTGCTCGTGTCCCTGTGCAGGACACTGGACATCGACCGCGCGGGGCTGGACCTGCTCGCGCACCACACCCTCACCGCGCTGCTCGCGCAGCAGCCCGGCCCGGAGGCCCTGGTGCGTACCGGAGCCACCTTCGCCGCCGCGACCTGTCACCTACCTGGTGCGGATGCCTCCCATCGGAACCCGCACCGTGGCGGGCCGACCCGACCGGCCGCCGCCCGATCCGGGTCGCACCTACCCATGCCGCCCACGTGGGCCTGCAGCGGCTGCGCCCAGGAATGGCCCTGCGCCAGCAAGCAGACCCAACTCCTCGCGGAGTTCGGCGGAACCGGGCCCGCGCTCGGGATCTACCTCGGCTCCTGCTTCAGCGCGGCCCTGTTCGACCTGCCCCGGGCCGACAGGCAGGACCTGCGAACCCGCTTTCTCGGCTGGCTGCCGCGGGAGAGCCTCCAGCCCACCGACCGTCGCCGCTGAGATCCAGCCCCCGGCCGTCGTGAGCCGGGCAGTGCCGACGGGCCGCCGGGGCGCGTGCACGCCCTCGACGGCCCGTCGTCGTCAGGTGTCGTCAGCCGTTGTTGTCGATCAGGCTGGCGATCTGGTTGTAGATCAGGTGCGCCTTCGCGCCCTGGTTGGACGGACAACCGCCGAGATGGTGCAGGGCGATCACCCGGTGGCTGGCGTTGAGCACCGGCGAGCCCGAGTTGCCGCCCGAGGTGTCACAGCTGTAGCTGATGTTCCAGCTGTTGTAGTTGGCGTTCTTCACGGTGCAGGTCGTGCCGCCCTGGGTGTTCTCGTAGATCGACAGTCGCTTCGGGCTGCCGTCGCCGTGCCCCGGGATGTACATCCGCGTGCCGGTGCTGGTGGCGGTCGTCGCCAGGTACAGCGTGCCGTACCCCTGGATGCTGGTGAAGTTGTTCACCGAGTACAGCGCGTAGTCCAGTTCGCCGGACCCACCGCTGCTCACCCTGTAGAGGGTGGCACCGCTCACCTTGGTGCCGGGGCCGGGATTCGCGCCGCCGCAGGTGGCGCACTGGTAGTTGAACTGCATCTCACTGCCGCTGACGGCGGCCTGCGTCGAGAAGCAGTGCTTGTTGGTCAGCATGCGGTTGGTGTTGCCGACACGCCAGGTGGTGCACAGCCCGCCGCCGCTGATCAGCAGCCGCGCCACCGCCCGGCCCCGCGCGTACTCGCTGGGGTGGCTGGCCTGGTAGCAGACCACGTCGCGGCGCGCGTCGGTGCTGCAGACGGACTGCGTGGAGAGGTTGTGCTGGCTGATCTCGGCGCGGTCGTAGCCGCGCCAGAACCGGTCGATGGTCGCGGCGTTGCCCCGAGAGTGGCGGTTGCTGTGCAGGGTCACCACCGCGGTGTCGCCCTCGACCGACATCGCCCAGAAGCCCGGCTGACCGTCGGTGGTGTAGTCCGAACCGGTCGCCCGGTTCAGGTGGCGGTCGTACCGGTAGCTCTCCCGGCCGTCGGGGCTCGACACGGTCACGTGGTCGCCGGGCGCCAGTCGCAGCGCACTGAAATGCACCTTGACGTACGCGGCGCCGGGATGCCGGATGATCTGTGTCCGGCCGTTCCGGGCGTAGGACAGCGAGCTGTCGACGGTGCGGAGTTCGCCGACCGTGGGGACACCCTCCACCGAGAACTGACGTGACTCGGGTGCCCGCTCCGACTTCGGCGCGAGGGGTTGACCCGAGTACGCCTCGGCGGCGGGGATCGACAGCAGGCTCAGCCCGAGTGTGCAGGCGCCGAGCGCGACAGCCGCCGTTCGCAGGCGGCGCAGAGCATTCTTCATCGTCGCTCCTCCCGAGGAACCAGCACCTAGGCGTGCTTGCAGCCTTCATACACGCAGGAGCGTTACATGTAAATGTATCTATGTCTGGGATCGCTGAGGGTGCTGGCAAAGGCGTTCGACGCCGGTTCATCATCGGTCACCGGAGCGCGATCATTCCGCAGCCGGCACGGAGAGGCCGCGCGGTCAGCCCCGCGCGGCCAGGGCGAGCACGTCCCGCGCCACGGGCAGCGCGGCCTCCCGGTGCGCCGGGACGAGCCCGATGCGGGTACGCCGGTCGAGCAGGTCGTCGACGGTGAGCGCGAGTTCGTGCCGGGCGGCCCAGAGCAGCTCGGCCCCGGTGACCGGGATGTCGGGCCCGATCGGCCGGCGGAGTTCGGCCGGTGCCCCGGCCAGGACGTCGGCCGCCTCGGTGCCGTAGCGCTGGACGAGCCGGCGGGGCGCCGGCACCCGCGCCAGCTGCGCCCTGCTCGCGGCTCCGGGCAGCGGAAGCCGCCGGGTACGGCAGGGGCCGGCGGTGAGCCGACGCGCGCGTACCGCGGTGTCGACGGCGTCCTGCGCCATCCGGCGGTAGGTGGTGAGCTTGCCGCCGACCACGCTGATGATGCCGTCCGGATCGTCGATGACGGCGTGCCGCCGGGAGATGTCGGCGGTCCGCGAGTCGCCGTCGGCCAGCAGCGGGCGGAGCCCGGCGTACGCGCCGAGCACGTCGCCGCGGCACAGGGGCGCGTCGAGGACACTGTTGAGCACGTCGAGCAGGAACGCGATGTCGGCCTCGGTGGGCTCCGGCACGTCGGGGACGGGTCCGTCCACCGCCTCGTCGGTCAGGCCGGCGTAGACCAGGCCGTCGGTCTGGGGCAGGGCGAAGACGTACCGGGTGAACTCACCGGGCACCGGGATCGTCAGCCCCGTCCAGAGCCCGCCCAGGCGGGCGGCGGACAGGACGATGTGCGTGCCGCGCGAGGGGCGCAGGCGGACGTGCGGGGTGAGGTCGCTCGCCCAGACGCCGGTGGCGTTGACGACGGCGCGGGCGGCGACGTGCAGCCGGGCTCCGGTGCGGGTGTCCTCGATGGTGGCACCGTCGGAGTGCAGGTCGACGGCCCGGCAGCGGGGCAGGATGCGGGCCGAGCGGGCCGCGGCCGCGCGGGCGAGGCCGACGACTAGTCGGGCGTCGTCGCAGAGCTGGCCGTCCCAGGACAGCTGCGCCCCGCGTAGTCCGGCCCGGCGCAGCGCCGGCGCCATCGCACCGGCTTCGGCCGCGCCGAGCCGGCGGGTGCCGGGAAGGGTCCGGCGGGACGTCCCGGCGCAGGTACGCAGCAGGTCTCCGGCGCGCAACCCGGCCGCCGCCGCGCGATCCTGCCACCCGGTGGTGAAGCCGGTCGACGGGAGCAGCATCGGCAGGGGGCGCGTGAGGTGCGGGGCGGTACGGGTCAGCAGCAGGTGGCGTTCGGCGGCGCTCTCGTAGGCGACGCCGACCTGACCGTGGGCGAGGTAGCGCAGCCCTCCGTGCACGAGCTTGGAACTCCACCGGGAGGTGCCGTACGCCAGGTCGTGGGCGTCGACGGCGACCACCGACAGCCCACGGCTGGCGGCGTCGAGCGCCACCCCGGCGCCGGTGACGCCCAGCCCGACCACGAGGACGTCAACGGCGGTGCCGGCGGCCAGCTCGTCCAGGTCGTGGTCACGCCGGGCGCCGGTCAGCGATGCCTCCACCTGAACTCCTTGATTCCAAGTGACATTGGATGTAACTCTGTCACACATGAATGAGCGAGGGGAAGTGTCGGGCGCCGGATGGGGCCGCTGGGGAACGGCGGAGGCCGCGAGGGAGCTGCCGGACGGCGCGCGGAGACTGCTGGCGCAGGTGCTCGACCTGGCGCCGCCACCGCCGGCCGTGCCGCTGGACGAGGTCGTGCTGCCGGACTGCGCGCTCGACGACGCGGTTCTCGACGCGCTGCGGCGCGCGGTGGGCGACGAACACGTGGTCACCACCGCGCGGTCCCGGGCGTGGCACGCGGCGGGGATGTCGACGCCCGACCTGCTGCGCGACCGGCTCGGCCGGCCGGCCCTCGCCCCGCAGGCGGTGGTCCGGCCGGCCGACCACGCCGAGGTCGTGGCCGTGCTCGACGTCTGCTCCACGCACGGCGTGGCGGTCGTCCCCTTCGGTGGCGGCACCTCCGTCGTGGGTGGACTCACGCCCAGCGTGGCCCGGCACGTGACCGTCGACCTCGGCCGGCTCGACCAGGTCGTCGCCGTCGATCCGGTGTCCCGGACCGCCACCCTGCAGGCGGGGCTGCCCGCCCCCCGCGCCGCGCGGCTGCTCGCCGCGCACGGGCTGACGCTCGGCCACGTTCCCCAGTCCTACGAGTACGCGACCATCGGCGGATTCGCCGCCACCCGCTCCTCCGGCCAGGCCTCGGCCGGCTACGGCCGTTTCGACGACATGGTGACGGCACTGACGGTCGCCACGCCCCGCGGCACCCTCCGGATCGGTCGCGCGCCCGCCTCGGCCGCCGGCCCCGACCTGCGGCAGCTCTTCCTGGGCAGCGAGGGAACACTCGGCATCATCACCGACGTCACCGTGCGGGTACGTCCCCTGCCGGCACAGTCCCACCACGAGGGCTGGCGGTTCGAGTCGTTCGCCGCCGGCCTGGACGCCGTACGCCGGTTGGCGCAGGACGGGCCCCGACCCACGGTGCTGCGGCTCTCCGACGAGGTCGAGACCATAATCGGAGCCGCCGGCTCCGGCCGCTCCGACGGGGGATGCCTGCTGATCGCCGGGTACGAGGGCACCGACGTCCGGTCCACCGCCGAGGCGGCCGCCGACGTGCTGGCCGCGCACGGCGGTGTGCCGCTGGGAGCGGAGGCGGGGCAGCAGTGGGCACGGCACCGCTTCGACGCCCCGTACCTGCGCGACGCGCTGCTGGACGCCGGGGCGTTCGCGGAGACCCTGGAGACTGCCGCGTACTGGTCGACGTTGCTGCGGGTGTACGACCACGTCCGGCAGGCCCTCCTCGACGCGCTGCCGGACGGGGCGCTGGTGCTGGGTCACGTGTCCCACGTCTACGAGACCGGCGCCTCGCTGTACTTCACGGTCATCTGCTCCCCGGGGTCGGACCCGATCGGCCGCTGGCACACCGCGAAGGCGGCGGCCGGCGACGCCATCGTCGCCGCGGGCGCCACCATCACCCACCATCACGGGGTCGGCGCCGACCACCGGACGTGGTACGCCACCGAGATCGGCGACGTCGCCGTGGACCTGCTCCGGGCGGTCAAGCGGCACGTGGATCCGGCCGGCATCCTCAACCCCGGCATCCTGGTGCCGTGAGGTGCGCGCCTTCGCGGTGATCCTCGGGCCGGCCGCGCGCCGGGGACTGTCCCGCCTGATGCCGGTTGCCCACCACCTGCGGGCCGCCGGCGCGCGGATCCGGGTGGAGTACACGCAGACCACCGAGCAGGCCCGCCGGTGCGCCGCCGAGGCGGTCGACGCCGGCGAGGTCGTCGTCGCCGCCGGCGGGGACGGCACGATCCGACTGCTCGCCGGTGCCGTCGTCGACGCCGGAGGGCTGCTCGGCGTCGTCCCCGCCGGGCGCGGCAACGACCTGGCCCGTCAGCTGATGCTGCCGCACTCCCCCACCGAGGTCGCCGACCTGCTGCTGCACGGTCGGCCCCGGCAGCTGGACGTGCTGCGCGTCGCGGGGCAGACGATCGTCGGAAGCGTCTACGCCGGCATCGACGCCGCCGCCAACGAACTGGCCAACCGGTCCCGCCTGCCCGCGTCGCTGGTGTACCCCACCGCCGGGCTGCGCGCGCTGCTGCGCTGGCCCCGCACCCGGTACACGATCACCCTCGACGGCCGGACCGAGCAGGTGCACGCGTACACCGTCGTCGCCGCGAACTGCGGGTACTACGGCGGCGGGCTCCACGTCGCCCCGGCGGCGCGGCCCGACGACGGGACCCTGGAGGTGGTGGTGATCCGGCACGCCAGCCGGCTGCTGTTCCCGATCGCCCTGTGGCGGATGCGTACCGGCTCGCACGTGCGGCTGCGGCAGGTCACCTCGTACCGCGGCAGCTCGGTCACCGTGCGCGCGGACCGTCCGGTCGCCGTGTACGGGGACGGGGACCCCGTGGGCCGGGGAGCGGAGGTGCACGTCGAGGTACGGCCGAGGGCGCTGCGGATCATCGCCGGCTAGGCCTGGTCGGGGCGCAGGTAGCCGTCGACCAGGCGGGCCAGCTCACGGTCGAACTCGGCGACCGGCACGCCGTCGGCGACCGTCCGGACGGAGAGCACGAAGGACTGCGTGGTCAGGTAGACCGCGCGGGCCAGGAGCGCGGCGTCGCCGGGCCGGACCGAGCCGTCGGCCTGACCGCCGGCCACCGCCGTGGCGAGGAACTGCAGCATCTCGTCCTGACCGCCGCCGCGCCGGTCCAGGAGGTACGGCAGCAGGACCTCCGGGTCGACGTCCCGGATCTTGCACAGCAGGGGGTGCTCCCGCAGCAGCCGCGCCCCCGCCGTGAGCCGCGCCACGAGGCGGGACCGGGCCGGCCCGTCGTGCTCGTCCTCGCCGGTGGCCACCAGCACCTGATGCCACTCCCGGCTCATCAGGTCCCCGATCAGGGACTGCACGTCGGGCCAGCGCCGGTAGACGGTCATCCGCGAAACCCCGGCCCGACGCGCCACGTCCGTCAACGTCGTACGGCGCACCCCGTAGGCCAGTACGCAGTCTCGGGCGGCGTCCAGCACCAGGTCGTCCACGCGGCATGTCTACCACGCCCGCCCCGGCTGACCCGGTCCTCCCCCGGCTCGCCGGACGGGCCTCTCGCCGAGTCGCCGCCGAACACCGACAGGTAGACGATGTGCGAGCAGCGGCCCGGACCGTTCCCACACGGACCCCGGAAAGGGCTGGGCGTTTGCCGCCTGACGGCGCGGGTAGCCACGGTGCCTCGGACGGAAGGAGGCGGCATGGCCGAGCTGAGCTTCTACGACAAGGTCGCCGCCCGGGCGGATGTCCCGCCGGAGGCCGCGCCACTGCTGACGCAGGCCGCCCTGCGTACCCTCGCGGAGCGCATCAGCGGCGGCCAGGCGGCGGCCATGGCCGGCCACCTCGCCGCCGAGCTGAGCCCCCTGCTGGTCAAGGGCACCGAGGATCCGGAGACCTTCGGGTACGAGGAGTTCCTGTGGCGGGTCGAGAAGCGCGCGGGGGTCGACCGGAGTACCGCGGAGCGGGGCGTACGGGCCGTCCTGCAGACCCTGCACCGGGTGGTCGGACACCGAGAGTTCGAGGACGCGATGGCGCAACTGCCCGCGCCGATTCGCTCTCTGGCCGAGCCTGTGCCGCGCAAGCCCTGACGCCGAAAGACCACACCCGGGCGGCGCAGACTCGTGCGCGTCAGAGCCTTCGGGCGCGCTCCCATAAATGGAACGTCCACCGATACGGAACTCAGGTGACGGCGGCGCGGACGGCGCACACCGCCGCCCGGCCACGCCCCCCTTCGCGACTTTGCTCTGCACCCCGATGCGCACCGGTAACGCGGAGTCGCTGCGCGGCCGAAGGCCGTCCTCGCCTCATCTCGGAGACGCCCTGCTCAGGCCCGTGGCGCATCCCAGGGTGCAGAGCAAAGTGGCGATGGACCCATGCGGGAGGGCGGAGCCGCGGTCACCGTCCGCCACATAGCGAGGATGTAGCTCATCGTGACTGAGCGCGATCAGCGGACCGGTCGCCGGCCTCAAGACCGTTCCCGCCCGGCCGGACCTGCTGCGCTTGGCAGGTCCCCGCAGGGCCGAACAGCGGCCGGTACAGCGCCGCCGTCAGCGCGGCGAAGGCGACGGTGAACGCCGCGAAGCCCGCGGTCAGCACGAGGGAGGCGTCCGGATCGGATCGCAGGTTCATCACCACGCCCATCGCCGTGACGGACACGCCGAGGAGGGTGCAGGCGGTGAGCAGTGGGTACGCGAACCGCCGGGCCCATGCCGCCCGGCGCAGCAAGCCGATCCCGGTGACGGTCGCGACGGGGACGACGATGCCCAGGTCCATGAGCTTGACCAGCCAGAACGGTGTCGGGCTCGACGCGTACTCGGTCAGGGACGCGGCGTCGGACCAGGCGACGAGCATCGGCCGCAGGTGCAGACCGAACACCAGGAGGACCGCGACCGCCACGAGCACACCGCCGGCGACGCGCTCCACCCGGCGCGGGGGCGCCGGCAGGTCGGCGGGCACCGCCCGCCACCCGAGGACCAGGGTCGCCTCGGCCAGCAGGAAGACGGCGAGAAGCAGCGGGAAGAACCGCTCCACGTTGCCCGGTAGCCGCAGATACTCCTGACCGACGATCACCTGCGCGTGCGTGTACAGGGCGAACACGCCGACGCCGGTGGCGAGCACGGCGCCTGCCACCTGACGCCGAGCCACCAGCACGGCCGCGACCACGGCGAGCGGAGCCACGGCGAACAGCGCCGCCGCGTCGCTGCCGAGCAACTGGTTGAGGGGTCGTCGGCGAGGTGCGGTACCGCATCAGATCCAGCACCAACGGGCCCACCAGCGAGGCGGACGCGATCGCCGTGGCCAGCCCGGCCACCGCGACGACCAGCACCGCCGGCCGGCGCCCCGGAACTGCCGGGACCGGCCCGTCCCGGCGCACCGGACGGGCGTTGTCAGGGCGAAGGTCCCGGCTTCACGGTGCGCTGTCGCCGGGCCGGGCCGGCCCGTCGGAACGGGCACTACGGCCCTGCCCCGGCGGCCGGGGAGTGGCTTCCACTGGGGTGGTGGATCCAGCGGGAGGAGACCGTCATGGCGGTCATCGAGGTCGAAGGGCTGTGCAAGGACTACGGCGCCCTGCGAGCGGTCGACGACGTCAGCTTCACGGTGGAACAGGGCGAGGTCCTGGCACTGCTCGGCCCGAACGGTGCCGGCAAGACCACCACGGTGGAGATCCTGGAGGGATACCGGGACCGTAGCGGCGGACGGGTGTCGGTTCTCGGGTACGACCCGGCGCAGGGCCGCCGCGCCTACCGTGAACGTATCGGCATCGTCCTGCAGAGCGCGGGGTTCGAGGAGGACTTCACGGTCCGGGAGACGGCCCGCCTGCACGCCCGCCTGTATCCACGGGTGCACGACCCGGACCAGGTGCTGGAGCTGGTCGGCCTGGCCGACAAGAGCAGAGCTCGGATCAAGACCCTGTCCGGCGGGCAACGCCGTCGCCTCGACCTGGCACTGGGGCTGATCGGTTGCCCCGAGGTGCTGTTCCTCGACGAGCCCACCACCGGTTTCGACCCGTCCGCCCGCCATCGCGCGTGGGACCTGGTCGCCGGACTGCGGAAGTTGGGAACCACGATCCTCCTCACCACCCACTACATCGAGGAGGCTCAGCGCCTCGCCGACCGGGTCGCCGTGCTGCGCGGTGGACGCCTGCTCGTCACCGGCCGCCCCGACGCCCTGACGACGGACGCCGGCAGCGTCCTTCGCTTCCGGCTGCCGACCGGGCTCGCCTCGGCGGACCTCCCCCGGCTCGACGGCCACCTCGCCGTCGTCGGCGACGTGGTCGAGTTCCGCACCACCTCGCCCACGAGGGACGCGAACGCCCTCACCGGCTGGGCTCTGGACCACGGCGTCGACCTGCCGGACCTCACCCTGACCCGGCCCAGCCTGGAGGACGTGTACCTGCGGCTCGTGGAGGAGGGCACGCGATGACCACCCAACTCGACCCGCCGCCGGTGGCCACCTCGCCGCCGCCGGTGACCCGGCGCCGCCCGGGCACGTGGAAACTCGTGGCGGTCCTCGCGGCGCACGGCGTACGGGCGTTCCTGCGTACGCCGGTGGCCGCGCTCTTCACCCTCGGTCTGCCGGTTCTGTTCCTCGTCATCATCGGCGCGCTGTTCGGCAACGAGATCGTCGAGCCACGCCAGGGCGTCCGGGTGGCGCAGTTCTTCACCCCCGTCCTCGCCGTCTTCGGCGTCGCCGAAGCAGCGTTCTGCGTACTCGCGGTCGACACCGCCCTGTTGCGCGAACGCGGCGTGCTCCTGCGGTTGCGCGGGACCCCGGTGCCGCCGTGGGCGGTGCTCGCCGCGCGGGTCTGCGCCGCGGCGGTCTTCGCGCTGCTCGCCGCCGTGCTCGTCATCGGGCTCGGCGTCCTCGCGTACGACGTCCAGCTCATCGGGCGCACCGCGCTCGCCGCCACCGTCACCGTGCTGCTCGGCGTGGCGTGTTTCGCGGCGCTGGGTGTCGCGGTGGTGTCGCTCGTCCGCAGCTCGACGGCGGCGCAGGCGTTCACCAACGGAATCCTGATCCCGTTGGCCGTCATCTCGGACGTCTTCACGATCAGCGAACGCACACCCACCTGGCTGGAGACCGTCGGCTGGGTCTTCCCGCTCAAGCACTTCGCCAACGCGCTCGCCGACGCGTTCAACCCGTTCCTGCCCGGTAACGGCTTCGCCGGCGATCATCTCGCCGTGCTGGCTCTGTGGACGGTCGCCGCGCTGGCGGTCGCCCGCCGGCGTTTCCGGTGGGCCCCGACCGGTGACGGACGCTCGCCGGCCCTGGTACGTGGTGGGCTGTCGACGTCGACCGCGTCCGAGGTGCTCCCCCGCAGCCTGGCGCGGGGGCGGCCCACGCCGTGGGCGTCGGTGGCCGTCCAGGTGGGCTACGCGCTGCGGGTCCTCAGCCGCGACGGCACGGGCGTGTTCTTCGCGGTGGTCTTCCCCGTGCTGCTGGTGGCGCTGCTGCCGGCCCTCATGGCCGGGTCCGGGGACGGACGGACGGAGGCCGCCCAGGTGATGCTTCCCGCCATGACGGCGTACGGAGTGGCGATCGTCTGTTTCGTCACCATCCCGAGCGGGGTCGCCGAGGCGCGTGAAAGGGGTGTCCTGCGGCGGATGCGCGGCACACCGATGCCGGAGTGGGCGTACGTCGCCGGGCGGGTCGGGGCGATGGGTGCGGTGGTCGCGACGATCGCGGCCCTGAGCACGACCGTGGCGGTGACCGGGTACGGCGTCGACGTGCGACCCGCGCGGCTGCCGGCCCTCGTGGCGGTCCTCGCGATCGGTACCGGCTGCTTCGGTGCCCTCGGGTTCGCCCTGCTCGGGCTGGTCCGCCGGGGCCAGACCGTCACCGCGGTGGCGCTCGGCACGCTGCTGCCCCTCGGCTTCATCTCCGACGTGTTCGTGGTCGGCGCCCAGATGCCCGCCGTGCTGGCGACCGTCGGCGACGTCCTGCCCCTCACACACCTCGTCCACGCCCTGGACGACACCCTCGCAGGTACGGCCGGGTCCGCTCCGGCCTGGGGTGATCTGGGTGTGCTCGCCGCCTGGGGCGCCGCCGGACTGATCGTCGTGGCCGTCACCGCACGTCGCGCCACCCTGATCCGGTGAGGACCGAAGGGCCGATGTGAGCAGGTCACCGTGGGGCGATCAGCGGGGCGTAGTCGGCGCGGACGAGCGGTTGTTCGGACAGTGAGCCGTCGGCGCGGGGCACGCCGAGTGGTCTGCCGTCGCGAAGGAACGCCACGGTGGTGACGTCGTCGCGACTGGTGAGGGTGCAGACGATCTGCCCGAAGGCGAGAACCTCGTCGCTGCGGCCGGCGGCCTCGTCGGGTGCCTCGACCGCGACCTGGGCCTGCATGCCGGTCACTGTCGTACCGGCGGCGTTGACCGCTCCCGCCAGGGCACTGGTCAGACCGGTGTCGCGCTCGGCCTCGGTGGGCCCGGCGAGCAGATCCTTCAGGTGGTCGTCGGCCGTCGGCGGACGGTCGACACGCCGGACCACGGGGATGATGCGGTTGTCGCGGACCAGGCAGAGGGTCTCGACGGCAGGGCCGGCCGGTTCCGCCGTGTCGGCGGGGGCAGAACTCTGGAACGGGCCCCTCGGCGGCTGCACCCTACGGGCCGTGTCCTCGGTGGGGATGCCGCAGCCGGCCAGCAACGCGGCCAGCGCCAGTGCGACGAGACGGTGGTGGTTCATGTCAGGCTTTCCGGCAGGGTGACTCGGAACCGGGCGCCTCCGCCGGGGCGGTCGGTGACGGTGACGTGCCCGGTGTGCGCGGCGGCGTGCTGGGCGACCAGCGCGAGGCCGAGCCCGGTGCCGTCACCGGCACCACGGGTGTGGGCGGCCCGCCCCCGGACGAAACGGTCGAAGATCACCTCGCGGTCCTCGACGGGCACGCCCGGGCCGTCGTCCTCGACCTCGATGACGCCGACGCCACCGTCCCGGCTGAGCAGGAGGGTCGTCGGGCCACCCCCGTAGGTCACCGCGTTGTCGAGCAGATTCACCAGGATCTGTGCGACACGCCGCCGTTCGACCTGCCACGTCGCGGGCACGTCCGGTGCGAGGCGGACGAGCGAGGCGGGCAGGTCGAGGGTGTGGCAGGCGTCCCGCGCCAGCGCCACCACGTCCACCGGAGCCCGGTGGGCGGGCTGGTCGCTGCGGGCCAGGTCGATCAGGTCGTTGACCAGCCGCTGAAAACGGTCGATCTCGTCGGCGACGAGCCCGGCCGCGATGGCGGTTCGTTCGTCCTGGTGTTCCCGGCGGCGGGCCAGGACGCTGGCCGCCGCGGCGAGGGTCTGCAGAGGCGAGCGCAGTTCATGGCTGACGTCGGCGGCGAAGCGGCGATCGCGCTCGATGCGGTGGGCAAGCCGGTCGACCATCTGGTTGAACGAGGAGGAGAGGCGGGTCAGGTCGGGGTCGGTCGCCGGGTCGAGCCGTGCGGTGAAGTCGCCGGCGGCGATCTTCTCCGCCGCGTCGGCGACCGCGGTCAGCGGGCGCAGCCCGTGCCGGGTGGCGTACCACCCGAGGGCGGCGCCGGATCCGGCGACCAGGACCGCGACGGTGGTCAGCGCGAGGGCCAGAACGTCGAACGTCTGCTCCAACTCACGCAGGGAGTTGACCTCGAAGAACGTCGCTGTCGGGGACAGGGGCACGCCGACCACCAGGGCGGGCTGACCATCGACGAGTACGCGCTGCACTGCCGGCTCCCCGGAGGCGACGACCCGACGCAGGTCGGCGGGGATGGCGGTGGTGATGCCAGGGTCGGCGTTGCGGCCGTACCACTCGCCGTTCAGGTGGAGCACGGGGCGGCGACCGCCCCCCGTGTCCAGCGACCGGAGCACCTCCACGACGTCGGGAGTGTCGGTGTCGATCCCGGCACGGACGACGGTCGCGTCGAAGTAGGCGGCGCGCAGGGCGGTGCGCTCCCGCTCGTCAATCAGGGAGCGGCGGGTCAGCTCGTAGGAGACCAGGGCCATCGACGCGGCGAGCAGGAGCGCGCCGACGGCGAACGCGGCGATGACCCGGGTACGCAGTCCGAGGCGTCTCATCGCTGGAGTTTGTAGCCCAGACCCCGCAGGGTGACCAGGTGCCGGGGGGTTGCCGGGTCTGGCTCGATCTTCTGCCGCAACCGGCCGACGTGCACGTCGACCAGGCGCTCGTCTCCGCTGTCGTACCCCCATACCCGTTGCAGCAACTGCTGGCGCGACAGCACCCGGCCCGCGTGCTCGGCCAGCTCGCACAGCAACCGGAACTCCGTGCGGGTCACCGCGACGGGCTGGCCGGCACGGCGTACCTCGCCCGCGTCGGGGCTGATCTCCAACTCGCCGAAGGCCAGCACGGGCACCGCATCCGGTGCCGGTCCCACGACGCCGGTACGGGCTCGGCGGCGCAGGGCGCGCAGCCGCGCGGTCAGTTCCTTGATCGCCACCGGTTTGACGAGGTAGTCGTCGGCGCCGGCTTCGAGGGCGGCGACGATGTCGTGGGTGTCGTCGCGGGCGCTCACCACCACGATCGGCACGTCGTCGTCACGGCGGAGCTGCCGGATGCACTCGAAGCCGTCGAGGCCGGGCAGCATCAGGTCGACCAGTACGTAGTCGGCCGGGTCGCGGCGCTGGGCGCGCAGGCCCTCCTCGGCGGTGGCCGCACCCAGAGCGTCGTACCCCTCGTCCTCGAGTGCGAGCAGCAGCGCCAGGCGGATCCGGTCGTCGTCCTCGATCACCAGTACGGCCGTCATAACAGGCATCATCCCCAGGTCACCGGCCCCGTCGCCAATCGTGTCCGCCGGCCTGGGGATTTGTCACTCAACTGTCACAGATCCGCGCGGTGACCGCCAAGCCCGCCCGGCACGGTGGCGGGCGACCAGGTCGGCGAGGGAAGGGGTACGACCGTGACAGGGCCACTGGGACCCACGCCGTGCGCGCTGCCGCTGGTTGAGGTGTGCATCACGCAGCTCGACCTGGCGTGCCTGCCGGAGGCCGGAGCCGTGTTCGATCGACTCCTTGCCCTGCAACCCCAGCGGGTCGTGGTCGACCTGTCGGGTTGCCGGCACATCGACGCCGCCGCCATCGGCCTGCTGCTCGACGTGCACCGGCGGCTGGCCCGTACCGACGGGGTCCTCGTCGTGCGCGACCCGAATCCCCGCATCCGGCGCATCCTGCACACCGCCCGCCTGGACCAGGTCCTACCGATCGTCACCGAACCGTCGCCGACGCCGCCGGACGTCCCGGCGGCGGGACACGACCCCCGACCAGACCGGCCCGCGCCGACCGCCCAGGGCCGGGCATCCGTGACCACTCGTCACTGACGTCAACCATGGCCGGCCAGACACCGGACACAGGAAGGACCAGCAGCATGACTGTCGTCCCGGACGACCACCTGATGACACTGATCTGCGACACCTGCGGCGACACCGTCACGGCCACCGCGTGCGTGCTCCCCGACGCCGAGGTCGTCTGGACCCTCGTGTCGGAGCACGGCTGGAGCGGCTCCCCGTTCGCCACCGGCCCGCACCGTTGCCCGAGCTGCAGCCTGCTGCCCCCCTCCGGTCGCGCGCACGCGTCGTGCGACAGCCACGGTCCCGGCGGCATCCTCGGCATCGACCACCTCGACGACGCGACCGTCGTCACCGTCACCGGTGACATCGACCTCGACACCGGCGACACCCTGCGCGCCGCGCTGCGTCATGCGGCCGAGATGGGCGGACACGTCGTGGTCGACCTGAGCCGCGTACACGTCATCGACTCCACCGGCCTCGGCCTGCTCGTGCGTGCCCACCGCGACGCCCGCGAGCGCGGTGTCACGCTGTGCCTCGCCGCGCCGTCGCGGTTCATCCGCACCGTGCTGCACACCATGCGCCTGGACGGGGCCTTCCCGATCTTCGACAGCCGTGACGACGCCCTCAGCGGCCTGTCCGAGCGCGTGCTGTGCACCTCCACGGCCGCCGACGCCACGACGGCCGGACCGCGCTCCGGTTCCTGATCGAGACAAGGAGATCGCCGTGTCCATGCCATGGCCACTGCCGGACGACGACTGGCTCGCCGGCACTGGCGACCAGGCCGAGCCGGACAGCGGGGATCTGCGCATCGAGGCGCTGGTCGCGCAGCGATTGAGCATCGACTGGACCACGCGACGGCAGCAGATCAGCGTCTCCGTGCAGAACCGGGTCGTCATCCTCTCCGGGCTGGTGAGCGGCACGGACGCACGACAGGTCGCCGGGGAACTGGCCTGGGACGTCCCCGGTGTCGTCGACGTCTGCAACACGCTGCGACCCAGGAACGCGCGGCGTGGCCGCCGCTGACCGATGCCGTTCCCACCGGACGGAGTGCCCGGGTCCGCCGCCGTCGGCGTGACCGGCTCCGCGCCATCCTGACAGTGGCCACGGGAGGCTCCCGGGTTCACGGACATGCCCTCGCAGGGGACTCGCGCCTTGTCACCGCCGCCCGTGATGATCATCACGGGCTGCGAACCCTACCCTCACGGGAGGGTAGGGTTCGATCGCAGTCGTCGGCGGGACGGGGTGCCCCTCTCCCCCGACCGTGTTGCTGCTCAGACGAAGACGCCCGCCGGGGTCTAGCGCCAGAGCCGGCCGCCGCCGGGCCGTGAGCAGGTGGTCTGCCCTGTTCGGGGCGGGAACTGTGCGCGTCCGCGAGGCGCCCGAGTGGAAATGGCTGTATGTCTTCTGTGCTGTCCGCGGTCTCCCGGCCGCGCCCGTCCCGTCCGTCCTGGCTGTCGCCGAAGGTGTTCCGCACCGAGGTCCTCGCCGGCCTGGTCGTCGCCCTGGCGCTGATCCCGGAGGCGATCTCCTTCTCGATCCTGGCCGGGGTCGACCCGCGCGTGGGGCTGTTCGCCTCGTTCACCATGGCCGTGACCATCGCGATCTGCGGTGGCCGGCCGGCGATGATCTCCGCCGCGACCGGCGCGATCGCCCTCGTGGTCGCGCCGCTGGCGAAGGAGCACGGGCTGGACCACCTGATCGCGGCGGTGATCCTCGGCGGCGCCATCCAGATCCTCCTGGCGGCGCTCGGCGTGGCGAAGCTGATGCGGTTCATCCCGCGCAGCGTCATGGTCGGCTTCGTCAACGCCCTCGCGATCCTGATCTTCGCCGCCCAGGTGCCGCACCTGCTCGGCGTGCCGTGGCTGGTCTACCCGCTCGTCGCCGTCGCCCTCGCGATCATGGTCGGACTCCCCCGGCTCACCCGCGCGGTCCCGGCGCCGCTGGTCGCCATCGTGGCGCTGACCGTGGTCACCGTGGCCGTCGGGGTAGCCGTGCCGACCGTCGGTGACGAGGGGGCCCTGCCGGACAGCCTGCCCACCCTCGGCCTGCCGCAGATCCCCTGGACCATGGACACCCTCACCCTGATCGCCCCGTACGCCCTCGGGATCGCGCTGGTCGGGCTGATGGAGTCGTTGATGACCGCGAAGCTGGTCGACGACATCACCGACACCTCGTCCAGCAAGACTCGCGAGTCCTGGGGTCAGGGCGTGGCCAACATCGTCACCGGGTTCTTCGGCGGCATGGGCGGCTGCGCCATGATCGGCCAAACGATGATCAACGTGAAAGCCTCCGGTGCCCGTACCCGGCTGTCGACGTTCCTGGCCGGCGTGTTCCTGCTGATCCTCGTCGTCGCCCTCGGCGACGTGGTCGCGGTGATCCCGATGGCCGCCCTGGTCGCCGTGATGATCATCGTGGCGGTGTCGACGTTCGACTGGCACTCCGTCGCCCCGGCCACGCTCAAGCGGATGCCGTACGGCGAGACGATCGTCATGCTGGCCACCGTCGCCACCACCCTGGCGACCCACAACCTCGCCGTCGGCGTCGTCGCCGGCGTGCTCACCGCCATGGTCATCTTCGCGCGGCGGGTCGCCCACCTCGTCGAGGTCACCAGCGTCCTGGACCCCGACGGCGGCACCCGGATCTACTCCGTGCACGGTGAGCTGTTCTTCGCCTCCAGCAACGACCTCGTCAGCCAGTTCGACTACGCGGGCGACCCTGACACGGTGGTGATCGACATGACCCACGCCCACGTCTGGGACGCCTCCTCCGTGGCCGCCCTCGACGCGATCACCACCCGGTACGCCAACCGGGGCAAGACCGTCGAGATCATCGAGCTGAACAAGCCCAGCGCCCGCATCCACGACACCCTCGCCGGCCAACTCGGCGTCGGCCACTGATGGCCGCCACCAGCCGCGACACCGGGCCGGAGCGGCACGCCTCCGGCCCGGTCACCGGCCGGCTCATGCAGATCGGCGAGGCAGCCGAACGGGTCGGGCTGAGCATCCGCACCATCCGCCACTACGAGGAAGCCGGCCTCATCGTCCCCTCCGCGCGCAGCGAGGGCGGCTTCCGCCTCTACACCGAACCCGACCTCGACCGCCTCGCCGTGGTCAAACGCATGAAGCCCCTCGGCTTCACCCTCGACGAGATGCGCGACCTCCTCGCCCTCCTCGACGCCCTCGACACCACCACCGGCACCGACCGGGCCGCCCTGCTCGACCGGCTCGACATGTTCCACACCGCCGCCACCACCCGCGTCACCGCGCTGCGCGAGAAACTCGCCACCGCCGAAGGCTTCGCCGGAACACTCCGCGCCAAACTCGACCACCACGGCGGTCACCTGCCGGAACGAGACCGCTGAACCGGCCGTCCGGGGTGCGGTGGCCGCCTCGGGGAGTCACCCGTGGTGCCGGGTCACGCCACCCGTCGACTCGCGCGAGGGGCCACGGCTCCCTTCCGATCCGGCACGGTGTCCGCGGCTGGCGGCGGTGCCGGTCGGGCGTACCGCAGGCTCCGTGTGAGCAGCAGCGTCATCGCCAGCGACAGGCAGGCCAGCAGCGCCACCGCCCGGTGCGTCGGCAGCACGTCGGCGACCACTCCGGCGAGTGCCGCGCAGACCGCCTGCCCGGCCATCATCCCGTTCTGGTGCAGGCCGAGCGCCTGACCGTGCGACTCCGGCGGCGACCGGTCGATCAGCCATTCCTGCAACGGCAGTGAGGCCGCGAAACCGACCGAGGCGACCAGCGCGAGCAGCATCGCCACCGGAAGGTCCGGGTGCAGCAGAAAGGCGACGTACGGCAGGGGCAGCAGGACTCGCAGCGGCAGGACGCACCGCCGGCGCGCGGCCGGCGACAGGAACCGCCCCACCAGCACGTCGCCGGCCAGCATGCCGAGCGCGCCGGCGGCGAAGAGGAAACCGGCCCGGTCCCCCGCGTACGGCAGGAACAGCGCTTCGCAGCCGACGACCAGTCCGTTGGGCAGCCACAGGTTGAGGTAGAGCGACCGGCGTCCGCGGTCCGCCCACAGATCCCGGTTGACCCGTAGGGTCCGGGCCGTCGAGGCCCGCGCGCCGGTCCGGGCCGGCCGCTCCCGCAGGTCGAACCACGTCATCGCGGCCGCCAGCGCCCGCAGCGCGGTCGCGATCAGGAACACCTGGTACGGGTCGAGCCAGACCAGCAGCAGCCCACCCACCCCGAATCCGGCGATCTGCATCCCGCCGACGCTGGCGTTCATCGTCGATCGGGCCAGCACGTACGCCCCGGGCGGCAGGATGTCGTTGAGCAGCGACCAGCGGGCGCCACCGGTGATCGACTTGACGTAGGCGACGAGCAGGACGACGGCGAGCCGGACTCCGATCGGCAGCTCCGGGACAGCCTGGATCGCCGTGCCGGCGAGCGCGACCAGCGCGGCGAGGGTCAACGCCCGGCGCGGCGGCAGGCTGTCCGCGACGGAGAGCAGGGTGAAGTTGCCCAGCACACCGGCCAGGGGTGCGCCGAACATGCTCAGCGCGGTCAGCGTCGCCGAACCGGTCACGGCGTAGGTCAGCGAGCCGAGGGCCAGCGCGGAGCTGGTGTGCGCGGGCCGAGCAGTTGGTGTTCGTCCCCGCGCACTGCGTCCGTGGCTGGGTGGTGTGGGACCAGCCCACGCGCTTCGGCATGGTCTATCCGGCCCGCGGCATCCTGGCCGGCGCCGCCCTGGCCGGCGCCGGACGGGCTGGACCGGCTGATCGGCCCGAACCGGGCGGCCATCCTCCGGCTGCTCGGCACACCGGTGAGCACGTCGCACCTGGCGGCCCTCACCGGGCTGTCCCTGGGGTCGGTCAGCGACCATCTCCGGGTGCTGCTCGATTCCGGGGTGGTGACCAAGCGGCGTTCGGGACGCGAGGTGCTCTACTGGCGAACCGCACTCGGCGCCACCCTGGCCGACGCGACTGCCGATCCCCCGGCCCGGCACCGCCCGACCGACCAGGGTTGAGTGGCCCGTTAGGCTGTACCGATGCAGCGGGCGGTGCCGTGGAGCGATCTCGATGGCTGACGCCGACGATGTCCGTCAGCTGGCGCTCGCGCTGCCTCACGTGGTGGAGATCGAGAGCGACGGTTTCGACTTCCGAGTCGCCGGCCAGGGCTTCGTCTGGTCCTACCCCGAGCGCCGGCCCGGAATGCCACGCCTCATCCGGACCGACGTCGCGGTGCTGTACGTCGGCGACGAGGCGGAGAAACAGGCGCTACTCCTCGGTGAGCCCGAGCTTTTCTTCACCACGCCCGCGTACGACGGGTTCCCCCTGGTCATGCTGCGGTTGACGCCGGTGAGCGTCGATCGTCTCGAGGAACTCGTCACCGACGCCTGGCGCATGCGTGCCCCCGACTCGCTCACCAGCGACCACGACAGCACCGTGCGCTGACACCACCGGAGGGGGAGGAAGGCAGTGCCGGCAACACCGCCCCAACCACGGCGTACCGCGGCGGTCATCGTGCTGGACCGGATCGTGGCGATCGCCCGGGCCGTACGGCGGGCGCTCCCCGGTCGAGGCCGCGGCTCGCGGGCCACCTGGGTGGCCCTGGTCGCCGCGGCCGGGCTGCTGGTCGCGATGGCCTTCGCCGTCATCGGCGCCCCGCGCACGTCGGAAGGGCCGCCACCGGTGGCCCTCGACCCGCCGCCGCCCGCGGACGAGGTGGGCACACCGTCGGTGGGTCCCTCGGGCGGACAGGCACAACCGGCGGCCACCGACGCGACGCCGTCCGCGCTCCCGACAGCCGCAGCGGCCACGGTGGCCGAGCCCACCGCCGGGCCGTCCGCCAGCGCGCCGTCACCGACCGCCTCGGCGGCCGCTCCCACGCCGGCCGCTCCCACGCCGGCCGCCCTGCGCGCCGACTTCGCCATCCCGGAGCGGGCTCTGCTCAGCTACGGCGCCGCCGTGACGATCAGCAATCCCGGGCAGGTGCCGGTGCCCCAGTGGAAGCTGGTCGTCACCCTGCCGCGGGAGTCGCTGTACGTCAGTTCGGTCGACGGCGCGCAGGCCAGCCGTGACGGTGCGGTGTGGACGTTCGTACCGGCCGGGAGCACCGGGCAGGTGCCGGGCAGCGGATCGGTCGGGGTGACGTTCCGGGTCAACGGCGCGGCGGTCGGCTCGGCTCCCACGGCGTGCAGCATCGACGGCGCCGCCTGCACCGGCCTGGCCGACTGACCGGTCACCCGGCCACGTACCCGCTCGCGGTCATCGCCGCGGCTCCTCGGGGGTGCCGGTTCGCCGGTTGTGGTGGTCCAACAGCCTGGCCAGCAGCTCGGTCAACCGCTGTCGCTCCTCCGGGGACAGCGGAGCGAGCAGTTCGTCCTGGCATTCGGCCAGTTGCTTCTCCAGTCGCCGCAGGTGCCGCCCACCCGCCGCGGTCAGCGAGATGACGTTGCGCCGCCGATCGGAGGGGTCCGGGGCGCGCTCGACGAGCTTGCGATCGGCGAGCTCGTTGATCGCCGCGACCATGTCGCTGAGGTGGATGCCGCTCCGGCGGCCCAGTGCGGCCTGGCTGGCCGGGCCGAACTCCTTCAGTGTCGCCAGGAGGCGGTAGTGGTAGCCGCGGGCGCCGACGGAGGAGAACCCGTCGGCCACCAGCCGCTGCGCGTGGTGGGCGGTCTGGGCGAGCAGCCAGCTGGGCAGGCTCTCCCACCTGGCGGGTGTCTTCTCGGCGGCGGTCTCCATGTGACAAGCCTAACGAATCGTTGGTGGAACTAACGATTACGGTATCGTTCGTGCCGCTAACGTTTATTGCACTAACGATGGGTCCCTGAACGACGCCACCTGGAGTTGAGACCATGATCAAGCCGTTCCGCATCGACATCCCCCAGGCCGACCTCGACGAGCTGACCGACCGGCTCTCCCGCACCCGTTGGCCCAACGAGGTCGCCGACGCCGGGTGGGACTACGGCTTCCCGCTGGCGCGGCTCAAGGAACTGGCCGACTACTGGCGCACCGGATACGACTGGCGCGAGCACGAGGCCGCGCTCAACGCGCTTCCACACTTCACCACCGAGATCGATCGCCAGAACATCCACTTCGTCCACGTCCGGTCCTCGAAACCGGACGCGCTCGCGCTGATCCTCACCCACGGCTGGCCCGGTTCGTTCCTGGAGTTCCTCGACGTGATCGAGCCGCTGTCGCGCGACTTCCATCTGGTGATCCCGTCCATCCCGGGTTACGGCTTCTCCGGGCCGACCCACGAACGCGGCTGGGACGTCGTCCGCGTCGCGCGGGCCTGGGCGGAACTGATGCACCGCCTCGGATACGAGCGTTATGGCGCGCAGGGTGGTGACTTCGGATCGGGAATCTCGACGGCCCTCGGCGCGGTGGCACCCGAGCACGTCGTCGGGGTGCACGTCAACTACCTGCCGACCCGGCCGGTTCCGGACGCCGACGTCGAGCTGTCCGAGACGGACGAAGCCCGGCTGGACAAGATCCGGAAGCTGATGGCGAATCGCCCGCCGTACCAGGCCCTGCAGGCCACCACCCCGCAGACCATCGGGTACGCGCTGACCGACTCGCCGGTCGGCCAGCTGGCCTGGATCGCCGAACGCTTCGCGCAGTGGACGGACCCTCGCTCGCAGATCAGTGACGAGCGGATGCTCACCGACATCTCGCTGTACTGGCTGACCGCCACCGCGGCCTCCTCGGCGCGGCTGCACCGCGACGCTCCGCGACGGATCGAGCCGTGCCCGGTACCGGTCGGCGTGGCGGTGTTCGCGTACGACATCACGCAGTCGGTACGGCCGCTGGCCGAGCGGCTGTACGACATCAGGCACTGGTCGGAGTTCGATCGCGGCGGTCACTTCGCCGCGATGGAGGTGCCCGATCTGTTCGCCGACGACGTCCGGGACTTCTTCCTCAACCACATCTGAGACCAGCAGTCCCCCGGCAGCTCCGCCCGCTCGGGCCGAGACTTTCATACGCGGCGTCGCGCGGACCTGGCAGACGTACCGTCGGAGGGTGGACGTGCTGCTGCGCGGCGGGCCGGGCGACGGACAGGTGGTGTCCGGCGGCGGCGAGACCGTGGTGTGGAGGGCGTGCCTCTACGAGATCACGGCCGGGTACGACCGCCGGCACGGCCGCGACCTGCGGGTCTACCGGCACCGCCCGGACTGCTGCGAGCCGTACGGCCGAGGCGCCGAAGACCGCTGCGAATGACCCGTCAGGGCGAAGTGGGTTCGCACTCCGCCGTGTACGTGTCGAAGGCGACGGTGACGGTGCCGTCGGCGTTGAGAGTGGTGTGGTTGGTGATGCGGAGGGACGCGTCGTTGCCCGGCCCCGGCCCCACGATCCGGAACACCAGTTGCTGGGTGGAGGTGATCGGCAGCGAGCCGGATCCCTGGTTGTAGACGAAGAGGTTGGCCCGGGTGCTGACGTACCGGTCCCCGGTCGTCGCACCGATGCCGTGCACGTTCGACTGGGTCTCGACGATGTGCACGTGGAACCCGCCGGCCTCGTCGAAGGTCACGTGGTACACCTCGGAGATCGTGCCGTCGAAGTTGACGACCTCGCCGAGGCCGCCGTTGGCGCACGGCAGGACGACGGAGAGGTCCATCGGAACCCGCAGGATGCGGGTGGTCGTCTCCGCGGCGTACGCCGGCGTCGGCCCGGCCAGGAGCACGAGCGACGGCGCGAGCAGCGCCAGCCCAGAGACGAGCCGGGACCGGCCGGTGGACCTGATCTTCAGCATGGCGATCGTCCTTCCACGGGGACGCCCCGGCCGCGACCGGCCGGGTCCACTGAGGAATCTGCTCTTGGCCGGTGAGGGTGTCAATACCGTGCGCCTGTCGCGTTCCTGCTTCCTCTTCCGGACCGCGCCGACCCTGCGCGCGATCTGGTGACCGCGAGGGCTGGCGTCCTGTTCGTAGGATGGCACGCCAGGAGTGGGAGGTCGTCATGTCTCTCGGGAATCGGGCCGGAAAGCCACGCCTACCACCGCGCTGGTTCATCCGCCTGGCCTGGTGGGTGCACCGACGCCTGTACCGGGTCTGCGGCGGTCGGGTCGGGCTGTGGCGGCCACGCGGCAACGGATGGGGCGCGCTACGGCTGACCACCACCGGGCGCCGCACCGGCCAGCGGCGCAGCGTCATCATCGGGTACTTCGAGGATGGGCCGAACCTGGTCTCACTGGCGATGAACGGCTGGGGTGACGGTGAGCCCGCCTGGTGGCTCAACCTGCGGACACATCCGGACGCGGTCGTCGATCTGGCAGGCGGGCAGAAGCGGCTGGTACGCGGTCGTGCCGCGACAGGCGACGAGCGGTCGCGGCTGTGGACCCGCTGGGGCGAGATCGACACGAACCTCGACGCGTACGCGGCGCTCCGGTCCTCCGAGACCGCGGTGGTGGTCCTGGAGCCCCGACCCGGCGGGTCGGACACGGTGCCGGGAAGCTGATCGCCGCCGCTGCGCCACCCCAGCGGCCACCGGCTCTCGCGCTCTCCGACTCAGCTCAGACGGCTGCGCAGTGTGTGCCGGAGGTCGTCGGGCAGTCCCTCGATCTCCGCCAGCGCGGGCAGCAACTCCGGCTCGGTCAGGTACGCGCGGAAGGCAGCCGCGATCGTCACGCCGTGCGCCGGTCGGTGCACCACGGTCACCGAGTCCCCGGCTTGAACGGTTCCCGGCTCGACGACCCGCAGGTAGGCACCCGGCCGATTCTCCCGGGTGAACCTCTTCACCCACTGCGACTCCGCCATCTTGGCCTGGAACGTGGCGCACGGGATACGCCCGAACGTCGGCTGCAGCACGAGGTTGTCACCGACGAGCCAGGTCTCGCCGATCACCGCACCGTTCACGTCGACGCCCGCCGTGGTGAGGTTCTCGCCGAAGACGCCGCCCGGCAGCACCCGGTCCAGGTGGGCCTCCCACCAGTCGTAGTCCTCCCGGGCGTACGCGTACACGGCCTGGTCGTCACCGCCATGGTGCTCGACGTCGAAGATCTGGTCGCCCACCAGACCGCTGTGCAGCCCGGTGGTCTTCGGGCCGGGCGCACGGACCGTCACGGGCCCGTCGACCGGCTGCTTGTTGATGCCGGTGATGCCGACCCGCTTCGCCGTGCTGCGCTCGGGCACGGCCAGGTTGACAGAGAGGATTCGGCCCATGGGACTGCAACCTATCGGCTTCCGCCACGGTGTGCCGCGCAGCGTCCCGGGCCCCGCGCAACGAGGTGGCAGACCGTGTCAGCGGTCGTGTCAGGGCAGCGTCAGGTGCGTGACAGGACGGGCGCCGATGGTGGGTGCATGACAAGTTCAGCGATCGCGGTCTCCGGACTGCGAAAGGCTTACAAGGACAAGGTCGTGCTCGACGGCATCGATCTGGACGTCCGCGCGGGCACGGTCTTCTCCCTCCTCGGTCCGAACGGGGCGGGTAAGACGACGACGGTGAACGTGCTGACCACGTTGGTGAAGGCCGACGGTGGAACGGTGCGCGTCGCCGGGCATGACGTCGCGACCGAGGCCAGGGCGGTGCGCGCGGCGATCGGGGTCACCGGCCAGTTCGCAGCGGTGGACGAGCTGCTGACCGGCCAGGAGAACCTGCAGCTGATGGTGGACCTGAGCCGGGTGCCCGTCCGGGACGGCCGGCGGGTCGTCACGGAGTTGCTGGAGCGGTTCGACCTGGTCGAGTCGGCGCGGAAGCCGGTGTCGACCTACTCCGGCGGCATGCGCCGGAAGCTGGATCTGGCGATGACGCTCGTCGGCAACCCGCGGATCATCTTCCTCGACGAGCCGACGACGGGACTGGACCCGCGCAGCCGTCGCACGATGTGGTCGATCATCCGTGACCTGGTGGCCGACGGTGTGACCATCTTCCTCACCACCCAGTACCTCGAGGAAGCCGATCAGCTCGCCGACCGGATCGCGGTACTCGATCAGGGCCGCCTGGTCGCCCAGGGCACTCCCGACGACCTCAAGCGCCAGATTCCCGGGACCCACGTCCGGCTCCGGTTCACCACCGTGGCCGAACTCGACGCGGCCGCGCGGGTCCTCAGCGACTCCACGCGGGACGACGAGGCACTGGCCCTGCGGGTTCCCAGCGACGGCGGGACGCAGTCGCTGCGGGCTCTGCTGGACAGGCTCGACGAGTACGCGATCAGCGCCGACGGGCTCACCGTGCAGACACCGGACCTCGATGACGTTTTCCTCGCCCTGACGGGCCGTTCCACGGAGGTGGCCGCACAATGAGCACCAAGTCCCATTCGATGGTCATGTTGCGTCGCAACTTCACACACATCGCCCGGAATCCGACCTCGGTGTTCAACGCGGTCCTGATGCCGATCATCCTCATGCTGATGTTCGTGTACATGTTCGGAGACGCCTTCGACGTGGGTGTCGACTACATCGACTACGCGACGCCGGGCCTGATGCTGCTGGCCGTCTGTTACGGGCTGGGGGCCACCGCGACGGCGGTGAACTCCGACATGACGAAGGGCATCATCAACCGGTTCAAAGTCATGCACGTCTCGCGTGGTGCGGTGTTGGCCGGTCACGTCATCGCCAGTGTGCTGACCAACCTGGTCGCCATCGCGGCCCTCGTCGGGGTGGCCTTCCTGCTGGGGTTCAGCCCGTCGGCGAGTCTCCTCGACTGGCTCGGCGCGATCGGCGTCATCGTGCTGCTCGGTTTCGCGGCCGGCTGGCTCACGGTCGCCCTGGGACTGTCGGCGAAGTCTCCGGAAACGGCGGGTCTGGCCTCCGTACCGCTGGTCATGCTGCCGTTCTTCAGCAGCGCGATCGTGCCGGCGGAGAAGATGGGGCCGGGCCTCCGGGAGTTCGCGGAGTATCAGCCCTTCACGCCGATCATCGAGACCCTGCGCGGGTTCCTCAACGGCGCGCCGTCCACCGGCGACGTGATCCCCGCCATCGCCTGGTGCGTCGGTATCGCTCTCGTCGGGTACCTCTGGGCGCGCTCCACGTTCACGAAGCGAGCGTGACCGCGACCAACTGACTCCAACTCGTTCGGGCCCCTTCCCGCGCCGCCTCGGCGAATGTCGCTTCGCCGAGGCGGCGCCGTACCGTCTGCTCGATCCGGGCCACATCCGGGTGGGAACGATCCGGCCTACCGCGCACGCTGGTGCTCGCCGCGAGCAGGCGTGCGGCCTGCTCGTACTGTTCGTCACGGAGCGCCAGGTCCGCGACCCCGACGAGGGCCTGCGCGATCGAGGGCGCGTGCCCCGTCTCGGCCGCCGCCTGGCAGGCCGAGGCGCGGTACCTTCTGGCCTCGCCGAGATCGTCGGCGAGGTAGCCCAGCAGGTCGTGCGTCCCCGCGCGGATGTGCGCCTGCTCGGCTTCGTCGCCCAGCAGGGTCGTCGCGACGCCGAGTTGCCGGGCCGCCTCCTCGGCGTCGCCGCGCCAGCGGGCGAGTCCGGCCTGCGAGAAAGCCAGCTCCACCAGCGCGCCCGGCCACGTGACCCGCTCCGCGCAGCGCTGCGCCTCCGCTATGGCGGTCGCGCTGGCGTCCTCGTCGCCCAGCAGCCAGTACAGCTGAGCCAGTCGCGACCGCATCCGGATGCCGTCCTCGATGGCACCGACCTCGGCGACGACCGCGATCGCCTGTTCGTAGTGCTCGCACGCACCGGCGAACTCGCCGCGCGCGGCGATCAGCTCCGCCAGCTCGGTCAGGGCGAACGAGATCCCGAACCGTTCGCCGAGGGCTCGGAACTCGGCGAGCGCCAATTCGAGGTGCGCCTCCGCTTCCCGCCCGTCCTTGCCGAGCACGATCCGCATCTTGCCGAGGTGCAGCCGGGCCAGTGCGCGTACCCAGGGGTCCTCGTCGTCGAGCAGTGGCTCCCACGCGGACAGCAACGCGTCCGGCGCCCGCAACATGCGTTCCAGTGGGACGACGAGCGCCGTCCCCGGGTGGCTGCCGTGACTGCGCCGGCTGAACCGGTACGCCTTGTGGATCCACTCCGCCGCACGGTGTTCGTCGCCCGGCCCGGAGTTCACGAACAGCACGACCAGCGCGTACACCGTGGCTCGGATCTCGTCGGTCACCTCGCCGGACGTTTCCGTGGCCGCGGTGATCAGCTCCATGCCTTCGGTCCGGTGGCCGCCGAGCCACCAGTACCAGCCGGCGCCCGCGGCCAGCCGCATCGCCGCGTGCGCCTCGCCGGCCGCGAGCGCACCGCGCATCGCGGAGCCGATGTTGTCGTGCTCGACCTTGAGCGTGGCGAGCCAGGTCAACTGCTCGGCGCGGCGAAGCTGCGGCTCCGCGGTCTCGGCGAGTTCGGTGAAGTACGCGAGGTGCGCGTGGCGGGCCAGGTCCGACTCCCCCGCCTCGGTGAGCCGGTGCGCGGCGTACTCCTTGATCGTGCCGAGCATCCGGTAGCGCGGTGCGCCGTCGCCCTCGGCGACCAGCAGCGACTTCTCGGCCAGCGACGTGAGCAGTTCGAGCACGTCGTCCTGCCCGACCGCGTCGCCGGCGCAGACCCGCTCGGCCGCCTCCAGGCTCGCCCCACCCGAGAACACCGAGAGCCTGCGCAGGACGGTCCGTTCGGCGTCGGTGAGCAGTTCCCAGCTCCAATCCACCACCGCGCGCAGCGTTCGGTGCCGGGGCAACGCGGTACGGCTGCCGCCGGTCAGCAGGCGGAACCGGTCGTCGAGCCGGTTGGCGAGCTGCTCGATGGACATGGTGCGCAGCCTGGCCGCGGCCAGTTCGATCGCCAGCGGCATCCCGTCCAGCGCCCGGCAGACACGCGCCATCGTCGACGACGTGCGGGCGTCGACCACGAGATCCCTGCGCACCGCGCCGGCCCGGTCCCGCAGCAACCGGACGGCGGGCGAGGACTCGATCTCGTCAGGGCGGGCGTCCCTGGCCGGCAGGGCCAGCGGCGCGACCGGCCACAGCGCCTCGCCGGTGATACCGAGCGGTTCCCTGCTCGTGGCCAGGATCCGCAGCCGCCGGCACTCCCCGAGCAGTCGATGGGCCAGCGCCGCCGCCGACTCGATCACGTGCTCGCAGTTGTCCAGGATCAGCAGCGCCTCCCGCTCGCGGATCGCGGCGACGAGCCGGTCGACCAGCTCCATGTTGGGTGTCCCGCCGAGCAGGGCGTCCCGGAGGCCGAGTCCGCCGAGCGTCGCCTGCACCACGTCACCGTCGGCGCCGATGGCGGCCAACTCCACCAGCCAGGCGCCGTCCGGCAGGTCGTCCAGCAGCGTGCGCGCGGTCTCCGTGGCCAGCCTGGTCTTCCCCGAGCCGCCCGGCCCGATCAGGGTGGTGAGCCGGTGTCCGGCGACGAGTGCGCCGACCGCGGCGACGGCTTCGTCCCTGCCGACGAAGCTGCTCAGCTCGGCACGCAGGTTGGTCTTCCGGTTCTCCTCCCGCCGTCCCAACTCGCCCCGCAGCAACGCGACGTGCAGTGCCGAGAGCTCGGGCGAGGGGTCGACGCCCAGCGCGTCGGCCAGGGTTTCGCTCGTGCGCTGGTACACGAGCAGCGCCTCGGTGTCGCGACCGGTCGCGGCGAGGGCACGCATCAGCGCGATGACGAGCCGTTCTCGCACCGGGTGCGCGGCCACCAGGTCGGTCAGTTCCGCGACCAGCTCCGCGCCGTGGCCGAGCCTGGTCTCCACGTCGAACCGATCCTCGATGGCGGCCAGACGTAGCCGCTCGAGCCGGGTGGCCGCCGCGTCGAGCGCCGCACTGTCGGGAAGACCGACGTCCTGCATGGCGGCACCGCGCCACAGGGCGAGGGCCTCGCGCAGCCGCCGTACCCGCTGCAGGTCCTCGTCGTCGCGGGCCTGGCCGACGAGGCGTTCGAACCGTACGGCGTCGACGGCGTCGGGTTCCACCGTCAACCGGTAGCCGTCGGTCTGCCCCTCGACCAGCCCTGCCGGCAGCACCTTGCGCAGCCGGGAAACCAGGCGTTGCAGGGCGTTGGCCGCGTCGGAGGGCGGCTGTTCGCCCCAGATCCAGTCGACGAGTGTCGACTTCGGGACCACGTGACCTGGTCTGAGCGCGAGGGCGACCAACAGCCCGCGCAGCCGCGCGCCCGGCACGTCGGCCAGGGCGCCGCCGTCCGTACGAACCTCGAACGGTCCCAGCATGCCGATCTGCACCTGGCAGATCCTGCCACGGGTGTTCGACCGGCTCCCCACTGCTGTCGGCACAGCAGCGGCCCCGCGTCCGTGCAACCCGTTCGGGTCCTTGACAGAGGTTCCGCCCACCGTGATCCTGTCTATTAGTCCTACTGTCGTAGGACAACAGGAAGGATCGTCTCGAGTGATCGAGTTTGTGCTGGACAGCCGGTCCAAGGTGAACACCTACATGCAGCTCGTGCAGCAGGTGAAGCAGGCCCTCCGCGTGGGTCTGCTGGTGCCGGGCGACCAGTTGCCGAAGGTCCGGGACGTCGCGCAGTCGCTGGCGATCAACCCGAACACGGTGTTGAAGGCGTACCGCGAACTGGAGATCGAGGGACTGGTCGGCGGCCGACCCGGGGTCGGCACGTTCGTCCAACGCACCCTGGCCGGCGCGTCCCTGCCCAACCAGGCCGAGCTGCGCGAGGCCCTGGTGGCCTGGCTGCACCGGGCGCAGGCCGCCGGTCTCACGGCCGAGGACGTCGTCGCCCTGGTGGAGACCACCATGCGGGCCACCCTCGCCGACGACGCCGAGCAGAAGGAACCCGCGTGAGGGAAACGAGAGGACAGAGCATGGACGTGGTCGTGGAGGCCGACCGGCTGGGCAAGCGGTACGGCAGCGCCTGGGCGTTACGGGACTGTTCGCTGCACCTGCCGGCCGGACGGATCGCCGCGCTGGTCGGGCCGAACGGGGCCGGCAAGAGCACCCTGCTGCACCTGACCGTGGGGCTGCTCAAGCCCGACGCCGGCGCGGTACGCGTGTTCGGCCGCTCGCCGTACGGCGACACGGAGGGCCTGGCCGACATCGGCTTCGTCGCCCAGGACACCCCGCTGTACCGGGACTTCACCGCCGCCGAACTGGTCGTCGCCGGCGGCAGGCTCAACCGGCGGTGGGACGCGGGACTGGCCCGTACCCGCCTGGCCCAGCTCGGCATCCCACCGGACAGACCGGTCGGGAAGCTCTCCGGTGGGCAGCGAGCCCAGGTGGCGCTCGCCCTGGCGCTGGCCAAACGGCCCCGGCTGCTGCTGCTCGATGAGCCGGTCGCCAGCCTCGACCCACTGGCCCGGCGGGAGTTCCTCCAGTCGCTGATGGGCAGCGTCGCCGACGCCGGCACCACGGTCCTGCTCTCCTCGCACCTGCTGGCCGACCTGGAGCGGGTCTGCGACTACCTGATCGTGCTCAACGCCGCCCAGGTGCAGCTCGCCGGGGCGGTCGACGACCTGGTCGAGGAGCACCGGCAGTTGATCGGCGCCCGACACGACGGCGGCCCGATCGGGGGCGTCGCCGCCGTCGTCCGCGCCAGCCACACCGACCGGCAGTCCACCCTGCTGGTCCGCACCGACGGCCCGATCACCGATCCCGCCTGGACCGTCCGCGAGGTCGGCCTGGAGGACGTCGTGCTGGCGTACCTCGCCGACGGCAGCACGCGGACCAGTCACGACGAGTGGGGAGTGCCGGCATGATCTGGTTGACCTGGCGGCAACACCGCAGGCAGGCGCTGTTCACCCTGCTCGGCTTCGCCGCGCTGGCCGCCCTGATGGTGCCGATCGGCCTGTCGATGCGGAACACCTGGGCCGACCTCGGCCTCGCCGACTGTGTACGTCAACTCGCCGATCCGAATGTCGCCGCGACCATCCGGGACACCTGCGACGCGGGCTTCCACCGGTTCACCAACCGCTACCGCAGCCTGAACCTGGTGGCGGTGCTGCTGCTCACCCTTCCGGTGCTGGTCGGCCTCTTCTGGGGCGCCCCGCTGGTCGCCCGCGAGGTGGAGCAGGGCACGCACCGGTTCGTCTGGACCCAGGGCGTCGGCCGCACCCGCTGGGCGGTGGTGAAGTTCGGGGTGGTCGCTGCGGCAGCGGTCCTCGCGGCGGTCGGCTACGGGCTGGGCATGTCCTGGTGGGTCGAGCCGCTGACCCAGGCCGCACGCGAGGGCCGACTCGGCATGATCGTCTTCGACCTGCAGGGCGTGGTCCCGATCGGCTACACCCTCTTCGCGGTGGCCCTCGGCATCGTCGCCGGCACCGTCTGGAAGCGGATGCTGCCCGCGATGGGCGTCACCCTGGCCGCCTTCATCGGCGTACGGGCGGCGGTGGCGATCCTGGCCCGACCGCACTACCAGCCTGCCCGCACCCTCACCTTCCCCATCGTCGGGACCGACGGACCGCAGGCGGAGCGGGGCGGCTGGATCCTCGCCCAGGGCGTCCGCAACCCCGACGGCACGCTGGTGGCGGAAGACACCCGCATCCAGTGCCCGCCCGGCGTGACCGCCCCGGACGGCCGGCCCTGCGGTGCGGAGCTGGGCGTCGAACCGGGCGCGTACAACTGGCAGCTCTACCAACCGGCGGACCGGTTCTGGCTGTTCCAGGGCATCGAGACCGGCCTCTTCGTCGCGCTCGCCGTGCTGCTTCTCTACCTCGCCGTCCGCCGGGTGCGCCGCATCGCGTAGCCCGGACCCGGTGGTCGCCGGGACCCGCGGGGCCGGCCAGTCGGTCAGCGGGCCTTCGGCGATCACCTACTCACACCTTGCGGTACTCCCGGCCGGCCGGCGGATCGTTTCCGATCTGTCAGGCGATTCTGCGCCGGTAGGCCACCATGGCGAACGCGTAGGCGACGATGAGGACGCCGACGCACCAGCCGAGCGCGACCCAGATGTCGCCGCCGACCGGCTGCTGCTCCAGCAACGCCCTGATCGTGTTGACGATCGAGGTGACCGGTTGGTTCTCCGCGAAGGCCCGCACCGGCCCGGGCATCGTGTCGGTGGGGACGAACGCCGAGCTCACGAAGGGCAGGAAGATGATCGGGTAGGAGAAGGCGGTGGCGCCGTCCGTCGAGGACGCCCCCAGGCCCGCGATCACCGCCACCCACGTCAACGTGAGGGTGAACAGCGCCAGGATCCCGGCGACGGCGAGCCAGGCCAGCACTCCTGCCGACGAGCGGAAGCCCATGAGGAGCCCCACCAGGACGATGATCACCACGGAGATGGCGTTGGACACCAGAGACGTCAGCACGTGTCCCCACAGCACGGACGATCGTGCGATCGGCATGGAGTGGAACCGTTCGAAGATGCCGCTCTGCAGGTCGTTGAACAATCGGAAGGCGGTGTAGGAGACGCCGCTCGCGATGGCGATGAGCAGGATGCCGGGCAGCAGATAGGTGGTGTAGTTGTCGGTCCCGGACTGGATGGCGCCGCCGAACACGTAGACGAACAGCAGCATGAACGCGATCGGCATGATCGTCACCGTGATGATGGTGTCCGTGCTGCGGGTGACGTGTCGCAGGGAACGCCCGAGCATCACGCCCGTGTCGCTGAGGACACGCGTGGTCATCGCTGCTCCTCCTTGTCGCCGCCGGGAGTCCCATCGCCTCCGACAGTCGCCAGGAAGATCTCCTCCAGGGTGGGTTGCCGTTCCACGTACTCCACCCTGGCGGGAGGGAGCAGCCTTCTCAGTTCCGCCAACGTGCCGGACACGATGATCGTGCCGTCGTGCAGGATCGCGATCTGGTCGGCCAGCTTCTCGGCCTCCTCCAGGTACTGGGTGGTGAGGAAGACCGTCGTCCCGCTGGCCGCGAGATTCTGGATCTCCTGCCACACGTCGATGCGCGCCTCCGGATCGAGTCCGGTGGTCGGCTCGTCGAGGAAGATGATCGGCGGGTCTCCGACGAGGCTCATCGCGATGTCGAGGCGGCGGCGCATGCCGCCCGAGTAGCCCGACACCCTGCGGCCGGCGGCACCCGCGAGGCCGAATCGTTCGAGCAGGTCGCCCGCGACCCGGCGGGGGTCCTTCACCTGCCGCAGTCTGGCCAGCATGACCAGGTTCTCCCGGCCGGTGAGGATCTCGTCGACCGCGGCGAACTGCCCGGTCAGGCTGATCGATTCCCGGACCCGCGCCGGCTGGGACAGAACGTCGAATCCACCGACGCTTGCCGTGCCACCATCCGGCTTGAGCAGGGTGGTGAGGATTCGTACGACCGTGGTCTTGCCCGCGCCGTTCGAGCCGAGCAGCGCGAAGATGCTCCCGCTGGCCACCGCGAAGTCCACGCCTTTGAGGACATGCAGCTTCTGGTAGGACTTGTGCAATCCCTTGACGTGAATCGCGAGGGGTGACGTGTCCATGCCCGTGTCTCCCTACTCGACGATCACGTTGGACGGCTCGACCTTGAAGCTCTTGAGGCCGGCGTAGGTCAGCTTGTCCATGCGTGCCCCGTCGAAGTTCACGGTGCGCAGGGCCTTGTAGTACTTCCTGCTCGACGCGCGGAAGGAACAGTCGCGCAGGATCGCGCCCCGGAACGTGATGCCTTCGAGGGCCGCGTGGTCGAACGTGACGCTGGTGAAGGCGGCTCCGTCGAAGTTGAGGCCACGCAGGTCGGAGTAGGAGAAGTCCACCCCGTTGAAGGTGCAGCGTTCGAGGATGGTGCCCCTCAGGTCGGTCTTGCGGAACGCGACATCGGTGAGCGCGGCGTCGGCGAACCGGACTCCAGCGAGCCCCGACATGCTGAAGTCGGTGCGGACCAGGCGCGCCCTCCGGAAGCTGGCGCGCGCCAGATCGGCCGTCGTGAAGTTCGCATCGCTCACCCGGGCACCGTCGAAGTTGGTGTCCGCCAGATCGCTGCTCTTGAACTTGGCGCCGGCGATCTCGGCGTTCGAGAAGTCGGAGCCGCGCAGCGCACTCGCCTCGAACCGTCCGTCCCGCACTGCGACGCCCGAGAAGTCACTCTCCTTCAGATCGCTCGCATCGAACCGCGTCACCATCTGCCGCTCGAGGACCCGGGAGAGATTCGACACCTCTCGCACCGTCTCCTCGATGTCGCCGATGCTGTCGATGGTCAGATCGAACGCCGTCGCCTCGTCTTTTCCCTCGGCGCGCAGCTCACGGAACCGTTCCTGCAGGTCCGCGAGGAGGTCCGCCTTCAACTCGGTGACGCTCCTCGCGCCCTCGTAGGGGGCGAAGACGCCGTCCACGTACGCGTTCAGTTTGTCGTTCATCGCTTTGTCCCCTCAGAGCAATGTGTCGAGCACGCGCTTGGCGTACTCCCAGTTGGTCTTGTTGCGTGCGTAGGTCGCTCTGCCCTTGTCCGTGATCCGGAAGTACTTGCGGCGTCCGCCCTGCGATTCGTCGCCCCAGTACCACGTGATGTCGCCATCCGCCTCCAGGCGTCGGACGCTGGAGTACATCGTGGCTTCCTTGAGTTCGTATTCGCCCTGCGAGCGCTCGGCGATCAACTTGACGATCTCGTAGCCGTAACGGTCCGATTCCGCCAGCAGCTTCAAGATCATTGTGTCGGTGTTCCCACGCAGCAGATCGGATGTGACCTTGCTCGTGCCCATATCAGCACCTCCGAGGACACACCTTATGGTCGAGGTACTGTGACTGTCAAGGTAGTTGGCGAGGCGGGGTACACCGACGCATGTGGTACTAGCGGGAAGGTCGGGCCAGAGGCAGCAGGAGATCAGCGGACGGGATGTCGAGAACCCGTGGCCGGCTCCGTCCCTGGGGTGAGCGTGACCAGAATGGGTCGCATCGGCATCGAGGAGAAGCACCATGGCCAAGTACCTGTTGCTCAAGCACTACCGCGGCGGTCCGACTCCGGTCAACGACGTGCCCATGGACCAGTGGACGCCGGAGGAGATCTCGGCGCACATGCGGTACATGCACGACTTCGCGGCCCGGCTCGAGGGGACCGGCGAGTTCGTCGACGGTCAGGCCCTCGCCCCCGAGGGGACATTCGTCCGGTACGACGGTGAGGGGCGCCCGCCGGTCACCGACGGCCCGTTCGCCGAGACCAAGGACCTCATCGCCGGCTGGATGGTGATCGACGTCGACAGCTACGAGCGCGCCCTCGAGCTGGCCGGGGAGCTGTCGGCCGCGCCGGGGGCGGGCGGGAAGCCGCTGCACGAGTGGCTCGAGGTGCGCCCCTTCCTGACCGCGCCGCCCACGATCACGGAGTGACCTGATGGACGAGGCCCTCCTCCGGAGCCTCACGCCGACCGTGCTCGGTGTCCTCGTCCGCCGCGGAGCCGACTTCGCGGCGGCCGAGGACGCCGTGCAGGACGCCCTGGTCGAGGCGATCCGCGTCTGGCCGGCCGACCCGCCGCGGGACCCGAAGGGCTGGCTGGTCACCGTGGCCTGGCGCCGGTTCCTCGACGCGACCCGGTCCGACGCCGCCCGCCGCCGGCGTGAGGACCTCGTCGACGAGGAGCCGGCGCCCGGGCCGGTGCCCGCGGTCGACGACACGCTCCAGCTCTACTTCCTGTGCGCCCACCCGTCGCTGACGCCGTCGTCCGCGGTCGCGCTCACGCTGCGCGCCGTCGGCGGGCTGACCACCCGCCAGATCGCCCAGGCGTACCTGGTGCCCGAGGCGACCATGGCGCAGCGCATCAGCCGGGCCAAGCGCACCGTCTCCCACGTACGGTTCGACCAGCCCGGCGACGTCGCCACCGTGCTGCGCGTGCTCTACCTGGTCTTCAACGAGGGCTACTCGGGCGATGTCGACCTCGCCGCCGAGGCCGTCCGGCTCACCCGGCAGCTCGCGGCCGCGATCGACCACCCCGAGGTGGCGGGGCTGCTCGCGCTCATGCTGCTGCACCACGCCCGCCGCGCCACCCGGATCGCGCCCGACGGCAGCCTGGTGCCGCTCGCCGAGCAGGACCGCCGCCGATGGGACACCACGTCGATCGCCGAGGGCGTCGAGATCCTGCAGGCGGCCCTGGCCCGTGACCGGCTGGGCGAGTTCCAGGCCCAGGCCGCCATCGCGGCACTGCACGCCGACGCGCCCACCGCCGAGGAGACCGACTGGGTGCAGGTCGTCGAGTGGTACGACGAACTCGCGCGGCTGACCGACAGCCCGGTCGTCCGGCTCAACCGCGCGGTGGCCGTCGGGGAGGCTGACGGACCGCGCGCCGGGCTGGCGGCGCTCGCGGCGCTGGACGACTCACTCCCCCGCCACACGGCGGTGGCGGCGTACCTCCAGGAGCGCGACGGCGACCTGACGAGGGCTGCCCGCCTGTACGCCGAGGCGGCCCGCAAGGCCCCCAACCTCGCCGAGCGCGACCACCTGACGCGCCAGGCCGCCCGGCTCAACGCCCGCCGGGGGCGCTGACCCATCGTCTCGTCCGATCATCTACGACTGCCAGTGGTCGGCCAACCAGCGGTGGACCTGGCGGGCCGACGGCACGGTCGTCGGCGAGCAGTCCGGGCTCTGCCTCGACGTCGCCGGGGCGGCGACGAGCAACACCGCCCGGGTGCTGCTCTGGACCTGCCACGGCGCCGCCAACCAACGGTGGTCGCGCGGCTGACTCACGCGGTGGCGTCCCGCTCGCCGTGGTCGCGGCGAGCGGGACGCCCACCCATGGCGCTCACACGCGGCGCTGACGACGGACACGTTCAGACGATTGTCCAGGTGTCGCCGCTGTTGAGGAGGTCGGCGAGTTGCTGTTCGGGGGTTTCGGTGATGGTGGCTCGGGCGGTGGCCAGTTGTTGCTGCACGACGCTGTCGTAGGAGGGGCGGTCGACCGAGCGGAACACGCCGATGGGGGTGTTCCGCAGGTCGAAGCCGGGCAGGCGGGACAGCGCGAAGGCGTACGCGGGGTCGTTGACGGTGGCGTCGTGTACGACGATGTCCCCGGCGGGGGTGGAGGTGGTGTCCTGGACTTCCAGGCCGAAGCCGCCGGGTGGGTG